>NZ_JBVHQB010000021.1:0-185166 GCF_055567635.1 Streptomyces sp. NPDC026500 | reverse complement strand
CTCCGGGGTTCCCGGGCCACGCGGGATCCCCGGGCTCCGGGGTTCCCGGGCCACGCGGGATCCCCGGGCTCCGGGGTTCCCGGGCCACGCGGGATCCCCGGGCTCCGGGGTTCCCGGGCCACGCGGGATTCCCGGGCTCCGGGGTTCCCGGGCCACGCGGGATCCCCGGGCTCCGGGGTTCCCGGGCCACGCGGGATTCCCGGGCTCCGGGGTTCCCGGGCCACGCGGGATTCCCGGGCCATCGGAGTTGTCGCGCCACGCGGATTCCCGGGCCATCGGGGTTGTCGCGCCACGCGGGGCTTTTCGGGCTCCGAGGTTCTCGGATCACCGGGATTCCCGGACCGCGCCGGTCTCTCGGGCCACCCGGGTCTCCAGGGTCGGCGTGTCCACGGGTGTTTGCGGCGGGCGCGCTTGCGCGTGGCCGCTGGGGCGTTGTCTCCGTTGCCGGGGGTGCGCCCCGCGCATACTTCGGGGCGGGCTCCCGGTGCACGCCTGCCGCGCGCGCCTCGCGCACCCCCAAACACCCATCGGCGCGCCCCACATGCGCCCCTGCGCTCCCCACCCCCCGCGACACCCGTTCGAGAGGACTTCGGAACCTCGTCCGGACCGCCGTCGATTTGTGCCGATTCGGAAGAGTTCTCAACGTAGGGGCATCACATAGATGAACTCCCGTGGGCGAGACGACAAACCGGCCTCGCCGAGGCGTAAGCATCCCCGACTATCGGACTAACGTGCTGTGGGCCAGCTGAGTCCCATTGAGGGGAACCTTGTGATCGACACGCCCGAGGAGGCCCGCGGGACGTCAACCGGCACCGTGGTCCGTACCGTCCTGCCACCCGCCGAGACGTCACCCCCGCCCAAGCCCGCGGCGCGCCGGGAGAACCGGCTGCGCGCCCTCGACGGGCTGCGGCTCGTCGCGGCCCTGATGGTGGCCGGATACCACTACGGCGGCCGGGACGGCGAGGTCGCGACGGCGTGGGGCACTTCGCCGAAGCATCAGTTCCCCATGCTGCACAATCTGTTCGCCTACGGCTGTCTGGGCGTGCAGGTCTTCTTCGTGATCAGCGGCTTCGTCATCTGCATGAGCGGCTGGGGCCGGCCGCTGCGCTCCTTCTTCGCCTCCCGCGCCTCCCGGCTGCTGCCCGCGTACTGGGCCGCGATCATCATCGTGACGGCGGTGTTCGCCCTGCCCGTCGTCGCGTACAAGGCGGTCTCCCCGAGCGACGCGCTGCTCAACCTGACGATGCTGCAGCAGCCGTTGGGCGTCGACCGGGTGCTGGGCGTGTGCTGGACCCTGTGGGCCGAGGTCCGCTTCTACGCCCTCTTCGCGCTGTGCATCGTGCTGCCGGGGGCGAACCGGCAGCGCGTGATCATGTTCTGCGCGGGCTGGACCCTCGCGGCGGCCATCGCGCAGGGCGTGAACGAGCCGCTCCTCAACATGGTCCTGATGCCGGAGTACGCCCCGCTCTTCATCGGCGGTGTCGGCCTCTATCTCGTCCACCGCGACCGGCGTGACGCGTACGCCTGGGGCATCGTCGGCGTGAGCTGGCTGATCGGCCAGCACTACGCGGTCCAGCGGCTGTGGCACGCCCCGAACCCGGAGTTCTTCTCCAACCGCTCGTCCCTCGGCATCATCCTCGTCATCACCTTCGGCTACGTCGCCGTCGCCGCGATCGCACTGGGCTGGCTGCGCTGGGCGAACTGGCGCTGGCTGACGGTCGCGGGCGCACTGACGTACCCCTTCTACCTGGTCCACGAACACCTGGGCTGGGTCGCCATCAAGGCCTACCACCAGACCCTGCACATCCCGTCGTACGGCACGTTCCTGGCCACGGTCGCCACGATGCTGCTGCTCGCCTGGCTGCTCAACCAGTACGTGGAGAAATGGCTCACCCCGAAACTCCGCACGGCCCTCTCGAAGCCGCGCCCGTAGCCGGCCTTCCGGTGACCGCTCCGTAGGTCGCCCCCGAGGCACCCGTACACCCGGCCGGAGATCGCCCCTCCGCCGAACGCGCCCGCACCCGGTCACCGACCACCGGGTGCGGGCGTCGTCGTCGTCACGGCCGCAGGAGGGAAGGTCCGGTGAAGACGGACTCGGAGACGGAATCGGAGACGGACGAGGAACTGCTCAGCCGGTCGGTGAGCGACCCGGTGGCGTTCGAACCGCTGTCAGTTGGCTGAGCCGGGCGCTCAGTACCCGGTCGCAGCGCGGTTGCTCGATTCGCCGGCGGATACGTCAGTGCTTTCTATTTGGCGCGCAGCCGGTACGGGGGCCCGGCCGCAGCACCGGCATCACAGGAACTTTCTCGGCCCGGACGAACTCGCTCTCGGCTGATATCGGCCCAGCCGTGCGGGCATCACGCGAGACCGAAGAATAGCGAACAGTTGAATTCCTGCGCCACTTTTCCTACATGGAGCGCGCGAGTCCGTTCCCGCCGACAGCCGAAATCAGCCTTGTGGAATTCACTTCTCCCTCCGTAGCGTGCAATTCGGAAAAAGCTTCAGCCAGCGAAACCGAACAAGGGAGAGAACGTGAAGTCTCGTTTCCGCCTGTCGGCCACTGTCGCCGCGCTGTCACTGGCAGCCGCAGGCGCGGTGGGGCTGTCCGCGACTCCGGCAGCCGCTGCGTCCGTCACGTGTCTTGGCTACACGGGGAACCTGAACGAATACGGCGCGATCCTGTTCGTTTGGCAATTCGGGCCGTCCGAGTGCTTCGGTGTGGCACCTTCAGGAAGCATCTGGCACACGTGGTCGGGTGCGGGCGGCTGGAAGGAGATGCCCGGGAACGGCAGAGCGTCGCACTTCACCGCGTTTTTCGAGAACTCCACCGGCAAGGCCGTGAAGGTCGTGACGGAGTCCGGAAACTCCTACTGCAACTACGACGACTACGCGACCAATACGTGGGGCGGCTGGTACGCGACGTCCACCGACCACTGCTGAACCGTTTCCAGGCGTTTCCGGGTGGCCACCTGGCCGCCCGGAAACGGGGACGCCCGAACTCGGCTCCCTCGCACATTGCACCCGCCTTCGACCCCGGCTGAACGCCACCGGCGTTCCTAGGTGCTGGCGAGCGTGAGCTTGACCGCGAAGCCGAGGAAGAGGGCGCCTGCGGCGGTCGTGGCGCCCGCGGAGAGGCGCTTGCGTCGGCGGAAGGCCGCCGCGAGGCGCGTACCGCTGAAGATCAGCGCGGTCAGGTAGAGGAAGCTCGCGAGCTGGGCGAAGGCGCCGAGCACGACGAAGGAGAGGGCCGGGTAGGCGTACCCGGGGTCGACGAACTGCACGAAGAAGGCGACGAAGAACAGGATCGCCTTCGGGTTGAACAGGCTGATCACCAGCGCCCGCCGGAACGGCCGCTCCCCGGCCACCACCTCGGGCTCCGCGCTCTCCGCGACCGGCTCCCGTCGGGCCCGCCACATCGCCCACGCGGCCCGCAGCATCCCGACCGCCAGCCACGTCAGATATCCCGCGCCGGCGTACTTCACGATCCCGAACAGCACGGCGTTCGCCTGCAGCAGCGACGCCACACCGGCCGCCGACAGCGTCATCAGCACGGTGTCCCCGCACCACACACCCGCGGCGGCGGTATAGCCCGTACGGACGCCCCTGCGGGCGGCGACGGACAGCACGTACAGCGAGTTCGGTCCCGGCAGCAGGACGATCAGGACGAGACCCGCGAGATAGGTGGGGAGATCGATGACACCAAGCATGAGAGCGAGTGTCGCACGGGCCTCCGACAGCCCGTAGAGGCGTCTCGCCCGTCAGTCGCCGTCGAGGAGCGAATCTCCGCGCGGTGCGCGGCCCGTACGCGGGAGAGCAGGTCAGAAGGCATCCGACGGCACGTACGTGCCCCAGATCTCGCGCAGCGCGTTGCAGACCTCGCCGACCGTCGCGCGGGCGCGCAGGGCGTCCTTCATGGGGTGGAGGACGTTGTCCGTGCCTTCGGCGGCCTTCTTCAGGGCGGCGAGTGCGGTGTCGACGGCCTCCTGGTCTCGCTCGGCGCGGAGGCGGGCGAGGCGTTCGGCCTGCTGGGCCTCGATGGCCGGGTCGACGCGGAGCGGCTCGTACGGCTCCTCCTCGTCGAGCTGGAAGCGGTTGACGCCGACCACCACACGCTCGCCCGAGTCGGTCTCCTGGGCGACGCGATAGGCGGACCTCTCGATCTCGCCCTTCTGGAAGCCGTGCTCGATCGCTTCGACGGCGCCGCCGAGGTCCTCGACCCTCGTCATGAGGTCGACGGCGGCCGCCTCGACGTCGTCGGTCATCCTCTCGATGACGTACGAGCCCGCGAACGGGTCGACCGTCGCCGTCACGTCCGTCTCGTAGGCCAGGACCTGCTGGGTGCGCAGGGCCAGTCGCGCGGACTTGTCGGTGGGCAGCGCGATGGCCTCGTCGAAGGAGTTGGTGTGCAGCGACTGGGTGCCGCCGAGGACCGCGCCGAGGCCCTGGACCGCGACCCGGACCAGGTTCACCTCCGGCTGCTGCGCGGTGAGCTGGACACCCGCCGTCTGCGTGTGGAAGCGCAGCATCAGCGACTTGGGGTCCTTCGCGCCGAACTCGTCCCGCATGACCCGGGCCCAGATGCGCCTGGCCGCTCGGAACTTGGCGACCTCCTCCAGGATGGTCGTACGGGCGACGAAGAAGAAGGAGAGGCGGGGCGCGAAGTCGTCGACGTCCATGCCGGCGTCGACGGCCGTACGGACGTACTCGATTCCGTCGGCGAGCGTGAACGCGATCTCCTGCGCGGGAGTCGCTCCCGCCTCGGCCATGTGATAGCCCGAGATCGAGATCGTGTTCCACTTCGGAATCTCGGTCCGGCAGTACTTGAAGATGTCCGCGATGAGCCGCAGGGACGGCTTGGGCGGGAAGATGTAGGTCCCGCGCGCGATGTATTCCTTGAGGACGTCGTTCTGGACGGTGCCGGTCAACCGATCGGCCGGGACGCCCTGTTCCTCGCCGACCAGCTGGTACATCAACAGCAGCAGCGCGGCGGGCGCGTTGATCGTCATCGAGGTGGAGACCTTGTCCAGCGGGATCCCGTCGAACAGGACGCGCATGTCGTCGATCGAGTCGATCGCCACACCGACCTTGCCGACCTCGCCGTGCGCGAGGGGGGCGTCCGAGTCGTGGCCCATCTGGGTGGGCAGGTCGAAGGCGACCGACAGGCCCATCGTGCCGTTGGCGATCAGCTGCTTGTAGCGGGCGTTGGACTCGGTGGCCGTGCCGAAACCGGCGTACTGCCGCATGGTCCACGGACGGCCCGTGTACATCGACGGGTACACCCCACGGGTGAAGGGGTACGCGCCCGGCGCGCCCAGTTTCTCGGCCGGGTCCCAGCCGTCCAGGGTCTCGGGGCCGTAGACCGGTTCGATGGGCAGTCCGGACTCGGATTCGCGCGCCATTGCTGTGCCTCCCGTGAAGCGGCCCGATGACAGGAATCGACCTCGGCCACGGACTGTAGCGGCCCCGGTGCACCAAGCAGAGGGACCCGCGCCGGGACCTTGCTCAACGACCCTTTCGCGGGCCGGTTCCATGGTTCTCTTCCACCATGCGGCCTGGTTCGCAACCGGTCACCCGCGGGGAGCATCTCAGGTGACACGACGGCGGGACGGGGGCCTGAAGTGCACGACAGGACGGGTGGAACAGGGGTCCGGATGCGTACGACTGGCATGAAGAGATCGCTGGCCGCGCTCGCGGCGTTCGCCGCGGTGAGCGGCTGCACGGCGCACGCCGTGGACGCGCAGGGGAAGAAGCCGCCGGTACGGATCGAGGGTTCGCTCGCCCCGGCCCCCGGCGCGAAGGGGGAGGACGACAAGCCCGCCGCGCCGTCGAAGGGGGCGGACGACCAGTCCGGCTCCGCCGGGACGGGGAAGGGCGGCAAGCCCGCCGCCGTGCCCGCCGAAGTCCTCTGGTCCAGCGGCGACCGGGGCGACGACGTCCGCAAGGCGCAGGCGCGGCTGCATCAGGTCGCGTGGCTGATCACCCCGCCGACGGGGACGTACGACGCCCGGACGGTCGAGGCCGTGAAGGGGTTCCAGGGCAAGCGGGGGCTGCCGCGCACCGGTGAACTGGACACCGTCACCTGGCGGCGGCTGCGGAAGATGACACACGAACCGGCGGACTGGGAGCTGTACCCCTACGGCGGGCAGCCGGCCGCGAAGCCCGACCCGCGCTGTATGACGGGCCGTGTGCTGTGCGTCAGCAAGACGAGCCGCACGCTGCGTTGGATGATCGACGGCAGGACGGTCTCGGAGATGGACGTGCGGTTCGGCTCGCAGTACACGCCCACCCGCGAAGGTGTGTTCAGCGTCTACTTCAAGTCGCGCCACCATGTGTCGACGATCTACCACACGTCGATGCCGTACGCGATGTTCTTCAGCGGCGGCCAAGCGGTGCACTATTCCTCGGACTTCGCGGCCCGCGGCTATTACGGCGCCTCGCACGGCTGCGTCAACGTGCGGGACGAGGGGAAGGTCGCGGCGCTGTTCGCACAGGTCCGCACGGGCGACAAGGTCGTCGTCTACTGGTGACGGACCCCTGCGCGAAGGCGGGGCGAGGGAGAGTGGGGCGCGGGTGGGACCGGGGGAACGTGTCCCACCCGCGCCGGTTGCACAGAGCCATGGGTACGGGGGGAACCCCGGCTCCGTGCGACGGCCGATGACCAGTCGGCTCACCACTTACTGCGTCAGGGCGGCCGAAAACGTCACACCCGGCCCAAAAAAAGTTCAACGCAATACGAAAGCGCAGGTCA
The DNA here is from genome assembly GCF_055567635.1 of Streptomyces sp. NPDC026500. Lineage (NCBI taxonomy): Bacteria > Bacillati > Actinomycetota > Actinomycetes > Kitasatosporales > Streptomycetaceae > Streptomyces > Streptomyces sp. NPDC026500. Next base: position 178,418 of record NZ_JBVHQB010000021.1, on the reverse strand, counting down.
GCGAGGCTCCGGGAGCTCGCCGGACCAGAGTCAGGGTGTTGGGCCACCCGTGCGGCACGACGGGGCCGAGCCCCGCAGCACGCTCTGCGCGAGGGCAACGGTCACAAGAGTGAGCTGGTCGGAGAGCTGACGGCACGACAGCACGCCGGTCGGGAAGCCGACGACGGCACGATCAGCGCCTGGGAGAACGGCCGTTCACGAGAGGGCGCTGTCCGACGGGATCGGCGTCGCGCTCGACAGCGGGGACCTCGTCGGCACGGCCGGCAGGAGCGCAGCCGGCCCCGGGTACAGGGCGGACGGGGTGCTGATACCACCGTTGCCCCGGGGGTCGTTGCCGCGTGGCGCTATGTGGTGGCCGTCGCCGTCACCGCCGCCGCCCTGCTCGCCGCCCTGGTCCCCCTGGCTCGACCCCTGCTCGCCGCCGTCGCCTGTTCCGTTTCCGGTGCCGTCGGCCGATCCGCCGCCCAGCCGGCGGCCGAGGACGCCCGAGCAGTACAGCTTCACCCGGCGGCCGCCACCCGCCACATGCTCCAGTGCGCGCCTGCGGTCCGCGTCCAGATCCTTGCCGTCGAGGACATCACGGCAGTACGAACGCGTACGGGCCCACCACTCGCGGGTGCGGTCGGCGCTCCCGGTGGAGTCCGGACGGGGCAGACCGCTCGTGAAGTCGGTGCCGGAATCGGCGGGCGAGGAGGCGTCGCCGGAGGGACCGCCCGACGGACCGTCAGGCACCGGCAGCATGGAGCCGATGCCGCCGGAGACTTCGGGCGACGGCGAGGCGGACACGAGCGGCCGGTCCGGGGTCCGTACCGCCGTGGCCGTGGCGGCCGGGCCCGGGTGTTCACGGGTGAACGGAGTCGGCAGCACTCCGGTTCCGGCCGCGACGGCCACCCCGCCGACCATCCCGACGGCCAGCACCGCGGCGAGCCCGAAGCGGGTGGGCCGTCCCCAACGCGTCCGGCGTCCGTGCGCGCCGGGGCGCCCGATGCGTACGAGGCCGCCGTCCGCGACATGCGCGCCGGGCCGTGCGTGACCACGGTGGCCGAGCTGTGCCGCGGCGCCGTCCCCGTCCGCGCGCGCCTTGCGGAACGCGGCCAACGCGGCGGCCTCGCCCGGGAGTTCGTCGCTGCTCAGCTTGGGTTCGGCGGCCAGCGCGTCGAGCGCCTCGGCAAGGCGGTCCATCTGCTCACGGGTGCCGGCGTCGACGGCTTCCAGCGGCTCTCTGCGCAGCAGACGCTCCGCGGCGTCGCGGTCCAGCCACCTGTACTGCTCGTCGGCCATCACATGTCCTTCTGCGCCCGCGAACGCGTATGCGTCACACCGGCGGACGTCACCGCGCGGGTGCGCGAACCTCGTTGTGGGGGAACGGCGTCGAGCGCGCCGACGGATTCCGGATCGGTGCCGAGCAGCTCCGCGAGCCGTTTCAGGCCGCGGTGCGCCGCCGTGCGGACGGCTCCGGGACGCTTGCCGAGGGTCTCGGCGGCCGTCTTTGCGTCGAGGCCGACCACGACGCGCAACACTACGGCCTCCGCCTGGTCCTGCGGGAGCTGGGCGATGAGCGAGAGGGTGCTGTCGGTGGACAGCGCCTCGATCGCCTCGATCGCGGTGTCGGACTCGGCGGCCTTGCCGGTCAGCTCGGTCTCGTCGCCGCCTATCGCGGGGCGGCGGCCACGCATCCGTATGTGGTCCAGGGCGCGGTTGCGGGCGATCCTCGCCGCCCAGCCGCGGAAACGGTCCGCGTCCCCACTGAACCGCTCCAGGTCACGGGCGATCTGGAGCCAGGCCTCGGACGTGACGTCCTCCGCGTCCGCCTCGCCCACCAGCGTCCGTACGTATCCGAGCAGGCGTGGATGCACCGCTCGGTACACAGTCCGGAACGCGGTCTCGTCCCCGTCCTGTGCAGCAAGTACCGCGGCGGTCAGCTCCGCGTCGTCCCCCAGCACCCCCGCGCCCCTCTTTGCGCCTCAACCGGCGCCGCTCTCGCGGACCGGGTTCTCGCCGTCGTGGTTCCTCGATGGACGGTTGTGGTCTCAGGTCCGCGTGGTTCTGGTCTCAGGTCCCACGCGGTTCTGGTCTCAGGCCCCACGTGGTCGCGGTCCCGGATTCCACGCAATCGTGGTCTCAGGTCCCTCGTGGTTGCGGTCGTCCGTTCTCCGCACCGGCGCGAAAGGCACGTTACGGCCTGAAACAGCTCCCCGTCCATGTTCGTACAACGCGCAACTACATGGTGACAGTGCGAGGTGTGACACAAAACGCAGTCCCGGCGCTGTAGAGAGTACGGGTCGCCGCGCGGCCCGTGCCGCGCGACGGTCGGGGCCTCTCCTGTGGGGGGTGGCGGCCCCGGCCGTTGCCATCGGCAGCGATGTGCGCCGGTGCCGTCGAACCCTGTTCGACCCAGTGGCCTGCCGACCTCGGCCCTCCTACCGCTGCCTGCCTACCGCTCGTTCCTGGACTTCGTCGGCTTCGGCGTGGCGGCCGGGGCTCCCGGAACCGGCGTCCTGGCCGCCTTCCCGCTGTTCCCGGGGTTCCCGGTCCCCTTCGTCTCCTTGGCCCCGGTGCGCTCGGCCAGTTGCTCGGCGCAGTACGCCTCGACCTCGTCCTCGCCGCCCGCGGCCGTGACGAGCCGCTGCCAGGCCCTCGCGTTCAGGGCGTTGCCCCGGCCCCTGACCGAGTCGTACGCACGGCAGTGGGCCTCGGTGTCCTGGGCTTTCGGCGGACGCCCCGCGGGGTCGGTCTCCACCGAGCCGCTCGGGGCGGAGACGCCGGGAGTTCCGGGCCCGACGGGCGGCGCGGCCTTGCCGGAGAACCGGTCCGCACCGCTGCCGGACGGCCGGGCCCCGGCGCTGCCCCGGTGGCCGCCGTCGTCGTGCGAGGACGGTCCGACGGCCGCGACGGCGACACCGCCCAGCGTCAGACCGGCCAGCAGCACGGCGAACGTGGCCCTCGTGGAACGGCTCGGCCGCCTCTGCTCGCCGGGGCGCCAGTCGTCCCGCCGCCGGGTTCGCGCGGTGTGCGCGCCGCCGTCCCGCGCGACCCGGAAGGCGGCGACGGCCCGCGTCTCCGCCTCGGTGTCGTCCGCCCGACCGCGCATCGCCGCGGCGAGGAGCGTCTCCAGACCGGCCTGTTCGCTCCCGGGGGTCGCCGGACGCGCGACGCGCCGGTCGGGAATCCCGCCGTCGCCGTGCCGTTCACCCATGTCCGGTTCCGCGTCCGGTTCCATCTCCGCCTGCCGCTCCGCCCGACAACTCGTCGTCGTACGAGGACTCCACTCCGCGCTCCGCGCCGTACAACGACCGCACTCCGCACGACGGTTCCTCGCCCCGCGGCGGATGGTGACCGAAGGACGACATCCCGCCGTTCGACACCCCGGCCCCGAACGGCGACCTTCCGCCGCAGAGCAACCGCCCTCCGTACAAAGGCCGTCCGCCGTGCGCCGTCCGTCCGCCGGACAACATCCGTCCGTCGTACTGCGACGCCGTTCCGGGCGGCGATGCCGCTGCGGGCGGCGACGGCGTGCCGGCCGTTCCGGACGCACGGCTCATCCCGACTCCCCCAGCGTCCGGGACTCCTCATCCGTCACATCCGTGACGCCGAGCTGGCGCGCGAGCCGCTTCAGGCCGCGGTGGGCGGAGGTGCGCACCGCGCCGGGGCGTTTGCCGAGGACGCGCGCCGCGGCCGGTCCGTCGAGGCCGACGACCACCCGCAGGAGCACGGCCTCGGCCTGGTCGCGCGGCAGTCCCGCGACCAGTTCCAGGGCGTATTCGGTGGACAGGGTCTCCAGCGCCTCGTCGTGCGTGCTGTGCCTGCCGGGCAGGTCCAGCACATCCTGTTCGATGGCGGTTCCCCGGGGCCGCACCCTCAGCCGCCGCAGATGGTCCAGCGCCCGGTGCCGGGCGATGGTCGCGGTCCAGCCGCGAAACCCCGCGCCGTCTCCCCGGAACCGTCCCAGGTCCCTGGCGATCTCCAGCCAGGCGTCGGACGCCACGTCCTCGGCGTCGTCGCCGACGATGCCCCGCAGATAGCCGAGCAGTCCGGGCTGCACGATCCGGTACGCGACCGCGAAGGCGGCCTCGTCCCCTTCTTGCGCCCGCGCCACGGCCACGCCCAGTTCCGCGTCGTACGGCTGCACGCGGCGGGGTTCCCCTCCCTGGCCCAACACTGTCCTCGTTCGCACCGAGTTCGCCCGAATGTGCCCTGTCGACGCGGCCGGCCGCGTCGACACCCCCATGGTCATCAGCGTCGGACCCCAAGGAAATGTCACAGTGCGTCAGACACGCCGCCCGGACGCGGAAAGCGGCCCGGCCGTCGTCGCGCCGGACAGGTCCTAGCGGGTGGCCTCACGGCACAGCAGGCGCAGGGAGCCGTCGCCGGCGTAGCAGCGGCGGGCCTCCTCGATCGGGTCCCAGAGCCGTCCGTCGGGGGTGCGCAGCCAGTGTTCGCCGCCGGTCTCCCACCATTCGGCGCCGGCCTGACGGGCGACGACCTCACCGGCGTACGCCCCGAAGCCGCGCAGCACGCTCTCGATGGCGGCGTACGGGGCGCCGTCCCGGCGTATCTCGTCGATCACGCGGTCGACGCGCCACAGGCTCTGCGCCGAGTAGTCGAGGCGCAGCCGGGCGCCCTCGCGCATGGTCGCGACCGTGTCGGCCGCCCAGCGAACGGGCTTTGTCGCAGCTGAGGGCCGGGTAGCTTGAGTTGCGTTCACACTCGATAGAGCGCGACGACGGCCGGATTCGTCACCCGTTCGAGCGAGGGTTCGCGACACCGGCCCAGGACCGCCACCTCCACCTCGGGACCGTCACAGAAGCCCCTCAGGGACAAGGTTTGGGGTGCGCCGGAGCCGTACCGCCTCCGGCGCACCCGTGTCCCGGGGCTACACCCGCCCGCGCGCCCTGCGTGACACCACCGCCCGCAGCACGCGCCGCCCCTCCGTCGACGCGTCCAGTGCGAGCCGCAGTCCGCCCTTGCCGTGCTCGGCGAGCAGTTCCAGGATGGCGACCTGGCGGCGCAGTTCGGCGGCGACGAGCGGGGACATCCCCTCCGTGCGCCCCTCACGGCGTGCCGTCACGCACGCCTCCGCGTCGTCGGCGTGGTCGAGGAACCGGTGAACCTGCAGCGCCGCCACCGAGCAGGCGTCCGACCAGGCACGCAGCTCTTCCTCGGAGGGCTTCGCGGGGACGGCGTCGAGCATGCCGCGGGCGAGCACGGCGGCGTGGTCCTCGTCGGTCACGGCGGGCTCGGGGTCCTCCGCGTCCAGCTTGGCGCGAGCCTCGTCAAGGCGCGTTCCCCACTCGGCCCAGGGGTCCGTCTCCGCCAGGCTCGCCCACAGGGGGCGCAGGACATCGTCGTCACCGCCCAGCAGCGGCACACACCGATCCAAACAAGCCAGACCGCTCGCCGCCAGACCTCGCTCGTCGGCCTGAGCGATCAGTTCCACCAGACTCATCACGACTCCCTCGAAATGCCTCGACAGGGCGCCCTTGCCTTACGGAGCCCGCACTTCCCCTTACTGCGTGCAACGGACCAGGAGTGTCACAGTGCGACCCCACCCTGCCTGTCGAAGAGCCAGATGAACAGGTTTTCGGCCAATTGCTCTGACTCGGCACCCGACACGCCGAGGAACGGCCCGACGGTTCCTCAGGCGCCTGGGTCGGGCCGCGAAACGGACGAATCGGTGCACGTCAGACGCCGGACGCGACCGGGCCCTCGTGCGCCTTGCGGTCCTGCATCCGCGTCAGCTTCAACACGACGAGGATCGCGAACACGGCGGCCACGATGTCGAGGGCGTCGGCGAACAGGGACTGGACGGCGGCATCCTGGATCGCCTGGGCGGTTCCGGGCTTGCCGGAGGCGGCGATGGAGGCTCGGTCGGCCACCAGCCCGATGATCCAGAACGTCCACCAGGTGTTGACGAGTCCCTGCCGGTTACGGATACCCGCCGGCCGGCTCGCGTCCCAGATGTCCGCCATGACCTGGCGCGGGCGCCACAGGTTCACGAACGGCACGAACCAGCCCCAGCCCACCCAGGTTCGGGAGAAGGTGTGCCCGAACGGGCTGAAGACCTCGGCGTTGACACGGACCCGCAGGAACCAGATCAGGAAGACGACGGCGGCCGCCACGAGCGTGGCCCCCTGCGCATACCCGGCGACGGCGTTGAGCGAGTCCGCGTGGTCAGCCGTCACGTCGTACAGCGTGTAGTCCGCCCAGATCCCGAAGAGGTCCGCGGCGATCACCAGGCCGAGCAGTGCGGCGGCGACCTTTCCGAGGACGACGGGCGAGCGCAGCGAGGCGGGGCCGTGCGGCGACGGGAGCGGCGGCAGCGGCGGCAAGGGGGGCCGCGAGGCGATTCCCTGCACAGCGGGCTGCGGCGACGCGGGCCCTTCCGTCATGGGCTGCGTCGCGGCAGGCCCCTCCGACGTGGGCTGCTGCGGCGATGGCGGCATGGTCATGAGAACCCCCAGGCGTGCGTCACGTCGCGGTGACGGCACGAGAAGCCGGGCGCACCCCTCCCCAGGGTCACGCCCGGCACACGAACAAGTAAACGGAAGATAAACTTCCGCACGTCGCCGCGTCCAGCACATTCCGGCAACGCCCTGGCGACACCCGGTACCGGCTCGGTCCAGACCGTTCCTGCCGCGCCCGGTACCGCCTCAGCCCAACTGGTTCGCCAGCACCTTGAACTGAGTCCAGGACAGGGCCGGTGTGCGCGGATCCCACAGTTTCTGGGTCAGGGCGCGCAGCGGCATGCGGATGCCCGCCGCGACCTGGTCCTGGGTCTGCGAGCCCGCGAGATCGCACCAGACGGCGAAGGACCCGCCGAGGATCTGGGGGTCGTACTTCGCGGGGACCGGCGTCGTACCGCGCAGGACGAGGGGGGTCCACTGCTCGTAGATGCGTTGCCCGGTCGGGTAGACGAAGGTCTGGGGTTCGCCGAGGACGTAGTAGAGGTACTCGTCGTTGTAGTTGATGACCTTGCGGCCCGCACTCAGATACTCGATCGGCAGCCGGGCCCCGATCTCCTTGCCGGTCCAGTACGCCACCTGGAGACCGCCGTCCGCCTGGACGGTGCCCCCGCGGAAGAAGCCGTCGTTCCAGGCCCGCGCCGTCCGGCCGTGCCCGTGGATCAGCTTGGCGCGGTCGTTCAGCCAGCCGGTCGTGAGGTCGGCGACACTCGCGCCCGCTCCGTACTTGTTCCTGGCCGCGGTGGCCAGCTGCGGGAAGGACGCCGCCGGGTTCGCCACCGTCAGTGCCTGGTACTCGTCGCCGCCGAGGTGCCAGTAGGCGCCGGGGAAGAGGCTCGCGTACTCGTTGAGCAGGTCGTCGACGAGGGCGCCCGCAGCGGGCTTGGAGACGTCGACGGCGCCGCGGACGGGAACCCCCGACACATTGCGCAGTTGGAGATCGGGGTGCGCCGCGATGACCGCGCCGAGGTGGCCCGGCGAGTCGATCTCGGGCACGACGGTGATGTGCCGGCTAGCCGCGAGAGCGAGGATCTGGCGCACCTCCGCCTTCGTCAGGTGCTGCTTCGACACGATCTCGGGGTGCGTGTCGGACTGGATGCGGAAGCCCTGGTCGTCGGAGAAGTGCAGGCCGAGCTGGTTGTACTTCAGGTCCCCGAGCTCCCGCACCCGGTCCTCGATCCAGGCCGCCGTGAAGTGCTTGCGCGCGATGTCGAGCATGAACCCGCGGAACGGCTTCGCGGGCCGGTCGCGTACGACACCCTCCGGCGCCGTACCGCCGCCGTGCACCTCCTGCTTGAGGGTGCGTGTGCCGTAGAAGACACCGGCCTCGGCGGGCCCGGTGATGGTGACCCGGCTGTTCTTGACGGTGAGGGTGTACGACTCCGGGCCCGCGCTCCCCTTGTCGAGGCCCAGCTCGACATCGCCCGCCTTGGCGCCCGTCCGCCCCGCGTACGTCAGCTTGAGCTCGCCGGCGAGCAGCTTGCCCTCGTCGGCGAGGCCGTTGTTGGCCACGACCACCCGGGCACCGGCGGCCGGGCGCCAGCCGGGGCCGCGGGCCGCGATGTGCTGCCGTACGGCCGGGATGGTGCGAGGGGCCTTGGAGAGGGGGTAGTTCCGGGTCGGCGAGGGACTGGCGGCGGGCGACAGGCCGGCGGACACGGCCTGCGACCGGTCGGCGGACGGCACCCGCGCCCCGGCCGGCTGTCCGTCGCCACCGGGCCAGACCGCCACGGCCACGGCGACGACACCGGCGACCGCCAGACCGCCCGCGGCGAGCCCGGCCTGCCCGTTCCGCCATGTCCGCCGCCGCGGCGCCCGCCGCCTGCCACCACTCACTCCGCCACCCTCATTTCACGCTCTCACTTCGCCGCACCCACTTCACCACGGCCACTTCACCCAGCTCACTTCACCCTGATCACCACGCCGTGTTCACCAGGCCGTGTTCACTTCACTCCGCTCACTTCACCCCGCTCATTTCGCCACCACGTTTCGCGCTGCCGGTTCCGCAACGCGCATGTCGCCGCCTGGGGGACTCCACATTCCGCCCCGCCGGTTCCGCCACGCTCATGTCGCTTCCGGACCCGTTCCTCCATTCAGGTGTACTCCTCCATCGAGGTGTCCACCTCTCCACGCCACCTCTCGGCAGCCCCCCTCCGCTCCTCCGCGAACTCTGCCCCGGCCGTCACCGCGGGCGTCCACCACACGCTCCGAAACTCTCTCGTGCGGGTGAAATCCGGGCATCCGTCGGACAGGTCCCGACACTCCTCGATAGCGTGAGCGGCACACCTTTCACTTCTCCCCCTGCCGAAACACACGTATCGCACGCACGTCACGCTCACCGGACGTCGCGCGTCTCACCCCACCGCCGAGGATCCACGCTGACGTCTCACCGTCTCCCACGCCTCCCCGGCCAGGTCGCCCTCCCCGAGCAGAAGAGCGCGGCGCCGTCCCCGGCCCGCCTCGACGGGTTCAACTCCGCACCCGCCGATGAGGTCACCCGCGCCCTGCTCACCTGCTGCCGCAGCCTGCGCTGGGTCCACCGTCTGGCCGATCACCGCCCCTACCCGGACCTCGGCGCCCTGCTGGCCGCGGCCGACGAGGCGGCGTACGACCTGACCCCGGCCGACCTGGCCGAAGCCCTCGCCGGCGAGTCGCTCGCGCTGCTCCCGGAGGGCGCGTACTCCGTCGCCCACACCGCGCTGAGCGCCGCACACGCCGCATACGAGAGCAGATTCGGACATGTGTTCGTCATCTGTCTGGACGGATTTGCCCCAGGGGAAGCCCTCGACCACGTACTCGTCGGAATCCGGTCGCGTCTGGCGAACGACCCCGAGGAGGAACGGGTCATCACCGCCGACGAGCTGCGCAGACTGGCCCGCGGCCGGCTGACCCGCCTCGTCCGTCAGTTCGCCCAGGAGCCGCGAACCGCCGACATCCGGCGTCCGTAATAGCCCGAACGTGCCTGATTGATTGCCAGTTTGATCACATTGATAGGGCCGCTGTAAGCGTTCCGACAACACGTCGCTACGATGGCCGGGGCCGGTGGACCGTACCCGGCCGGGCCCGACCGACAGAGAAGCCGGCGCGGCCCCAATCCCCGCTCCCGGAGGGTTCTTCCGTGCCGGCTGGAACGCTGTACCGCGGCCGGGAAGGAATGTGGTCCTGGGTGGCTCATCGAGTCACCGGCGTCCTCATCTTCTTCTTCCTGTTCGTACACGTCCTGGACACTGCTCTCGTCCGTGTCTCCCCCGAGCAATACGACAACGTCGTGGCCACGTACAAGTCGCCGATCGTCGCGCTGCTGGAATACGGCCTCGTCGCCGCCATCCTCTTCCACGCGCTCAACGGCCTGCGTGTCATCGCCGTCGATTTCTGGTCCAAGGGCCCGCGCTACCAGAAGCAGATGCTCTGGTCCGTCGTCGGTATCTGGGTCGTGCTGATGTTCGGGGCTCTTTACCCCGTCCTCGGTCACGCATTCCGCGAAGTATTCGGGAGCTGACGCAGATGTCCACTACTGACACCGCCGCTTCCGGTATCGGCCCCGTAGAGGGCGCCGGAGATTTCTCGGCCTACAGCGTCGACAATCCGGCCCCGTTCATCGAGGCCCCTCGCAAGCGCACCAAGAAGACCCCGAAATCGACCCGCGGCAACTTCGAGATGTACGGCTGGCTCTTCATGCGCCTGTCCGGCATCGTCCTGGTCGTCCTGGTCATCGGCCACCTGGTGATCCAGCTCGTCCTCGACGGTGGCGTCTCCAAGATCGGCTTCGCCTTCGTGGCCGGCCGCTGGGCGAGCCCCTGGTGGCAGGCCTGGGACCTCGCGATGCTGTGGCTCGCCATGCTGCACGGCTCCAACGGCCTGCGTACCGTCATCAACGACTACGCGGAACGCGCGGGCACGCGCCTGTGGCTGAAGGGCCTGCTGTACACCGCCACGGTGTTCACGATTCTGCTGGGCACGCTGGTGATCTTCACCTTCGACCCGAACATCCGCTAGGCACGGGGCTGAGGCAACCACTCATGAAGATCCACAAGTACGACACCGTCATCGTCGGCGCCGGCGGCGCCGGCATGCGCGCCGCCATCGAGGCGACGAAGCGCAGCCGCACCGCCGTGCTGACGAAGCTCTACCCGACCCGCTCCCACACGGGCGCCGCGCAGGGCGGCATGGCCGCCGCGCTCGCCAACGTGGAAGAGGACAACTGGGAGTGGCACACCTTCGACACGATCAAGGGCGGTGACTACCTGGTCGACCAGGACGCCGCCGAGATCCTGGCGAAGGAGGCCATCGACTCCGTCCTCGACCTGGAGAAGATGGGCCTGCCGTTCAACCGGACGCCCGAGGGGACGATCGACCAGCGCCGCTTCGGCGGTCACTCCCGCAACCACGGCGAGGCCCCGGTCCGCCGGTCCTGCTACGCCGCGGACCGCACCGGTCACATGATCCTCCAGACGCTGTACCAGAACTGCGTCAAGGAGGGCGTGGAGTTCTTCAACGAGTTCTACGTCCTCGACCAGCTGATCACCGAGATCGACGGGGTCAAGCACTCGGCGGGCGTCGTCGCCTACGAGCTCGCGACCGGCGAGATCCACGTCTTCCAGGCGAAGGCCGTGATCTACGCGTCCGGCGGCACCGGCAAGTTCTTCAAGGTGACCTCCAACGCGCACACCCTCACGGGTGACGGCCAGGCGGCGGTCTACCGTCGCGGGCTGCCGCTGGAGGACATGGAGTTCTTCCAGTTCCACCCGACCGGCATCTGGCGCATGGGCATCCTGCTGACGGAGGGCGCCCGCGGTGAGGGCGGCATCCTCCGCAACAAGGACGGCGAGCGCTTCATGGAGAAGTACGCGCCGGTCATGAAGGACCTCGCGTCCCGTGACGTCGTGTCCCGCTCCATCTACACGGAGATCCGTGAGGGCCGCGGCTGCGGTCCCGAGGGCGACCACGTCTACCTCGACCTCACGCACCTCCCGCCGGAGCAGCTGGACGCCAAGCTGCCCGACATCACGGAGTTCGCGCGCACCTACCTCGGCATCGAGCCCTACACGGACCCGATCCCGATCCAGCCCACCGCGCACTACGCCATGGGCGGCATCCCGACGAACGTCCAGGGTGAGGTCCTCTCGGACAACACCACGGTGGTTCCGGGCCTGTACGCGGCCGGTGAGGTCGCCTGTGTGTCCGTGCACGGCGCCAACCGTCTCGGCACGAACTCGCTGCTGGACATCAACGTCTTCGGACGCCGGGCCGGCATCGCGGCCGCGGAGTACTCGGCGAAGGCCGGTTACGTCGAGCTTCCCGAGGAGCCGGCCTCCCAGGTCGTCGCCCAGGTCGAGCGCCTGCGCAACTCCACGGGCACCGAGCGGGTCGCCGCGATCCGCCTGGAGCTGCAGGAGTGCATGGACGCCAACGTGATGGTGTTCCGCACCGAGCAGACGATCAAGACGGCGGTCGAGAAGATCGCGGAGCTGCGTGAGCGCTACCTGAACGTCTCGATCCAGGACAAGGGCCGGCGGTTCAACACGGACCTCCTCGAGGCCGTCGAGCTGGGGAACCTGCTCGACCTGGCCGAGGTCATGGCCGTCTCCGCGCTCGCCCGCAAGGAGTCCCGCGGCGGTCACTACCGCGAGGACTACCCGAACCGCGACGACGTCAACTTCATGCGCCACACCATGGCGTACCGCGAGGTCGGCGACGACGGCGCCGAGTCGATCCGTCTCGACTACAAGCCGGTCGTCCAGACCCGCTACCAGCCGATGGAGCGTAAGTACTGATGGCTACTCCCACCCTGGACAAGGCGGACGCGGCCGGCGCACCCGAGCCCGGTTTCGCCGACTCCCCGTACATCACCGCCACGTTCCGCGTCCGCCGGTTCAACCCGGAGGTCTCGGCCGAGTCGGTCTGGGAAGACTTCCAGCTGGAGATCGACCCCAAGGAGCGTGTCCTCGACGCGCTGCACAAGATCAAGTGGGACCAGGACGGCACGCTCACGTTCCGCCGGTCCTGCGCGCACGGCATCTGCGGCTCGGACGCCATGCGGATCAACGGCAAGAACCGCCTGGCCTGCAAGACGCTGATCAAGGACCTCAACCCCGAGAAGCCGATCACGGTCGAGGCCATCAAGGGTCTGACGGTGCTGAAGGACCTCGTGGTCGACATGGACCCGTTCTTCCAGGCGTACCGCGACGTGATGCCCTTCCTCATCACGAAGGACACCAACGAGCCGACGCGCGAGCGTCTGCAGTCGGCCGAGGACCGCGAGCGGTTCGACGACACCACGAAGTGCATCCTGTGCGCGGCGTGCACGTCGTCCTGCCCGGTGTTCTGGAACGACGGCCAGTACTTCGGTCCGGCCGCCATCGTGAACGCCCACCGCTTCATCTTCGACTCGCGTGACGAGGCGGGCGAGCAGCGCCTGGAGATCCTCAACGACAAGGACGGTGTGTGGCGCTGCCGCACGACGTTCAACTGCACGGACGCCTGCCCGCGCGGTATCGAGGTCACCAAGGCGATCCAGGAAGTCAAGCGCGCGCTCATCACGCGCCGCTTCTGACGGTCGCTCCGCCAGGACCTGTCCAACGCCCGAAGGGCCCCACTCCTCCTGGGAGCGGGGCCCTTCGGCGTGTCCGGTGCCGTCAGCCGCGCGGGACGCGGCCGCGTCTGTCAGAGCTGGCTGAGAATGGTGGGATCCGTGATCCGCAGATCGTCCGCCAGCAGCATCGCCTTGCTGAGGATCACCGACAGCATCCGGTCGCCCTCGAAGGGCAGATAGCCGGCCTGGGGCCCGCCCGCGGCGGACTTCGGGACGATGCACAGGTACTGGTCGTTCGGGCTCATCAGGATGTTGCCCGAGCCCAAGTGGATTTTGTACGTGTGGCGCTCGCCCTTCACGTGCAGGAAGCGGCCCTCCAGCGTGCAGCGGTCGGCTATCGCCAGCCGGGGGATCAGGCGGTCGAGGAGGGTGCGGCGGGTCTGCGCGGTCTCGGTCAGATCGCCGAAGCCGTACGACGTCCAGTACTCCTGGAAGCGGCCGCCGGGGCCGCCGTCCTGCCAGGTCGGGTCGTTGCCGACACTGGCAACGCCGACGAACAGGTCGACGTCCCGCAGGACTTCGGACAGGACGAGCGGCGGGATCTCGGTGAGGGGCAGGGGCTCCACCGGGTCCTGGCCGTCCCACAGCCGCATGCGGTACTCGCCGCCGTAGCAGTGCGCCGAGTTCTCGGGGGCGTCGAGCGGATAGAAGCGCACCTGGTCGGTGCGCAGCCGCAGATAGCTGCCGGACTCGGTGGTGTCGTCGCCGTACTCGCCGTCGCCCTCGATCCAGTACTCGGCGCGCAGGCCCCACTGGGGCAGCTCCCGGGTGGCCGGGGGCGCCTCGTCGTCGACGCAGAGGCGGAGCTTGTTGCGCCATCCCCTGATGGCGGCGAGGGAGTTGAACTGGTGCTGGCGCACGAAGTGTGCGGCGAAGCGGTTGGAGTACGTGCCCGTCGCCCGCTCGGCGTCGGTGAGGAGGTACACCTCGCGGTGGGCCTGCTTGAAGGGCTGGGTGATCTCGTGCCGCTCCAGCCAGTCCCGCCAGGCGACGACCTCGGCGGGCTCACGGCCGGCCGGGTGCCAGAGGGTGACCTCCTCGCCGCCCTTGACCGGATCGTCGGTGAGGGTGCGCAGCTCGCCGTTCGCGAACCCGACCGGTGTGCCGTCGACCGTCCACAGGAGGCGGCGGGCCAGGGTGCCGACGAGCGGGTGGTCGAGGTAGCGCTCGCGCCAGGTGCCGTACGTCCAGGTGCGCCGGGCGAGGAACTGCCGGTCCAGGCGCTCGGTCTGCGCCGACAGCATCTTGTCGATGTCCTTGACCGCCGCCTTCAGCTCCTTGAGTTCCTCGGCGTGGTCGCGCCGCACGGCGGCGGGCACGCTCTTGACGGCCTTGCCGGTCGCGTTGTGCCAGCTCAGCACGGCGCGTGAGCCCTGGACGCCGAGGAGAGCGGTGATCTCCCCCAGCTCGTGACGGGCCTGCCCCACCTCGCCGAGCCCGTACGCCGGGACGGCCAGTTCCTCGATCTCCTCCCGGCTCAGCCCGAGTGCGGTGGCCTTCGCCCCGAGGAATCCGTCGATGAGCTTGGCCGTGGCCTTGTACGTCACCCGGGTGGCCAGCCGGGCCAGTTCGGCGAGGGCTGCCTCGCCGTCGATACGGGAGAGCGCGATCGCACCGGCGTTGGCGACCTTCGGATTGCGCGGGCCCAGTCCGCTGACCTTCTTCAGGGACGTCTCGACGAGTCCGCCGAGGGCCCGGGCGGTGTCGGGGTGGGGCGGCAGCAGGGAGACCAGCCAGGCGAGACCGCGCAGGGCGTTGGCGTTGCAGGGGTCGTAGGTGTTGTTGATGTCCGCCTCGTACGCCTGGCGTTCCAGCGGGAGAGTCCGGGGGCGGCCGACCAGGGCGAGCCAGGACAGGGCGGCGACGCGGACCCGGTCGGCGCCGAGGGCCTCGATCAGGGCCCGCGCCTGCTTGTCCCACTTGGCGGAGGGCTTGGAGGCGGTGGCGGTCGTCAGGTGGGTGAGCAGCGCCTGCCAGTCGGGGCCGGAGCCGTCCTTCATGGCCCGCTCGGCCCATTCCTCGCCGACGTTGAGGACGGGCTCCGTGAGTTTCTTCGCCAGGTCCCTCACGACCGGGGAGCCGTAAGGGTCCATGGCCGTGCGGCGGAGGACCGCGACAACGGCGGGGGTCAGCCGGCGGCCGGTCGCCAGCTCGGTCTCGGCCAGCACGACCAGCCCTGACCACGACCAGAAGCTGTACCGCCTGCCGATCTCGTCGAGCTGCTTCAACCGCTCGACGGCGAGCCGGTCCTCGGGGAGACCCCGGCTGACCAAGCCGAGCAGGATCAGCGCGTTGTTCCGGGAGAGCGATTCATCGCCGACCGAGTGATAGCGCTCCGCCAGCGCGTCGGCCAGTCGGGCCCGCTGCTCGGCAGGCAGCGTCGGCAGTACGTCGAGGATCTCGGCCCAACCGCCGCCCCAGCTAGTTTGTTTGTAGGCCACGGCCATTTCGAGGAGGTCGGTCGCGAGCTCCCCCATGTTGCCCTCGACCGCCCGCTCACGGATCCGCGGCGCCCACTTCCCGATGCCGTTCACCGTCATCCCCCCACCAGCGCGACGAGCTTGAGGAAGGTGACCTCGGTGCCCAGGACCAGCTCGATCTCCTCGTCGAGGTCGGTCACCTGGCGCTCGCCCACGAGCACCAGGAAGCCGTTCCCCGCGAAGGCCTTGAGCGCCAGTGCGCTCTGCGCCTCCGGGTCCATCCGGCGGGGCGTACGCAGCGCGTAGCCGTTCAGCACCCGCTCGGTGTCCTCGGGCTGCACGAGGCCCTGGAACACCTCCGGCATGCGCGCGTTGTACTCGGCGACCTCCTGGAAGACCCGCCGCCGGATCAACTCGCGCACCGCGAGGCGCTCCTCGGCGATCTCGATCCCCCAGCCGGCACTCCGGCCCCCACTGGTCGTCTCGTCGACGAACGTCACCATTCCCATGCCGACGACACTACGAGCCACCACTGACAATCGGTCACCGGGCCGAACCGTCGGAGGGAGGAGCCGCTTCGCCTCAACGGGTGATCACATCTTCGGCCCGCGGTCAGCCCTTCCCCGTCTCCCTCCGGCCCGCTCCTAATCTGATGGCATGTCAGACGACGTGTCGTGCGAGCTGCTCGGGCTCGACAACGTACTGCTGCCCGTCGGGAATCTCGGCGAGGCCGTGAGCTTCTACGAGCGCGCCGGGTTTCCGCCGGCCTTCCGGCTCGACGAGGCCGGGATCGCGCTGCTGAAGGTGGGCAAGGAGACGCCTGGTGTACTGCTGCGGCTGGACGAGGAGTTGAGCCACCGGCCGCCACCCTGGGCGTCGCCGCGGCTGTGGCTGGAGGTGCCGGACGCCCGCGCCGCGGCCCGCTCACTGGCCGCCGCGGGCATCGCGCCCCTCGACGAGCCCTTCTCCGGCGCCACCGGCTGGACCGTCGAGATCGCGGACCCCTGGGGCAACGTCATCGGCCTGACGGACTACACCAAGCGCCCCGAACTGGCCCGCGGGGCCCAGCGATAACCCCGGCCCACCTCGCCAGCCCACCCCCGACGCGGCGCCGACGCACCGCGACCCGAGTGCGGGAGGCGCCCGGCGTACGCGCACGCGAGATCCGACTTGAACATGTTCAAAAGCAGGTCTACATTCATCCCAGACAGCGTTTTTGAACGCGTTCAAGAAGGGGTGGGGACATGGATCTCACGGTCGTCGCATACGTCATCTATCTGCTGGTCAGCATCGCGCTGACGGTCTGGGTGGCGCGCACGCTGAGCCACAACGGACGGATCTTCCTGGCGGACGTCCTGCACGGCAACGAGAAACTCGCCGACGCCGTCAACCATCTGCTGGTGGTGGGCTTCTACCTCGTCAACCTGGGCTTCGTCGCGCTCTATCTGCACCAGAGCGACGAGATCTCCAACGCCCGCGAGATCTTCGAAGCCCTGTCGACCAAGCTGGGTGTCGTCCTGCTGGTGCTCGGGGTCATGCACCTGGGGAACGTCTACGTGCTCAACAGGATCCGGCGGCGGGGTGTCATGGAGCGGGAGCAGATGCCGCCGGTGCAGCCGACGGACTGGGCCGCCCCCGCGGCCGGGGCGTGATACCGGTGGCCGGCACCTCGGCCACCCGGGACCGGGGCGCCGCGCGCGTCCCGGTCCTCGGGCTCACCGTCCTCTACGACGCGCGCTGCTCGCTGTGCGCCTTCCTGAAGCAGTGGCTCGCCGGACAGGCGCAACTCGTACCGCTCCGGTTCGTACCGGCCGGATCCGAGGAGGCCGCCCGGCGCTTCCCGGGGCTCGACCACCGCGCCACCCTGGACGAGATCACCGTGGTGGGCGACGCCGGGCAGGTGTACCAGGGAGCCGCCGCGTGGGTCGTCACCCTGTGGGCGCTGCGCGAGTACCGGGCGCTGGCCCACCGGCTGAGCACTCCCACGGGTGCCAAGCTGGCCAGGGGCGCGACCCTCGCCGCCGCCAAGTGGCGCGAGGCGCAGGCGTCACGGACGTCCCAGCGGTGGAGCGGTGGCGCGTACCACTGGGGCGACGGGTGGAGCTACGACCCGACCTCTGGATGGACCTACGTCCCCCCCGCCTGCGACAGCGGCGAATGCTCGACCGTCCCCACTCGTTAGGCTCGTCCCGTGCCAGCACCGACAGACAGCCCCGGCCCCATCGGGTCCCCCGAGCCGGTCGAGCCCGCCGCGGCCTCCGAGCCGTCCAAGTCCCCGGGCAAGGAGACGGCGAAGAGCCCGGCCAAGAGCGAGCAGACCCGGGCCCTGATCCTGGAGACCGCGATGCGGCTCTTCCAGGAACGGGGGTACGACAAGACGACGATGCGGGCCATCGCCCAGGAGGCCGGGGTCTCCGTCGGGAACGCGTACTACTACTTCGCCGGCAAGGAGCACCTGATCCAGGGCTTCTACGACCGGATCGCCACCGAACACCGGGAGGCGGTCCGGGAGGTGCTGGACCGCGAGACGGACCTGGAGGCCCGGTTGGGCGGCGTGCTGAGGGCGTGGCTGGACATCGCCACGCCGTACCACGAGTTCGCCGTGCAGTTCTTCAAGAACGCCGCCGATCCGGACAGTCCGCTCAGCCCCTTCTCCCCCGAGTCGGAGCACGCGCGCGTGGAGGCCATCAGCGTCCACAAGGAGGTGCTGGCCGGGGCGAAGACCAAGGTGCCGGAGGAACTGCGCGAGGTGCTGCCCGAGCTGATGTGGCTCTCCCAGATGGGGCTCGTCCTGTACTGGGTCTTCGACCGTACGGAGAGCCGCGAGCGCAGCTACCGGCTCGCCGAGCGCGGCGCACGCCTCACCGCGCGTGGCGTCTCGCTGTCCCGTTTCCGTCTTCTGCGGCCCCTCGTCCACGAGGTGCACGAGCTGTTCACGGACTTCCTGCCGGGGATGACGAAGGCCCTGCCCGACCCGTCCAAGAAGCCCGACCCGGCCAAGAAGACGGAGTAAGGGGCGCCCGCCACGGCGGACACCCCTTACGTCACCCCTTACGTCAGCCCTTGCCTCGTGACGGTTGGACGTACGGCGGCCTCAGTTGACCGCGTCGGCGTCCACCTCTCCCTCCGCCAGCTCCACGTCGTGCACCAGCGGTTCGTCCGTGACGACCACGTGCCGTGCCCGCGCCCCGTACGAACGGGCCGTCGCCGACAGCAGATACGTCCCCGGAGCAGGCACCGAGACGATGTACGAACCGTCGGCCAGCGAGGTCACCCGATCCAGTTGGCGGCCGCCCTTGGACAGCAGGGTGAGTACCGCTCCGTCGACGGGCACGCCCTCCGCGTCGCGGACGAAGCCGTGGACGACCGACGCGCCGCCCCCGGTCGGAGCCGCGTCCTCGGACGGCGCCTCGGCCGGCTCCACCGCCAGGTGCGGCAGCCGCTTGTCCAGACCCGCGGGCAGCCACCAGTTGGAGTTGCCGAGCAAGTGCATCGCGGCGGGGACCAGGGCCGTACGGAGGATGAAGGCGTCCAGGGCGACCGCGGCCGCGAGGCCGACGCCCGCCATCGCCGCTCCCGAGTCGCCGCTCAGGACGAAGGCGAGGAAGACGCAGACCATGATCAGGGCGGCGGAGTTGATGACCCGGCCGGTCTCGGCCAGACCGACCCGCACCGCGCGCGCGTTGTCCTTGGTGTGCACCCATTCCTCGTGCATACGGCTCACCAGGAACACCTGGTAGTCCATGGAGAGGCCGAAGAGGAGCGAGAGCATGATGACGGGCAGGAAGGCGTTGATCGGGCCCTCCTTGCCGAGGCCCAGCAGCCCCAGGCCCCAGCCCCACTGGAAGATCGCGACCAGGACGCCGAAGGACGCGGCGGCGGCGATCAGGTTCATCAGCGCGGCCGTCAGCGGGACCACCAGGGAGCGGAAGGCGATCAGCAGGAGCAGGAAGCCGAGGCCGATGATCGTGGCGACGAAGTAGGGCAGCCGGTCGCCGGTGATGGTGGCGAAGTCCTTCGACACGGCGGTGACGCCACCGACATGGGCCTTCACCCCGGCGTCCGGGATCACCCGGTCCCGCAGGGTGTCGATGAGCTGGTCGGTCTTCGTCGACTGCGGTGACGTCGTCGGCACCACCTGGATCACCGTCACACCGTTCGCGGGCGGCAGCGCGGCGACCGCGGCGACTCCGGACGTACCGCCGATGCTCTTCACCAGGGCACCCGTGTCACCGCCGGTCACGACCACCTGCAAGGGTCCGTTGAAGCCGGGCCCGAAGCCCTCGGCGAGCAGGTCGTAGGCCTTCCTGGTCGTCGTCGTGGCGTCGTCGTTGCCCTGGTCGGTGGCACCGAGGTGCAGCGACAGGACCGGGATCGCGAGGATCGCCATCACGACCAGCGCGAGAGCGGCGATCGTACGGGGGCGACGCTGCACGTTCATCGACCAGCGGGCCGCGGCACCGCTCGCCCGCTCCGGTTCGGGCCCCTGCGCCGCCAGTTTGCGCCGCTGGCGGCGGCTGAGCACCCGGGTGCCGAGAAGTCCGAGCAGCGCCGGCAGCAGCGTGGTGGCCGCGAGCACACTGAACACGACGGTGAGGGAGGTGCCGATGACCACTCCGTCGAGGAAGCGGAGATTCGTCACGAGCATGCCCGCGAGCGCGATGCACACCGTGCCGCCCGCGAACAGCACCGCCCGGCCGGAGGTGTTGAGGGCGACGACCGCCGACTCCTCCGGGGCCAGGCCGCGCAGGATGCCACGCCGGTGCCGGGTGACGATGAACAACGCGTAGTCGATGCCGACGCCGAGGCCGATCAGGGTGGCCAGCAGCGGGGCCAGGTCCGGGATGTCCGTGGTGTGGCTGAGCAACTGCGTGGAGAACAGCCCCGTACCGACTCCGAAGATCGCGATGCCGATCGGCAGCAGCATGGCGAAGAGCGAACCGAAGGCGAGGAAGAGGACGACGGCCGCGGCCAGGATGCCGACCATCTCGGCGAGCCCGGTGGGCGGTTCCTGTACGCGCTGGATCGCCTGGCCGCCCAACTCCACCTTGAGTCCGCCGCGTTCGGCACCCTGCGCGGTGTCGACGACCTTCTGCACCAGTTCCTTGGGTACGGCGTTCGCCTGCTCGACGAAGGTGATCTGGGCGTACGCGATCCTGCCGTTGCGGCTGATCTGCGCGGCGCCCCGCTCCCCCTGATAAGGCCCCGCGACCTTGCCGACGCCCTTCATACCGGCGATCTCGTCCAGCACTGGCTGGATGCGGGAGCGCACGGAGGCGTCCCTGACCGTGCCCGCCTCGACCTTCCACACCACCGTGTCGGTGTCCCCCGCGCTGTTCGGGAAGGCCTTCTCCATCTGGTCGTACGCACGCTTGGAGTCCGTGTTCGGGAGGGAGAACACGTTCGCGTAGTCCGTGCCCGCGGTGGTCGCCGCGAAGCCGAGACCGAACAGTGCGCCCACCCACAGCAACAGGACCACCAGCCGGTGCCGATAGCACCACCGTGCCAATACCGCCACGTTCAACGCTCCTTGAGTCGGTCGGTCCCCCAGGTCCTGGGCAACAGGATTGGCGGCGACGCGCGCGCGTGGACATGACCCGCCCATGACTCTCAAGGAACTCCAAAGCGCGAACGGCTCCCGCTGTCGGTGGGCCCGCCGATACTGGGGGCATGACCGCCCACGAGGGAGCCACCGTCCTCGTCGTCGAGGACGAGCCGAGCATCGCGGACGTCCTCACCATCGCGCTGCGCTACCACCGCTTCGAGGTGATGGCCGCGGGAACCGTCCGCGAGGCGCTCGCGCTCGCCGAGCGCACCCGCCCCGACGCGGCGCTGCTCGACGTGATGCTCCCGGACGGCGACGGCCGGGCGCTCGGCCGTGAACTGCGGGTACGGCAGCCCGACCTGGCCGTCGTCTTCCTCACCGCGCGGGACGCGCCCGCCGAGATCGTCGGCGCGCTCGGTTTCGGCGACGACTACATCACCAAGCCGTTCAACATCGACGAGGTCGTCGCCCGGATCACCGCCGTCCTTCGCCGTACGCGGCCCGAGGACGTGCTGCCGCAGCGCCCGCCGCTGCGCTACGGCGATCTGGAGCTGGACGAGACGACGTACCGCGTCCACCGCGCGGGCACCACGGTCGAGCTCACCCCCACCGAGTACGCGCTGCTGCGCTTCCTCGTCCGCAACGGCGGGCGGATCGTGCCCAAGGAGCAACTCCTGCGCCATGTCTGGCAGTACGAGCACTCCGCCGAGTCGACGGTCGTGGAGACGTACATCAGCTATCTGCGGCGCAAGCTCGAACCGCTGGGGCCGCCGGTGATCCAGACCCGCCGGGGCGTCGGATACGGACTCACGTGAACGTGCCCACCCGGCCCGGCTGCCGCCCGCCGCGCCACAGGCACGGCGTCCACTCATTGCGCGGCAAACTGACCATCGCCAACGTGGGACTCCTGGCCCTGGGCATCGTGGTGGCGACCGCCGTGAGCCTCATGGGCATGCGGCACTATCTCCTCGACCAGGTGGACACCCAGCTCGCCAAGACCCGCCAGTCACTGGGCGTTTCGCAGCTCACCATGAGCCAGATCGACTCGCTGAGCGCCCTCGCGTTCGTACGTGACCGGATCGGGCCTGCGGTGGACGAGTCACCGAAGCCCGACTCGATCTTCGCGGCCGTCGACCGGCGCGGCGAGGCCATCGCGGTGGCCGGGTTCGAACCCACCGACACGCAGCGCGCGTTCGCCGCCGCCGTGGACGACCCGGGCGCGCTCGCCCGCGCCGACGACCCGCGCGACATCACCGTGCGCGGCGCCGCCTACCGGGCGACCGGGGCACGTCTCGCCGACGGGACGTACGTCCTGTTCGCCGCCTCGACCGACGGGCTGCACAAGGGTGTCGCGAAGGCGCTCAAACTCGATCTCGCCGTGGGCACCCTGCTGTTGGCGCTGCTCGCGTGCCTGACGATGTTCAGCGTGCGCCGCCGGATGCTGCCGCTGGAGGCCATGGTGGAGACCTCGTCGGCCATCGCCGAGGGGGATCTGACCCGGCGCGTGCCCTCCAGCCATCATCCGACCCAGGAGGTCGAACAGCTGCGGCTCGCGCTCAACTCCATGTTGCACCAGGTCGAGTCGGCCTACCGGACGCGTGAGGACAGCGCCGCCCAGCTGCGGCGGTTCGTCGGGGACGCCTCGCACGAGCTGCGCACACCGCTGGCGGCGATACGCGGCTACCTCCAGCTGTACGAGAAGGGGATGCTGACCGATCCCGTCGAGCGCAAGCGGGCCTGGGACCGGATGAACGCGGAGGCCGACCGCATGGGCCGGCTGGTCGACGAACTGCTCACCCTGGCCCGGCTCGACCAGCGGCCCGAACTGCGCTTCAGGAACGTCGACCTGAGCCGGCTCGTGCGGGACGCGGCCGAGGACCTGCGCGCCCAGCAGCCCGGCCGTCCGGTGACCGTGGGCGCCGACGGCACGCTGCTGGTGCAGGCCGACGAGTCGGGGCTGCGGCAGGTGCTGGGCAATCTCGTGGGCAACGTACGCACCCACACGCCCGACGACGTGCCGGTGCGGCTCGGTCTGGAGCGCGCGGACGGTGTCATACGGCTGTGTGTCGCGGACAAGGGTCCCGGGCTCGCGGAAGCGGACGCGGCGCGCGTCTTCGACCGCTTCTTCCGGGCCGGCGGCGGCGCGGGCAGCGGGCTCGGCCTGGCGATCGTGCAAGGCGTGGTGAGGGCCCACGGGGGCACGGTCGCGGTACGGACGGCACCTGGTGAGGGCCTCGCGGTGACGGTGACACTGCCAGTGCGGTGAGACTGCCGACGCCGGTGAGACTGCCGACGCCGGTGAGCCGACGCCGGTGAGCCGACGCCTCGGATGCGGTGCGGTGAGATGGCCGACGCAGGTGAGGCGACATCTCGGACGCCGCTGCGGTGAGACCGCCGACGCCGGTGACGCGACACCTCGGGCGCGGTGCGGTGAGACCGCCGACGCCAGCGAGGTGAGACCGCCGACGCCAGTGGGCCGACGCCTCGGATGCGGTGCGGTGAGGCCGCCGACGCCGGTGGCGCGACACCTCGGGCGCTGGTGGGGCGAGGATGCCGGCACCCGCGGGGCGGGGGCGGCGACACCGGGCCGGTGACGCTCCCGGGTCTGCCGTGCAGGCCGGGACGGCCTCGCTCGCACCGCCGTGACCTGCGGGAACGAACTTGGGCAGAAGCTGACCGAAGCGGTTGAACACGGGCCGCCACGGCCCCGTACACCACGATGAGGGCGAATCGGTCTCTTCCGATCGGTGCGCCACGCCACCACCACGCATCGCACGGAAGGACCGCCGGGTTGTCGTTCAAAACGAGCTCTCGACAGCTGCCGAACACGGACGAGGCGCCTCCGCGCGACAAGCCGACGCCGGAGCCACTCGCGGACGCGGCCACGGATTCGGCCACGGAAGCGGATGAGGACGCCGCCGCCTCGGGCGAGGGGGAGGCAGCGGCCGAGGCGGCCCCCGAGATCACCCCGATCGACGGGGCCACCTCGATCCAGCCCGAACACCCGGACGGGACTCCGGCGGAAGCAGCCTCCGCTGAAGACATACCCGCCGCTGAGCACGAACCTGACGCTCCCTCGGCCGAGGGCGAGGCCGAGGACCCGGACGCGACTCCGACGGAAGCCGCCTCCGCTGAATCGACGGCCGCCGCCGGGAACGGTACCGGCACGGACGCCGACAGCGACGCCGCCCTGACCGAGGCCGAGGGCCCGGTAGAGACGGGTGCCGCCACCGATGTCCCCACCGACAGCTCCGCCGAAGCGGTCTCGGCCGAGACCGCCACCGAGACCGGCACCGCGACCGTGACCGAGGAACCCGCCGCGGTCGGCGCGGACGACGGCTCGGCCGTGTCCGAGGGCGCCGCGGAGAGCGGCGCCGACGCCCCGGCCGCGGCCGTCGGAGATGAGACCGGTGCCGGGGAGGAACCTCCTGGAGACGAGCCGCCCGCGCGCGGCCGGTGGCGCGGGTGGCGGGACCGGTATCCCGTCGCCGCCCGCACCCTCGCGTGGACCGCGACCGTCCTGGCCGCCGCACTCGTCCTGTTCGCACTGCTCATGCCGAACCAGGCGGACAAGTTCCAGCCGACCGAGTTCCTGCGTCTCCCGGTGGAGGCGATCTTCGGTGCCGCGCTGCTGATCGTCCTGCCCCGCAGGCCGCGGATAGCCGTGGCGGTGCTCGCCGGGCTCGCTCTGGGCGTCCTGACCATCCTGAACTTCCTCGACATCGGCTTCAACGAATATCTCGGGCGAGGCTTCAACGTCGTCCTGGACTGGTCGCTCTTCAGCGACGCGCAGGCCTACCTCCAGGACACGTTCGGCAACGGCGGCGCGCTCGGCATCGTGGGACTCGCCGTGGCGCTCGTGATCGCCGTACTGGTCCTCATGGCGATGTCGGTCGTCCGGCTGGCCAACCTGGTGGCCCGGAACACGGAGGCGGCTACCCGCACCACGCTGGTCCTGGCCATCACCTGGGTCACCTGCGCGGCGCTCGGCCTGCAGTTCACCGGGGTGCCCATAGCCTCCGAGGACGTCGCACTGGCCGTCCAGAACCGGGCGGACGGGGTGCGCAAGACGCTGCGGGACGAAGCCGAGTTCGCCAAGATCTCCAAGAAGGACAACTTCGCGAACACGCCGCCCAGCCAGCTGCTCACCGATCTGCGCGGCAAGGACATGATCATCACGTTCATCGAGAGCTACGGCCGCAGCGCCATCGAGGACCCGGTCATGGCACCGGGCGTCGACGCGACCCTGACCTCGGAGAACAACAAGCTGACCCAGGCCGGTTTCGCGGCGAAGAGCGGCTGGCTCACCTCGGCGACGTACGGCGGCAGCAGTTGGCTCGGCCACTCGACGTTCATGTCGGGCCTGTGGATCAGCAACCAGCAGCGGTACCGCACCGTGACCGCGGGCAATCACCTGACGCTGCCCGGCGCCTTCAAGAAGACCGGCGACTACGACACCGTGGGTGTCATGCCGGGCATCCAGAAGGCCTGGCCCGAGCAGAAGTACTACGGCATCGACAAGCTCTACGACGCCCACCATCTCGGTTACAAGGGACCGAAGTTCAGCTGGTCGACCATGCCGGACCAGTACGCCCTGACCGCGTTCGAGCGCCTGGTGCACAGCAAGAAGCACGACAAGCCGCTGATGTCGACGATCATCCTGACCTCGAGCCACCAGCCCTGGGCGCCGATCCCCAAGACGGTCCCCCAGGACCAGGTCGGCGACGGATCGATCTACGACGCCATCGAGAAGGCCGGCAACAAGCCCGCGGACATCATCACCAGCTCGCCGAAGTCGAAGGTGGAGTACGGCAAGTCGATCCAGTACTCGGTGACGAGTCTCATCGACTACCTGGTGAAGTACGGCAACAAGAACACCGTGCTGATCTTCCTCGGCGACCACCAGCCGATCGCCCGGGTCAGTGGCGACCACGCCAGCCGCGACGTGCCCGTCTCGATCATCGCCAAGGACCCGAACGTGCTCGACAAGATCGCCGACTGGGGCTGGACGGACGGCCTGCAGCCCGAGCACAACGCTCCGGTGTGGAAGATGGACGCGTTCCGCGACCGCTTCCTGACGGCGTACGGATCCACTCCGCACCCGTAGAGGGACCAATTGCTCATCCGCGGGCGGCGGTCACGGCGAGGGCCGTGACCGCCGCCGCGGCAGTTGCCCAGCGGGAGAACTCGCGTCGACCGTCGCGTTCGGAACGCGCGGTCAGCGGGCGACGGCCGTGCGGATCAAGGCAGTTGTCACAGCCAGCTCAGCTGCCAGAGTCGGAATACGCCGGTCCCGTCGGACAGATACTGGCCGCCGCCGATGTCCTCACTGCTGATCACGTAGTCCTTGCGCTGCCACAGGGGAATCAACGGAACGTCCTGGGCGACGATTTGCTGGAGCCGCCGGAACGCGTCCGTGGTACGGCTGCGGTCGCCGTCCTGCTGGGTCTCCTGGATCAGACGGTCGACGCCCTTGCTGCTGTAGCCGTTCTTCATGCTGTTACCGGTGCCGACGAGCGGCGAGCCGAAGGTGTCCGCATCGGGATAGTCGGCGACCCAGCCGACCGCCCAGGCGTCCAGCCCGCCCTCCGCGTAGCGCTTCTGGAACTCGGTCCACTCGAAGCCCTCGGTCGTGACCTTGAACAGTCCGCCCGCCTCCAGCTGCCGCTTGAGCTCGGCGGCCTCCTCGCCCGCGGCACCCCGCCCCTCGGCGAACCCGTAGGTGAAGCGCACCGGCAACGAGACCCCGGCCTCGGTCAGCAGGGCCCGTGCCTTCTTGGCGTCCGGTTTCGGATAGTCGTCGAAGAACGAGGTCGCGTGCCCCGTGATCCCCGCCGGGATCAGCCCGTACAGCGCGCCGGTGGTCCCCTTGTACGTCCGGTCGACCAGCTCCTCGCGGTCGATCAGCGAGGCGACGGCCTGCCGTACCCGCCGGTCGTGCAGCGGCGAACGCGCGCGCACGTTGAGGACGAGGTTGCGGGTCTCGGCGCTGTCGGCCTCCGTGACGCGCTGCGCGGGGTCGCTCGGCGAGAGCGCGGCGAGCACGGCGGGCGGCAGCTGACGGGCCGCGACGTCCAGCTGCTTGGCCTTCCGGGCCGTCTCCAGCGCCTGCGAGTTGGGGTAGTAGCGCAGCACGACGGGCCTGCCGAGGTCACCGATGGCGCCTTTGTAGCGGGGGTTGGGGGCGAGGACGGCCCGCGTGTTCTTCGTATACGCCGTCAGGACGTACGGCCCGGTGCCGTCGACGCCCATGTCGGTGCGCAGGCTGCGCCTGGGGTAGCGGGTGCTGTCGACGATCGACCCGGCGCCGGTCGCCAGCTTGAACGGGAAGGTCGCGTCGGGCGAGGACAGATGGAAGGTGACGGTCTGCCCGCTCGCGTCCACGCTGCCCAGGGTGGAGAGGAGGGAGGCGGGCCCCACCTCGTCGTTGATGCGCTTGACGCGGTCGAAGGAGAACTTCACGTCCCTCGCGGTCATCCTGCGCCCGCTCGCGAACGTCAGGTCGTCACGGAGTGTGCAGCGATAGGTGCGCAGTCCCGTGTCGGTGAACGCGCAGCTCTTGGCGGCGTCCGGAACAGGCTTGGCGCCGCCGGCTTCGAAGGTGAGCAGCGACTGGAAGACATTGCTGAACAGGGCCCAGGATCCGGCGTCGTAGGCACCGGCCGGGTCGAGCGACGTCACGGCGTCGGTCGTGCCCACCGTGATGGTGCGGTCGCGGTCCTCCTTCGCCGGCATCAGCTGCCAGCCGGCCACACCCACGCCCGCCAGGACGAGCAGCGTCGCCAGAATCCATAAGCGAACCGATCGCATCGGTGCCCTCCCCAGGCCCACCGCACGCCACTCCCCTAGTGACGCGGATCACCTAACCACAGGAGTTTCAGCCGGGGAAGGGAATCGGGAAGAGTGCGCCGGACCGGCGCAAACGATCATTTCCGGCCCGTTTCACAGCGGCCTCTCAGGCTTCGCGCGAGGCCAGCTCGACGACCGTGATGTCCGAGGGCGCGCCGACCCGGGTCGGCGGCCCCCAGGCCCCGGCGCCCCGGGAGACGTACAACTGCGTGTCGCCGTAGCGGTCCAGGCCCGCCAGTGTCGGGTTGGCCGCGGCCGCGATGAAGTTCCCCGGCCACAGCTGTCCGCCATGGGTGTGTCCGGACAACTGGAGGTCGACCCCGTGGCGTACCGCCTCATGGATCTGCACCGGTTGATGTGCGAGCAACACACAGGCCCGTGTCATGTCCCGGTCCCCGAGCGCCTTGCCGAAATCGGGTCCCTGCCCCTCGCTCTCGCCCTGCAGGTCGTTCACGCCGGCGAGGTCGAATCCGGCCAGCTCGGTCCGCGCGTTCTCCAGTGGATGGATCCCCAGCTCCCGCACCTCCTGGATCCACTGCTCGGCTCCGGAGAAGTACTCGTGGTTCCCGGTGACGAAGTAGGACCCGTGCCGGGCTCGCAGCTGAGCGAGCGGTGCGGCCGCGGGACCGAGGTCCTTCACGCTGCCGTCGACCAGGTCGCCGACGACGGCGATCAGATCGGGCTGTGTGGAGTTGATGGTGTCGACGACCTTCTGGGCGAACCCGCGCCCCAGCACCGGCCCGAGGTGGATGTCGCTCACGACGGCGATCCGGAAACCGTGGGCGGACCGGGGCAGTTTGGCGAGCGGCACGGTGACCCGCTTCACCGCGGGCCCGCGCAGGACGCCGTACGTCCCGTAACCCACGGTCCCCACCGCGACGGCCGCGGCCGCGCCACCCACGACTCGCGAGACGAAGAGCCGCCGCGACGGCGCACGAACGGCCCCCGCCGCTCCGGTCACTCCGGTCGCTCCCGCCGACCCGGGCGCCCCGGCCGGCTCCGCCGACTCCGCCGGTCCCGACCGTTCCGCCGGTGCCCGATGTTCCGCATGCTCCGACGAAGGCGACACGCCGGAGCGGGAACGTACGGTCGCGCGCGGCGCCGCCTGCTCGGCCGCGGCGGGGGTCGCGGTCCCGTCGGCCTCCTGGCGTCCGGCAGCCCGGCGCTCCAGAACCCACCGCAGGAGCGGCCGTACGACCTCCCCGGCAAGCAGCGCCAGGAGGAGGTAGAGGGCCAGCGCCATCCACAGGAACCCGGGCCAGGACAGCGTCTGCTGGAGCCAGAAGGGAGCCCCCGCACGCTCGCTCGCGACGGCGCCGATCATCAGCAGCGGTCCGGCGACGAAGACGGCCGTGCCCACCCGGCGGACCGCTCCGGGGCCGCTCGTGGTGTCCCGGATCAGCCGTCGCCAGGCGTACCGGTGCAGGCCGCCCAGCACGGTCAGCGCGGCCACGCCCGCCAACACGAACAAGATGACCATGACGCCGTATCCCCCCGTTAGGACGTCTGGCGCAAAGCGCGTACGCCGCGCAACCCAATGAGCCCGACGACCGTCCCCAAGACAAACGAAACGACGGCGAGCGTCAGATGCACCCAGAAGTACGCCGTCGGATCGCCCGCGCGATTGAACGCGAGCCCGCTGACGTCTGCGTACAGATTCTTAACGAAAGTGACCCAAATGACCCAACTCCACACCCCGAAGGCGAGCAGGAACCAGGACACGGGGCGGCTGAGCTTCATGCGTTCAGTATCACCGCCGCCCACCGTGATCCGGCGCCGGGGTGGAGAGGGCGAGACGGCTTCCCCGAATGGTGATGGGACTTCCGGTCACGACCCCTGTAATTTCTCGATCGTGTCTGCCTCGAAAAAGACCATCCGGCGATCCCTGTTGGTCGCTTCCGCCACCTTGTTGACCCTTTCGCTCACCGCGCCCGCGTTCGCCGACGCCGTCGACGACCCGACCCCGACGGAGAGCCCCACGGCCTCGCCGTCCGCCACTCCCCCGGCGAACATGTCGACCCTCGGCGGTGAACAGCTCGGCCGGCCCGGCAGTCAGGTGAACCTCGGCGACGGCGCCCCCGTCCTGCCCAAGGACATCACCGCCCGTTCCTGGATCGTCGCGGACGCGGAGTCGGGCGACGTCCTGGCCGCGCACAACGCGCACTGGCGGCTGCCCCCGGCGAGCACCCTGAAGATGCTGTTCGCCGACACGGTGCTGCCCAAGTTCCCGAGGACCACCCCGCACAAGGTGGTCCCCTCCGATCTGGCGGGCATCGGGGCGGACTCCAGCATGGTGGGCATAAAGGAGAACGAGACGTACACCGTCCACGACCTGTGGCTCGGTGTCTTCCTGCGTTCCGGCAACGACGCCGTTCATGTGCTGTCCGCGATGAACGGCGGCGTCGACGAGACGGTCAAGGACATGCAGGCGCACGCCGAGGACCTCCAGGCACTCGACACGAACGTGGTGAGCCCGGACGGCTACGACGCCAGGGGCCAGGTGTCGTCGGCGTACGACCTGACACTGTTCGCCCGTTCGGGTCTCCAGAAGAAGGATTTCCGGGAGTACTGCTCGACGGTGCAGGCGAAATTCCCCGGCGCGACGACCAAGAACAAGAAGGGCACGACCAGCCGCGCCTCCTCCGAGATCCGGAACACCAACCGGCTGCTCTCCGGTGACAGCGACATCACCGCGTACCAGGGCATCGCGGGCGTGAAGAACGGCAACACCACCAACGCGGGCGCCACTTTCACGGGTGTCGCCGAGCGCGGCGGCAAGGTGCTGCTCGTCACGGTCATGAACCCGGAGAAGAAGGAGCACAACGAGGTCTACAAGGAGGCCGCGCGGCTGCTCGACTGGGGATTCCAGGCCGCGGGCAAAATCCAGCCGGTGGGCGAGCTGGTCCCGCCCAAGGGCGTCGACACCACCGCTCAGCCGGGCGCGAAGGCATCGGGCGGCGCGAGCTCCGACCCGGGCTCCGCCACGAACTCCGCGAACGCCTCCACGAAGCCGGTGGCTGCCGCCACCGGCGCAACGAAGGGCGGTTCGACCGGCATCGGCGTCGCGCTCGGCATCACGGGCGGCTTCCTCGCTCTGCTCGCGGCGGGCATCTTCCTGGTCAACCGCCGCTGGCCGCTGCCGGACCTGATGCGCCGCCGCCGCTGACCACCCGGGGCTCCGGAGCCTTCGCGTTCTTCGGAGCCCCCGAGGTCCTCCGGCCCGCCGAGCCGGACGGTCCGGAGGAACCGGCCGGTTCCTCCGGACCGTCCGGTTCTCGCGAGCCGGACGGATCGTCCGGACCCGCCGGTTCGTCCGGACCCGCCGCTTCCTGTGCCGACTCCCCGCTCGGCGTCGCCGTCCAGGCGGCGGAGTACAGGAGCAGTTTCGACGTGAAGTTGATCCACAGGAGCAACGCGATCGGCACCCCGAAGGCGCCGTACATGCTCTTCGACGCCACACCTCGCATATAGCCGCTGAGCAGCAGCTTGAGCAGCTCGAACCCGACGGCGCCGATCAGCGCCGCGACGATCAGCCGACGGCGCGGCGGCTCGACGCCGGGCAGCAGCGTGAGCACGTACAGCAGGACCAGGAAGTCGGCGAGCACGGCCACCGCGAAGGCGATGACCTGGAGCAGCGTGCTCCCCCAGCCGTTCTCGTCGAGGCCCACGTGCCGCGCCGACCAGCCCATCGCCGTGGACGCGAGCGTGGAGACGACGATGGTGAGCAGCACGGCGCCGCCCAGACCGACGAGTACTCCGGCGTCCTTGAGCTTGCGCACGAAGGGGTTCTCCTCGCTGTCGGGCAGCTCCCAGACCGCGCGCAGGCAATCCCGCATCGAGCCGACCCAGCCGATCCCGGTGACCAGCAGCAGGGCGCCCGCGATGACCCCGATGGTGCCGGCGTTCTGGACGAGGCTGTGGATGTCCAGCTGGTCGGAGATGCCCGGCACCTGGTCGGCGAGCTTGTTCTGAAGGTCCTTCTGCTGCTGGCTGCTCAGCGTCGCGGCACCGATCGCCGCGGCCACGGTCAGCAGCGGGAACAGCGCCACGAAGCTGATGAAGGTCATCGCCGCGGCGAGCCGTGTCCATTTCACCCGGTCCAGCCGCTCGTACGACCGCCACGCGTGCGTGGCCATCAGGCCCACGACCAGGGGCCCCACGCCGGGAATCTTCTTCAGCCAGTCCATGATCCGACTCTGCCCTCGCCTCGGAAAACCAGTGACCGGGTACCCCAAAAACGCAGGACAGTGGCGAGCGCCATGCCGATTCCCGCGCCGGAGACGGTGTCCGCGCGCGGTGAGGTGAACCCGAGCCCGTAGTGACTGACGGCGAGGCACAGCAGCTGCACGAGCGCGCCCGCGATGTTGACCGCGAAGAAGACCACGTACGGGCGCGGGCCGCGGGCGGCCGCGTGCCGGTAGGTGCCGAGCGCGTTTCCGGCGTACGCCACCGAACAACCCGCCAGGAAGGACAGCGCCTTGGCGGTCAGCGGGTCAAGACCCACCGGGCCGCGCAGCCAGACGAAGAGGCCGAGGTCGGCGGCGTAGGCGAGGACACCGACCGCGGCGAAGCCGAGGAGCTCACTCAGGAACCGCTCCCGGAGGCGGCCGGCCCCGAGGACCACCACCGGTTCCATGACAGCAGGCTCCATGACAGCGGTCCCCGGGGCGGCGGGCGTCGCGACGACCGCCGGGCGGGCGACGGGGAGCCCGGAGCCGGGCCGGTCCCCGGCGACGCTCACCAGTTCGCCACCGCGAGCCCGTACATCGCCAGCCACACCAGGCCGATGAGGGCGAGCGGGCGGTCCCGCAGGACCACGTCCTCCGGCTCGCCCGCCGTGCCCCGGTCGGCGAAGACGGCGTAGCGCAGGACGGCCAGGATGAAGGCGACCATGGACAGCTGGCGCCACGGCAGCACGCCGGTGCTCGGCACTCCGCCCTCCTCCAGGGCCCACAGGCAGTAGCCGAGGACGGAGACACCGGCGGCCAGCTGCCAGACGAAGCGCAGGTAGCCGGTCGTGTACTCGGTGAGCAACGCGCGCGTGGCGCCCGCGTTCCCCGCCATCTGCACGGCTTCGGAGTAACGCTTCGCCGAGACCATGAACAGCGCCCCGAAGCCGGTGGTGATCAGGAACCAGCGCGAGAGCGGGATACCGAGGGCCAGACCGCCGATCATCGCCCGCATGAGGAACCCGGTCGTGACGACGACGAGGTCCACGACGAGCACGTGCTTCAGGCTGACGCAGTACGCCAGCTGCATGCCGATGTACGCGATCAGCAGCGCGCAGACGGCCGGCGGGCAGAACCAGGCGGCGGCGACGGGCACGAGGACCCCGAGGGTGCCCCCGACGGCGTACGCGACCGGGACGGGGACCTGGCCCGCGGCGACCGGGCGGTGGCGCTTCACCGGGTGGGCGCGGTCGGCGACGGCGTCCCGGGCGTCGTTGATCAGGTACACGGCGGCGGCGCCGACCGTGAACAGGACGAAGACCAGCGCGAGTTGGCCGAGCGCCTGCCGTGCGAAGAGCCGGCCCGCGGCGGCCGGGGCGGCCACGACGAGCACGTTCTTCACCCACTGGCGGGGACGCGCGGTCCTGACGAGGCCCCGGATGAGCCCGGTCAGGCTCCTGGGCGGCGGGGCGACGGCCGGGGTGCGCTCCAGGAGCGCCGTGCGCTCAGCCATGGCCGGCCCCGATCCAACGGGCGCCCAGTCCGGCCGCCGCGGCGCCCAGGACCGCGCCCGCGGCGACATCCGTGGGGTGGTGGACGCCGACGACGAGACGCGACAGGCACATCGCGGCGGCGAGCGGCGGGACGACGTACAGGCCGAGCGCGCCGTAGGCGACCGCCGCGGCGGCCGCGGAGGTGGCGTGCGAGCTGGGGAAGGAGTGCCGTCCGGCCGTGCGGACCAGGGGCTCCACATGCGTGGGACGCGGGCGGCGCACGATCCGCTTCACCCCCATGCTCGCGAGGTGCGCGGTGGCGGTGAGCGCCGTCGCGCGCGCCCACGCGCCGCGCCGCTCACGGTCGGCGGCCGCCCCCGCGAGGCCCACGGCGAGCCACAGCGCGCCGTGCTCCCCGCTCCCGGACAGGGCGCGCGCGACGGCCGCGACGCGCGGGTTCCTGCCGTACGCGTGGAATGCGGACAGCAGTCGACGGTCCATGCCATCGAGTCGGCGATCCATCTCTCTCCTTGCGTGGGAATCCCGGCCTGCAGGCCGGGCGGGAAACGCATCCTGAGTGCCGGAACCGTGAAGCGGCGCAGTGCGGTCAGGGCTTGGCCGTCATGAAACTCCTTGGAGTCGAGTGAGAGGCCCCCTCGTTCACGAGAGGGAGGAGCCACGCGATCCCACTCTTCTAGGGACGGATCGCAGAACTACGGTCATCTTTAACGACATCCCATTAATCACCCATTTCGGTGAGGACCCGTGAGGCCTGGGTAGATTGCCCCGTTGTGCCCCCTTGGCGGCGCTACGGTCATGGTCATGCCTGCCGACACCGTCTCCGTCACGGGTTGGGGCCGCACCGCCGCGACCACCGCCCGTCTGGTCCGCCCGCGCTCCTACGAGGAGGCGGTGACGGCCGTCCGGGAGTGCGGGGCACGCGGAGGGATCGCCCGGGGGCTCGGGCGGGCGTACGGCGATGCCGCGCAGAACGCGGGCGGGGCGGTGCTCGACATGACGGGCCTGGACCGGATCCACGCCATCGACGTGGGCGGCGGCACCGTCCTGTGCGACGCGGGGGTGTCCCTGCACCGGCTCATGGAGGTCCTGCTCCCGCTCGGCTGGTTCGTGCCGGTGACACCGGGGACCCGCTATGTGACCGTGGGCGGCGCGATCGGCGCGGACATCCACGGCAAGAACCACCACGGGTCGGGCTCGTTCGCCCGCCACGTCCTGTCCTTCGAGCTGCTGACCGCGGACGGCGAGATCCGGACGGTCGGACCCGGCACCCCCCTCTTCGATGCCACCGCGGGCGGCATGGGCCTGACCGGTGTGATCCTCACGGCGACCGTCCGCCTCCAGCCGGTGGAGACCGCTCTGATGTCCGTCGACACCGAACGCGCGGTGGACCTGGACGACCTGATGGCCCGTCTCACCGCCACCGACCACCGGTACCGCTACTCGGTCGCCTGGATCGATCTCCTCGCGCGCGGCGCACGGATGGGGCGTTCGGTCCTGACCCGCGGCGATCACGCGCCACTGGACTCGCTGCCCCCACGCGCGCGCAGACACCCGCTGGCGTTCCGCCCCTCGCGCCTGCCGGCGGCTCCCGCCTTCGTTCCGGAGGGACTCCTCGGGCGGACGACGGTGGGCCTCTTCAACGAGCTCTGGTACCGCAAGGCGCCCCGCGCGCGGACCGGTGAACTCCAGCGGATCCCCGCCTTCTTCCACCCGCTCGACGGGGTACCGCACTGGAACCGCGTCTACGGGCGCGGTGGCTTCGTCCAGTACCAGTTCGTCGTCGGACACGGCCGCGAGGAGACCCTGCGCCGGATCGTGCGGCGCATCTCCGAGCGCCGTTGCCCGTCCTTCCTCGCCGTCCTGAAGCGCTTCGGGGAGAGCGACCCGGGCTGGCTGTCCTTCCCCGTGCCCGGCTGGACGCTCGCGCTGGACATCCCGGCGAGCCTGCCGGGCCTCGGCGCCTTCCTCGACGAGCTGGACGAGGAGGTGGCGAGCGCCGAGGGCCGCGTGTACCTCGCCAAGGACGCGCGGCTGCGGCCCGAACTGCTGGCCGCCATGTATCCGCGGCTCGGCGCGTTCCGGTCCCTGCGGCAGGAGCTGGACCCGCGGGGAGTCTTCACCTCGGACCTGTCCCGCCGCCTGTGCCTGTAGGGCGCCCTTCCCTGCCGCCCGTCTTCGTTCCCTCGTCTCCAGGAGCTGTCATGAAGGACGCTTTCGGTATCCCCCAGTCCCTGCTGGTCCTCGGCGGCACGTCCGAGATCGCGCTGGCCACCGCGCGCCGGCTGATCACCCGGCGCACCCGCACGGTGTGGCTCGCGGGCCGGCCGACGCCCGCCCTGGAGGAGGCCGCCGAGCAGTTGCGCCGACTGGGGGCGGACGCGCGTACCGTCGCCTTCGACGCCCTCGATCCCGAGTCCCACGAGGCCGTGCTCGGCAAGGTCTTCGCCGAGGGCGACATCGACATGGCGCTGATGGCCTTCGGAGTGCTCGGCGACCAGGCCGTGGACGAGAAGGAACCGGTCGCGGCGGTGCGGGTCGCGCAGACCAACTACACGGGCGCGGTGTCGTCCGGCCTGGTGTGCGCGCGGGCGCTGCAGGCGCAGGGACACGGCTCCCTGGTGGTGCTGTCCTCGGTCGCGGGTGAACGCGCCCGCCGCTCGAACTTCATCTACGGCTCCAGCAAGGCCGGCCTGGACGCCTTCGCGCAGGGTCTCGGGGACGCCCTGTACGGCACGGGCGCGCACGTCATGGTCGTACGCCCCGGGTTCGTCCGTACGCGGATGACGGCCGGTCTTGCGAAGGTGCCGCTGTCGACCACTCCGGAGGCGGTGGCCGCGGCGATCGAGCTGGGGCTGCGGCGCAGGTCCGAGACCGTGTGGGTGCCGGGGGCACTCAAGATGGTCATGTCGGTGCTGCGGCACACGCCACGAGCGGTGTTCCGGCGACTGCCGATCTGAGGTTCCGCCGAAGGGCGGGGGGCCACGGAGGCCGGGACGCCGTGGCCCGGGAATCCCGGAGACCGGGACCCGGGAGCGGACGGGCCGGTCGTCCTAGAACGCCGGCAGGGTGGTGTCCCGCTCGGGCGCGGACGCCTGCGGGGGCACCACGGCGCCGCCGAAGACGAACTCGCGGAGCTTGCGCCACACGCCGTCGGCGCCCTGTTCGTAGAGCGCGAATCCGGTGCAGGGCCACCCGGCCTCGTACCCGGAGAGCGCCTCGAAGGCGTGGTCCATCGCCTCGTCGTCGATGCCGTGCGCCACGGTGACGTGCGGGTGGTACGGGAACTGCAGCTCGCGGGCGACGGGTCCCGAGGCGTCCCGGACCTGCTTCTGCAGCCAGGCGCAGGCCTCGGCGCCGTCGGCCACCCGTACGTACACGACCGGCGACAGGGGGCGGAAGGTGCCCGTGCCGCACAGCCGCATCGGGAACGGGCGCCCGGCGGCCGCGACCTCGACGAGGTGCGCCTCGATCGCGGGCAGCGCCGAGTCCTCGACCTCGGTCGGCGGCAGCAGGGTGACGTGCGTGGGAATGCCGGAAGCCGCGGGGTCGCCGAAGCCCGCGCGCCGCTCCTGGAGCAGGCTGCCGTGAGGCTCCGGGACCGCGATCGACACGCCGATCGTTACGGTCCCCACGTCGTCTCCTGTCGTTGTCGATGGTCTGGGCTGTTCGGTTCGGTGGTGCTGCGCGGGCGGAGGCGGTTGCTCGGTCCGCCCGGCTTTCGACTGTACGGCGGTATGACCCGCAATCGCCCGCCGCACGAGTGTCGCGCTCGTCTCGTACTGACTGCCGAAGGTGCTGTGGTAGGGGGCCGTGCCGCCGCCGTTCGGCCGGGGCACGGCCACGCATACGGTGGCGGCCTCGGCCGTCAGTGCTTGGCGGGCAGGAATCCGACCCTGTCGTACGCCTGGGAGAGGGTCTCCGCGGCGACGGCGCGCGCCTTCTCGGCGCCCTTGGCCAGGATCGAGTCGAGTGTCTCCGGATCGTCCAGATACTGCTGGGTGCGCTCCCGGAACGGCGTCACGAAGTCGACCATGACCTCGGCGAGGTCGGTTTTCAGCGCTCCGTAGCCCTTGCCCGTG
The DNA here is from genome assembly GCF_055567635.1 of Streptomyces sp. NPDC026500. Taxonomy (NCBI): domain Bacteria; kingdom Bacillati; phylum Actinomycetota; class Actinomycetes; order Kitasatosporales; family Streptomycetaceae; genus Streptomyces; species Streptomyces sp. NPDC026500. The sequence continues at coordinate 140,789 of NZ_JBVHQB010000021.1, read as the reverse complement.
TACTTCTGCTCCAGTTCGCCGATCCCGGTCCCCGTGAGCGTCGAGTAGATGGTCAGCAGGTTGCTGATACCCGGTTTCGCGGTCGTGTCATACCTGATGACGGTGTCCGTGTCGGTGACCGCGCTCTTGACCTTCTTGGCGGTCGCCTTCGGGTCGTCGAGCAGATTGATGAGGCCCTTCGGCGTCGACGCCGACTTGCTCATCTTGATCGACGGGTCCTGGAGATCGAAGATCTTCGCCGTCTCCTTGAGGATGTACGGCTTGGGGATCCTGAACGTCTCGCCGAAGCGGCCGTTGAAACGCTCCGCGAGGTCGCGCGTGAGCTCGATGTGCTGGCGCTGGTCCTCACCCACCGGGACCTCGTTGGCCTGGTACAGCAGGATGTCCGCGACCTGGAGGACCGGGTACGTGAAGAGGCCGACGCTCGCGCGGTCGGCGCCCTGCTTGGCGGACTTGTCCTTGAACTGCGTCATGCGGGCGGCCTCGCCGAAACCGGTGAGGCAGTTCATGATCCAGGCGAGCTGCGCGTGTTCGGGGACGTGGCTCTGGACGAAGAGCGTGCAGCGCTCGGGATCGAGACCGGCGGCGAGCAACTGCGCCGCGGCGAGCCGGGTGTTGGCACGCAGTTCCGCGGGGTCCTGCGGAATCGTGATCGCGTGCAGGTCGACGACCATGTAGAACGCGTCGTGGGACTCCTGGAGCGCCACCCACTGACGGACGGCACCGAGGTAGTTGCCGAGGTGGAACGAGCCTGCCGTGGGCTGGATTCCGGAGAGCACGCGAGGACTGTCAGAGGCCATGTTCACCATTCTCTCAGGTGCCGGGGCCCGCTCCGGAACTGGCCGGAAAGAGATGGGACCCGGGCGGGCCGGCGCTGCGGTTCCGGGAACCGCGCCTTCCGGGCCTCCGGCTCGTCAGCACAGAAGGTGACCGATTCGCTCACCTGAGCAGCTTTCTGACACTCACTGTCATGGAAGTGCAACGGTGAGATGACGTTCCGGCTGGAGGGGGTGTTTTCGAGGTCACCGGCGCTTAAGAATGCCGAACCGCCTGGTAACCGGATTCGGCAGGGCGGAGCGCTGCTCGGACGTCGCCGTCGAGGGGGACCCCGGCGTGTCCAGCGGTGCACCCAGAAATCGGCACAACGGCGTGCTGGTCGGCTCTACGCCGGCCGGTTGGGGGTTCCATGCGCGGGCTTCGTGAACTGGTCACGGTGGTGGGGGCGCTGGCGGCGACCGCCGCGGCGGTGGTGTCGGCGGCACCGTGCGCCGTGGCCGGCCCGGCGGCGAGCCGGCCGGTGGTCTCACCGGCGGTCCGGGAGAGCGCCGCTCAGCGCTCCACGGGGGACAGCCCGGACGTCGCCCTGACCATCGCCGGCGACACGGGACGGACGACCACCCTGCACAACGAGGACCCGGACTTCGGACGGCTGTGGCGGCTGCTGTCGCCCCGGTACACGGGAACGGAGAAAGCGCCCGACGGGTGGAAGGACGGCCACCTCCCCGAACCGCAGGCCACGGTGATCTGGGGGGTCACGGGTCCCGGGGACGGAACACAGACCGCCCATCGGACACGCGACGGTGATGTCATCATCGAGCGCCAGGACCAGGTGTACCTCGCCCTGGACGGTACGCCGTGGGTGCGGTCGAATCTGTCGCCGGACTCGATGAACCACGACATCCGCTGGCATCCGGCGCCGCGCTCGGTGTTCGACGAGCTGATGAAGGACGGAAGGCTCTTCGGCTCCGGGTCGGCCGGGTCCGCCGCCAGGGTGGAGGTGGACCCGGCGTTCTGGGCGGTGCCCGGACTCGCGGCGGGCGTGGCGCTCGGCGCCGGGGCCGCGTGGTTCATCTGCCACGCGGCGGTCCGGGCCCGGCGCGAGAATGCCGGGCCGCTGCTGGGGCCGCACCAGGAGCTGATCGAACTCCCGTGACCGGCCGACCCGGCCCGAGCTGCCTCGGGTCGGACGGCCCGTGCTCGCTCCGGTCCGGTCCGGCGCCGGGTGAGGTCCGGCGCCGGTGCCGTGCGTCAGCCGAGGTCGATCTCCGGGTAGAGCGGGAACGGAGCCAGCAGGTCGGTGGCGCGGTGCGCGATCTCGTCGGAGATCTTCGCGTCCAGGACGTGCTGGGCCTTGGACGGGGCGCCCTTGGCGGTGGTGCCGGGCTCGGCGGCGGTGAGGACGCGGTCGATCAGACCGGCGATCTCGTCCATCTCGGTCTGGCCGAGACCACGGGTGGTCAGCGCGGGGGTGCCGATCCGGATACCGGAGGTGTACCAGGCGCCGTTGGGGTCGGCGGGGATGGCGTTGCGGTTGGTGACGATGCCCGAGTCGAGCAGGGCGGACTCGGCCTGGCGGCCGGTCAGGCCGTAGGAGGAGGCGACGTCGATGAGGTTGAGGTGGTTGTCGGTACCACCGGTGACCAGGGTGGCGCCGCGGCGCATCAGACCCTCGGCCAGCGCGCGGGAGTTGTCGACGACGGCCTGGGCGTAGTCGCGGAACTCGGGGCGGCGGGCCTCGGCGAGCGCGACGGCCTTGGCCGCCATGACGTGCGGAAGGGGGCCGCCGAGCACCATCGGGCAGCCGCGGTCGACCTGCTCGGCGAGGGTCTCGTCGCACAGGACCATGCCGCCGCGCGGGCCGCGCAGCGACTTGTGCGTGGTGGTGGTGACGATCTGGGCGTGCGGGACCGGGTCGAAGTCACCGGTGAGGACCTTGCCCGCGACCAGACCGGCGAAGTGCGCCATGTCGACCATGAGGGTGGCACCGACCTCGTCGGCGATCTCCCGCATGATGCGGAAGTTCACCAGGCGGGGGTAGGCGGAGTAGCCGGCGACAAGGATCAGCGGCTTGAACTCGCGGGCGGAGGTGCGCAGGGCCTCGTAGTCGATGAGACCGGTGGCGGGGTCGGTGCCGTAGGAGCGCTGGTCGAACATCTTGCCTGAGATGTTCGGGCGGAAGCCGTGGGTGAGATGGCCGCCGGCGTCCAGGGACATCCCGAGCATGCGCTGGTTGCCGAACGCCTGTCGCAGTTCGGCCCAGTCGGCCTCGGAGAGGTCGTTGACGTTGCGGACGCCGGCCTCGGCGAGGGCCGGGGCCTCGACCCGGGCGGCGAGGACGGCCCAGAAGGCGACGAGGTTGGCGTCGATGCCGGAGTGCGGCTGGGCGTAGGCGTGCTCGGCGCCGAACAGTTCGCGGGCGTGCTCGGCGGCGAGTGCCTCGACGGTGTCCACGTTGCGGCAGCCGGCGTAGAAGCGGCGGCCGACGGTGCCCTCGGCGTACTTGTCGCTGAACCAGTTGCCCATGGCCAGGAGGGTGGCCGGGGAGGCGTAGTTCTCGGAGGCGATCAGTTTGAGCATGTCGCGCTGGTCGGCGAGTTCCTGGCCGATGGCGTCGGCGACGCGGGGCTCCACGGCCCGGATCACGTCGAGGGCGCTGCGGAAGGCGGTGGACTCGGTGGAAAGGGGCTCTGGCATGACGGCCTCCGGACGTGGCGTTCAGCGTTCACGGGTCGGCCCAGGCGCACGGCACTCGGTTGCCACGACTCCCCGCCCGGACACTCCGGGCCCCTCACGACGGTCTGCTTCTCCGTTCAGAGGTCCGGGGATCGCCCCGGGAAAGCCACAGCGTGGGTGCCGCTCCCCGATGGTCGGTCCCATCCCAGCGCGCCAGTCACGGCCCCGCCGGTCAGCCTACCGGGCGCGCCGGATCACCGGGGTCCCCCGTCCACCATGCGAGCGACGATAGGAAATAGGCCACCAGCCCGTCCCCGCGCGGGCGACACGTCCCCGCGCCCGGGGAGAACGCGCCGTGCGGCGTGCCGGAGAAGGCCGCTCCACTCCCCGGTGCCGCTCGTCAGAGAACGGAGATCCCGTGACCGCCATGGATGCCAGGGAGACGACGGAGGCGTTCATCGCCTCGGCCGAAGCGCACAGCGCGCACAACTACCACCCGCTGCCGGTCGTCGTGGCGACGGCGGACGGAGCCTGGATGACGGATGTCGAGGGGCGCCGCTTCCTCGACATGCTGGCCGGATACTCGGCGCTGAATTTCGGCCACGGCAACCGGCGGCTGATCGAGGCGGCGAAAGCCCAGATGGACCGGGTGACGCTGACGTCGCGGGCGTTCCACCACGACCGGTTCGCGGACTTCTGCCGGGAGCTGGCGGCGCTGTGCGGCATGGAGATGGTGCTGCCGATGAACACCGGGGTGGAGGCGGTGGAGACAGCGGTGAAGACGGCCCGGAAGTGGGGGTACCGGGTCAAGGGCGTCCCCGCCGAGATGGCGAAGATCGTGGTCGCGGGCAACAACTTCCACGGGCGTACGACGACGGTCATCAGTTTCTCGACGGACCCGGAGGCACGGGCCGACTTCGGCCCGTACACACCGGGATTCGAGATCGTGCCGTACGGGGACCTGACGGCCATGCGGGCGGCGGTCACGGAGAACACGGTGGCCGTCCTGCTCGAACCGATCCAGGGGGAGGCGGGGGTGCTGGTGCCGCCGGCCGGTTACCTGCCGGCCGTGCGCGAGCTGACGCTGGAGCGCGACGTGCTGTTCGTCGCGGACGAGATCCAGTCGGGGCTGGGGCGGACCGGCCGTACGTTCGCGTGCGAGCACGAGGGTGTGGTGCCGGACGTGTACGTCCTCGGGAAGGCACTCGGCGGCGGGGTGGTGCCGGTGTCGGCGGTGGTGTCGAGCGCGGAGGTGCTCGGGGTGTTCCGGCCCGGGGAGCACGGCTCGACGTTCGGCGGGAATCCGCTGGCCTGCGCGGTGGCGCTGGAGGTGATCGCGATGCTGCGGTCGGGCGAGTACCAGCGGCGGGCGGCCGAACTCGGTGAGCATCTGCACCGTGAGCTGGGCCTGTTGAAGGACTCCGGTCATGTCACCGCGGTGCGCGGGCGCGGGTTGTGGGCGGGCGTCGACATCGCCCCGTCGTACGGCACGGGCCGGGAGATCTCGGAGAGGCTGATGGACCGGGGCGTCCTCGTGAAGGACACCCACGGCGTCACCGTCCGGATCGCCCCGCCCCTGGTCATCGGCAAGGAGGACCTGGACTGGGGGCTGGCCCAGCTGCGCGCCGTGCTGGGGGCGTAGACACAGGGCCCGCCCCGGCCCTGCCGGGACCGCGGGGACATGCCAGGACCCGCCCCGGACCCGCCCGGACCCGGCGCTAGAGGATCACGTGGGGCAGGAAGCGGGCGTACTCGTCCGTGATCGGACCGGAGGACTCCCGGATGCCGAGGCCCGCCGACTCGTCCTCGACGACCCAGGCGCCGAGGACGACACGGTTGCCGTCGAAGGACGGGAGCGGTGCCAGCTCCTGGTAGCAGCAGGCCTCTTCGCGTACGACGGGCGCGGCGCCGGGTTCGTGGATCGTCACGCCGGCGCCCTCGCGGCCGAGAAGGGGCTTGGCGACGTACCCGTTCGTACGGGCCAGCTCGCGGGGGCCGTCGAGGTAGGCGGGGAGGAGGTTCGGGTGGTCCGGGTAGAGCTCCCAGAGGATGGCGAGGAGGGCCTTGTTGGAGAGGAGCATCTTCCAGGCCGGCTCGATCCACAGGGTCGTGCCCGTGCCGCCGCCGTTGTCGAGGGTGTCCAGGACATGGTCGGCGAATTCGTCGGAGGCCAGCCATTCCCAGGGGTAGAGCTTGAAGCAGCTGCGGATGAAGCCGAGTCTGTTGTCGACGAAGCGGCCGGAGAGCGGGTCCCAGCCGATCTCCTCCATGGAGATCCAGTCGGTGTCGAGGCCGGCCTGTTCCGCGGTCTCCTTGAGGTAGGCGACCGTCATCAGGTCCTCGCCGAGTTCGTCCTCGGCGGAGTGCGCGAAGTAGAGCGGGCTGCCCGGCGGGAGGAGGGCGCCCTGTTTCTTCCAGGCGGCGACGAGGCGTTCGTGGAGGGAGTTCCACTGGTCGGCGCCGGGGAAGCGGTCCTCCATCCAGAACCACTGGGGGCTCGCGGCCTCGACCAGCGAGGTCGGCGTGTCGGCGTTGTACTCAAGGAGCTTCGCCGGGCCCGTGCCGTCGTAGCGGAGGTCGAAACGGCCGTAGACGGACGGGAGTTCGGCACGCCGGTGCCAGGCCTCGGCGACGGCCGCCGCGACCCGCGGATCGTCGATGCCGAGGTCGGCGAAACGTCCCCGCTCGACGATGTGACCGGCCGCCGTCAGGCACATGGCGTGCAGTTCCTCGACGACCTCCTCCAGCGCCTCCACCTCGGGCAGCGAGAAGGCGTAGTAGGCGCTCTCGTCCCAGTAGGGGCGCAGGGAGTCGTCGGGATGGCGGGTGAGCGGGTAGACGAGCCCTTGCTGCTCGACGGTCCGCTGCCAGCCGGGGCGGGGTGTGATGGTGCGGCGTTCCATGGGGGTGTGCGTTCTCTGTTCGGGGGCGCGGCGGGAGGTACGGACGCGGCGCGAGAAGCGGCGCGGCGGGCGGGTCTTGGTGCGCTGCGTGCGAGCGCGGCGGACGCGCTGCGTTCGCGCGGCGGCGCGCGCCGGGTACGGGCGGCGGACGCGCTGGGTGCGGGCGCGGCGTCCGGTCGGAGGGCGCCCGCGGGATCAGCCGCCGGAGCTGCCCTTGCCGCCGCCGAAGCCGCCGCGGTGGACGCCGCCGTGGCTGCCACCGGAACCGCCTGAGCTCCGGGGCTCGGTGAAGGAGCCGTCGTCGATCCAGCCGCTCTTCTTCTGCCCGCCGTAGTACCAGACGCTGTTGGCCGAGGTCTTGGTGGAATCGCAGTTCTTGTCGGCGACGACCTTGTAGCCCTTGCCGAGGTGGTAGCTGTCGCGGTCGACGCAGCGCTTGTCGGGGTCCGCGGAGCAGGCGGTGAGCGCCGCCGCGAGAAGTCCCATGCCGCCGAGGACGACCGTGCCCGAGCGCAGTTGGCGTCGTACGTCTGCCATGTCCGTTTCCCCCGTTTGTTCTGTTCACGTTCGGTGAGGGGAACAGATTAGAGATCGGGTACGGCGCACCCGCAGTGACCCCCGGCGACGCACCTTCCCCTACAGTCACTTCGTGCTCTTTGGAATGGTGTGCGCCCTTGGTGCCTCGGTCTGTTTCGGTACGGCGACGGTTCTGCAGGCGATGGCCGCGCGGGCCGCGGGCGGGGGCGGGACGGGCGGCGGGGCCGGCGGTGCGGCGGCACTGCTGCTGCGGGCGCTGCGGCAGTGGCGTTATCTGGCGGGACTGGGCCTCGACGGCGTCGGGTTCCTGCTGCAGATCATCGCGCTGCGGTCGCTTCCGATCTACGCCGTCGGCGCCGCCCTCGCCGCGAGCCTGGCCGTCACCGCGGTGGTCGCCTCGCGGCTGCTCCATGTGCGGCTGAGCCGGGTCGAGTGGGGCGCGGTGGCGGTGGTGTGCGCGGGGCTCGCGATGCTGGGGCTGGCGTCCGGGACGGAGGGGGACCGGACGGGGTCCCTGGCCTTGAAGTACGCGACGCTGGGGACGTCTTTGGCCGTCCTGGTGCTGGGGCTGGTCGGCGGACGGCTGCCCGACAAGGGGCGGGCGCTCGCGCTGGGACTCGGGGCCGGGTTCGGGTTCGGGGTGGTCGAGGTGGCGGTGCGGCTGATCGAGGACCTCGATCCCGGGAGGCTGCTGGCCAATCCGGCGACCTACGCGCTGCTGATCGGCGGCGGGGCGGCGTTCCTGCTGCTCACCACGGCCCTGGAACGGGGTTCGGTGACGACGGCCACCGCCGGGCTGGTCATCGGGGAGACCATCGGGCCCGCGCTGGTGGGGGTGGTGTGGCTGGGCGACCGTACGCGCGAGGGATTGTCCTGGCTGGCGGTTCTCGGTTTCGCGGTGGCTGTGGCGGGGGCCCTGGCCCTGGCGCGGTTCGGCGAGGCACCGGGTGCGGAGACGCCTGCGTCCGCCCCGGCGGAGGCGACGGAGGCGGAGGGAGACGCGGAGGCGGAGGAAGCGCGGAAGGCGAAGAGGTTCCGCGAGGGGTAGAGGTTCGCGAGGGGTCGGTCTCCCGGTGGTGGGCCACCCGGAGCGCGCCTCAGGAACCGTCAAGAGCCTTCAAGAGCTTTCAAGAGTCTCCAGAGCCCTCACGAACGGGGATCCCGGCTTCAGGGAAGTGCTCGGCACAGTGCGTCCAGTGCGCCCGACCAGGCGTGATCCGGCGGTGTGCCGTAGCCGACGACCAGGGCGTCCTGGGGCGGGGCGAGGGCGTCGGGATGGCGATGGCGGGAGAGGCCGTGGACGGCGAGGCCCTGCCAGGCGGCGGCCTGGACGACCGACTGCTCGGTGCCCGGCGGCAGTTGGAGCACGGCGTGCAGTCCGGCGGCGATGCCGGTGGCGTGCACGGCGGGGGCACGGGTGGCGAGCGCGGCGACGAGGGCGTCCCGGCGGCGCCGGTAGCGCAGGCGGGCGGCGCGGACGTGGCGGTCGTAGGCGCCGGAGGTGATGAACTCCGCCAGGGTCAGCTGGTCCAGCGCTCCGGTGGACCAACCGCCCTCCCCTTTCAGGGAGATGACCTCATCCGCGAGGGACGGCGGCAGGACCAGCCAGCCGAGGCGCAGCGCGGGCGCCAGCGACTTGCTCGCGGTGCCCAGATGGACCACGTGGTCGGGGTCCAGGCCCTGCAACGCGCCGATGGGCTGCCGGTCGTAGCGGAACTCGCCGTCGTAGTCGTCCTCCAGTACGAGCCCGCCGGTGCGGCGGGCCCAGTCGACGACGGCGGCCCGGCGGTCCGGATGCAGCGGCACACCCATCGGGAACTGGTGGGCGGGGGTGAGCAGTACGGCTCGTACACCCGTCATGTCGCTTGTGTCGGTACCGAGTTCGTCGAAGGGCAGAGGGGTGGTGCGCAGGCCCGACCGGTGCAGCAGATTCCAGTGCACGTCCAGGCCGTACGACTCCACGGCCAGCGAGCGCAGACCCCGCCGGCGCAGGACCGCGCCGAGCAGCGTCAGGCCGTCCGAGAAGCCGGAGCAGATCACGATGCGCTCCGGGTCGGCGCGGACGCCCCGGGCGCGGGAGAGATAGACGGCGAGGGCGGCGCGCAGTTCCGGGCGGCCGCGTGGATCGCCGTAGCCGAAGGCGTCGTGCGGGGCGCGGGCCAGCGCGCGGCGGGCCGCCTTGAGCCAGGCGGTGCGCGGGAAGGACGCGAGGTCGGGGGTGCCGGGGACGAGGTCGTACGGGGGACGGCCCTGTTCTCGGCGGCGCGGCGCGGCCTCCGGCGCCGGTCGTACGACGCTCCGCTCGGCCACTTTCGTGCCCGAGCCCTGGCGGGCGGTGAGCCAGCCCTCGGCGACGAGGTCGGCGTAGGCCTCGGCGACCGTGTTGCGGGCGACGCCCAGGTCGGTGGCGAGCGAACGGGAGGACGGGAGGCGGGTTCCGGGGGCCAGCCGACCGCTGCGGACCGCCTCGCGCAACGCGTCCGTCAGCCCTTTGCGGACCCCCGATCCGGTCGGCTCGACATGAAGGTCGACGCCCAAAGTGGCCCATGTTCTCGCCATGGAAATGGACCATACTCCTGGGCTACTCCCCTCGTAGGGTCGATGGCATGACGACACAGGAGACGACCACGCGGACGACCACGACCAGCACCGCGCCGAACACCGCGACCGGCGCCGCGAAGAGCACGGCGCCGAACACGACGAGCGACGCCGAGAGCGAGCGGTACGCGCCGGAACACACCCCGCGACTCCACTGGGCCGAGCTCGCCCCCGACGTCTACAAGGCGATGGTCAGGCTCGACGCGGCGGCCCGGCGCGGGGTGGACCCCGTGCTCCTGGAGCTGGTGAAGATCCGTGCCTCGCAGCTGAACCACTGCGCGTTCTGCCTCGACATGCACACCAAGGACGCGCTGGCCGCGGGTGAGAGCGTGGAGCGGATCGTGCAGCTCGGCGCGTGGGAGGAATCGCGGCACTTCTACACGGAGAAGGAGCTCGCGGCGATCGAGCTGACCGAGGCCGTCACCGTGCTGACGGAAGGGTTCGTGCCGGACGAGGTGTACGAGCGCGCGGCTCGGCACTTCGAGGAGACCGAGCTGGCCCAGTTGATCGCCGCGATCACGGTGATCAACGCCTGGAACCGGTTCGGCGTGACCTGCCGCCTGGTGCCCGGCCACTACCGGGCGGGCCAGTACAAGTGACGGCCCCGCGCGTCCCGGAGGGGAGTACGCGGTGGTGAACAAGGCCGAGAGGTTCCGGGCGCTGCACCACGGGCGGGTGCCGGGCGATCCGCTGGTGCTGCCCGGCCCCTGGGACGCCGCGAGCGCGCGGGTGTTCGTGGACGCGGGGTTCCCCGCGCTCGCCACACCGAGCGCGGGGGTCGCCGCCTCGCTCGGGTACGCGGACGGGAAGACGCCCGCCGACGAGATGTTCGCGGCGGTCGCGCGGATCGTACGGGCCGTCGACGTGCCGGTGTCGGCGGATGTGGAGGACGGTTACGGACTCGCGCCCGAGGAGCTGGTGGAGCGGTTGCTGGAGGCAGGTGCCGTCGGCTGCAACCTTGAGGACTCCACGGGCGGTGTCCTCAAGGACGCGGCCCGGCACGCCGACTGGCTGGCCGAGGTGCGGGGCGCGGCGGCGGACCTGCTCTTCGTGAACGCCCGAGTCGATGTCTTCGCCCACGGGGACGGAGATCCCGGGCGGGCCATCGAGCGGGCCGCGCTGTACGTCGCGGCGGGGGCGGACTGTGTGTATCCGATCGGGGCACCGCCCGAGGTCCTTCCGCTGCTGCGGTCCGGCATCCGAGGGCCGGTGAACGTGTTCGCCCGGCTCGGCGGGGCAACGGCAGCCGAACTGGGCGAACTCGGTGCCACCCGGGTCACGTTCGGACCCGGCTTGCAGCGCCGGGCGGCGGAGGCACTGCGGGACATCGCGGCGGAGCTGAGGTAGGTCGGCGGACGCCCTGTCCGGCGACGGCGCGTTGCTTGGCGCCGCCGCCCGGGCGTCATGGCCGCCCCGCGCGGACCGTCGGCGCATTGCCGCTCCCCGTGGGGCGGGTGCCACCTCTGGCATCCGCCCCACGGCCGTACAGAGCCGCGGGTGCCGCTTCCGGCATCCGCCCCACGGCCGTACAGGGCCGCGGCGACTACGCCGGAAGCCACGCCCGCCATGTGGAGGCGTGGTGCTCCACCCACTTCTTCGCCGCCTCCTGAGGCGTCAGCTTGTCGTTGGCGATCATCAAGGAGACCTCGTTCTGGTCGGCGGTGGTCCACTTGAAGTTCTTCAGGAAGGCGGCGGCCCTGCCGCCGGTCTTCGCGAAGTCGGCGTTGAGGTACTTCCGCAGCGGGGTGTGCGGGTACGCGCACGCGACCTTCGCCGCGTCGGCGTCACAGCCGTCCTTGTAGGCGGGCAGCTTCACCTCGGTCATGGGGACCTTCTCGAAGAGCCACTGCGGGGAGTACCAGTACGTGAGGAACGGCTTCCGCTCCTTCGCGAACTGCTTCATCTGCGTGATCTGTGCGGCCTCCGAACCGGCGAACACGACCTGGTAGTTCAGGTGCAGGTTGTTCACCAGCGCCTTGTCGTTGGTGACGTACGACGGGGAACCGTCGAGGAGCTGGCCCTTGCCGCCGCTCTCGGGCGTGCGCAGTCGGCCCGCGTACTTGTCGAGGTGCTTCCAGTCCGTCACGTCGGGGTGCTGCTTCGCGAAGTACGTCGGGACGTACCAGCCGATGTGCCCGGTCACGCCCAGGTTCCCGCCGGGCGCGATCGTCTTCTTGTCCTCGACGTATCGCTTCTCCTGGTCGGGGTGGCCCCAGTCCTCCAGGATCGCGTCGACACGGCCCTGGCTGAGCGCGTCCCAGGCGGGCACCTCGTCGACCTGGACGGTGTCGACGCGATAGCCCATCTCATGTTCGAGGAGGTACTGCGCCACGGCCACGTTCGACTGGGCGCCGACCCAGGACTGCACGGACAGGGTGACCGTCCTGGCGCCCCGGGCGTTCGCGAAGGGCGAGGCCTGCTTGGTCATGTCGGCGGCGCCGCAGCCGGTGAGCAGCAGCAGGGCCGATGCGCCGGCCAGCGCGGATGTCGTACGGACGCGCATGTCAGGCTCCCTTCTTCGCACGGCGTTCGGTCGGCTGGGTCACCCGGTCGAGCATCAGGCCGAGGCAGACGATCGCGGCGCCCGCGACCAGGCCGGTGGCCAGATCGCCCTGAGCGAGGCCGAACACGACGTCGTAGCCGAGCGCGCCACCGCCGACCAGGCCGCCGATGATGACGACGGCGAGGACCAGGACGACGCCCTGGTTGACGGCGAGCAGCAGCGCGGGCCGGGCCAACGGCAGTTGGACCTGGCGCAGTTGCTGCACGGGGGTCGCTCCGAGGGAGCGGGCGGCCTCCAGTGCGGCCGGGTCGACGGCGCGCAGCCCCTGGGTGGTGATGCGGACCACGGCGGGCAACGCGTAGACGACCGCGGCGGCGACGGCGGGTGCGCGGCCGACGCCGAACAGCGCGACCACGGGAATGAGGTACACGAACTGCGGCATGGTCTGGAAGACGTCGAGGACGGGCCGCAGCAGACGCTCGAACCGTTCGCTGCGCGCGGCCGCGATCCCGGTGGCGAAGCCGAGCACGAGGGTCACGGCGACCGCGGCGAGCACCTGGGAGAGCGTGTCGAGGGACGGCTTCCACGCGCCCAGCACGCCGATCGCGGCCATGGCGAGGACGGCGGTGAGCGCGGTGCGCCAGGTGCCGATCAGCCAGGCGAGGGCGGCGACGACGAGCAGCACGGCCCACCAGGGCAGCCACTGCAGACCGTCCCGGAGCGGGTCGAGGACCCAGGTGGTGAAGTGGCCCGCCCAGTCGGCGGTGCCGCCGATGTAGGGGACGCCGGAGTAGAGGTGGCCGGTCATCCAGTCGACGGCGCTGTTCACGGGCTCGGCGATGTTCACCACCCACGCGTCGGGCCAGTCCAGCCGACCCACGAGACGTCCGGCGACCGCGACGGCCACGGCGGCGGCGGCCGCGTACAGCCAGGGAGTGTTCGTGCGGGCCTCTCCGAGCCGTTCGCCCGCCGCGGCCGTGACCCGGTCGAGGACGACGGCGAGGAGGACGATCGGAATGCCGGCGGCGAGCGCGGCACCCACGTCCACGGAGGCGAGGGCCTGGTAGACGCGGTCGCCGAGACCGCCGGCGCCGATCACGGAGGCGATGACGGCCATGGACAGCGCCATCATGATCGTCTGGTTGAGGCCGAGGAGGAGTTCCTTGCGGGCCAGCGGGAGGCGGGCGGTGAGCAGCCGCTGGCGGGCCGTGGCGCCGAGCGAGGCGACGGCCTCCATCACGCCCTCGTCCGCGTCGCGCAGGCCGAGCGCGGTGAGGCGGGCCATGGGTGGGGCGGCGTAGACGACGGTGGCGAGCACGGCCGCGGGGACGCCGATGCCGAAGACCAGCACGACGGGCAGCAGATACGCGAACGCCGGGAGCACCTGCATGGTGTCGAGGACGGGGCGCAGCGCGCGGTGGGTGCGGTCGGAGAGCCCGGCGGCGAGGCCGAGCAGCGCGCCCAGGACGACGGAGGCGAACACGGCGACCACCATGACGGCCAGCGTCTGCATGGTGGGCACCCACATGCCGAGCAGTCCACAGGCGAGGATCGCGGCGCCGGTGCCGAGGGCCAGCCGTACGCCCGCGGCCCGCCAGGCCACGAGAGCGGCCACGGCGGTCACTCCGGCCCAGCCGGCCGCGAGGAGCAGCAGATAGACGGCGCGTACGGAGAGGACGACGGCGTTGCTGACGTAACCGAAGAAGTACAGGAACAGTGGGTGGCTGTCACGGTTGTCGATGATCCAGTCGCCGGCTCCGCCGAGCGGTCCGGTCAGGTCGACGGTCAGCGCGTGCGGCCAACTGCCACCGGCCCAGCGGGCGTTGGCGAGGGGCACGAGGACCGCCGCGACGGCCGCGAGCAGCAGGAGCTTGCCGACGGCCGGATGCCTGAGGCGCCGGGGAAGGACCGTACGGGGAGCGGACGCGGTGACTGCGGCCATCACACCGCCTCCTTGCGCGAGTCCGGGTCGGGGTCCGGATCCAAGTCGGTGCGCGGGTCCGAGTCTGCGTGCGGGTCCGAGCCGGAGCGCGGGTCCGAGCCGTCTCGAATGGTCGACCTGTCTCGAAGGTCCGACCCGGCGACGACGTGGAGCAGCCGCTCGTGGTCGACGACGCCGAGGCAGCGGCCGTCCCGTACGACGCAGGCGGCCCGGCCCGTGCGGGCGACGGCCTTGATGGCGTCGGCGACCACGGTGTCGGGGGCGAGCGCGCCGGGGTGGTCCGGACCTCCGCAGTCCCCGGCCCGCATGACCGTGCGGACCGTCATGACCTGCTCGCGGGGCACGTCGCGGACGAACTCGCGGACGTAGGCGTCGGCCGGGGAGCCGACGATCTCCTCGGGGGTGCCGAGCTGGACGATCCGGCCGTCGCGCATCAGGGCGATGCGGTCGCCGAGGCGCAGGGCCTCGGTCAGGTCATGGGTGATGAAGACCATCGTGCGGCCCTCCTCGCGGTGCAGCCGGACGACCTCTTCCTGCATGTCGCGCCGGATCATCGGGTCGAGCGCGCTGAACGGTTCGTCGAAGAGCAGGACTTCGGGGTCGACGGCGAGTGCGCGGGCCAGCCCCACGCGCTGCTGCTGACCGCCGGACAGCTGTCCGGGCCTGCGCTGCTCCATACCCTCCAGACCGACCTTGGCGACGACCTCGGTGGCCTTCGCCCGGCGTTCGTCACGCGAGACACCCTGGATCTCCAGGCCGTAGGCGACGTTGTCGAGCACCGAGCGGTGCGGCAGCAGGCCGAAGTGCTGGAAGACCATGGCGGCTCGGTGGCGGCGCAGTTCGCGCAGCCGGGCCTTGTCCATCGCGAGGACGTCCTCGCCGTCGATCGACAGGCGGCCCGAGGTGGGCTCGATCAGCCGGGTGAGGCAGCGCACGAGCGTGGACTTGCCCGAGCCGGACAGGCCCATGACGACGAAGACCTCGCCCTTGTGCACGTCGAAACCGACGTCACGGACGGCGGCGGTGCAGCCGGTGGCGGCGCGCAGCTCGGCGGCGTCGAGGGAGGCGAGCTCGGGGTCGCCGGGGACGCGGTCGGCCTTCGGACCGAAGACCTTCCACAGGTTGCGCACGGAGAAGACGGGGTTGACTCCCGCATCACCGGCGGTGGTTGCCGTGCTGTCGGTCGTACCGGCCCCGGTGTTCCCGGTGGTTGTCGTGACGTCGGTCATCGCGTCGCTCCCGTCGGTCGTCGTACTCATCACGCACCGCCCCCGATCAGGTCGGCGGCCTTCTCGCCGACCATGAGCACCCCGATCATCGGGTTCACGGCGGGCATGGTCGGGAAGACGGAGGCATCGGCGATCCGGATGCCGTCGAGGCCGCGGACGCGCAGTTCCGGGTCCACCACCGCGAGTTCGTCGGAGAGTTCGCCCATCCGGCAGGTGCCCGCCGGGTGGTACACGGTGTGCGCGACCTGGCGTGCGTACGCGCTGAGCTCCTCCTCGTCCGTGATGCCGGGGCCGGGGCACACCTCGCGTTTGAGCCAGCCGGCGAGTGGCTCGGCCTGGGCTATCTCACGGGCGATCTTGATGCCGTCGACGAGGGTACGGCCGTCGTAGTCGTCCTCGTCCGTGAAGTACCGGAAGTCGAGGGCGGGTTTGACGGCGGGGTCGGCGCTGGTCAGGTAAAGGCGGCCGCGGCTGCGCGGCTTGGGGATGTTGGGGGTCATGGAGACGCCGTGCGCGGGGCGTTCGTAGCCGAGACGCTCCGGGTTGTCCGTGAAGGGGATCTGGTAGAAGTGGAACATCAGGTCGGGGCCCGGCTGTTCCGGGTCGCGGCGCACGAACAGGCCCGCGTCGGAGTCCATCGCGGAGTTCTCGGGGATGGGCCCGTTCGTCTCCCAGACGATCACCGACTCGGGGTGGTCGAGCAGGTTCTCGCCGACGCCCGGCAGATCGTGCGCGACCGGGATGTCGAGCTCCTCCAGGTCACCGGCGGGTCCGATGCCGGAGTGCAGCAGCAGACGCGGCGAGTCGACCGCGCCCGCGCACAGCAGGACCTCGTTCCGCGCCCGGACGAGAACCTCTTCGTCGTCCTTCGTGCGGACGTGCACGCCCGTGACCCGCGTTCCGTCCAGCTCCAGCCTGTACGCCCAAGTCTCCAGCAGGAGCGTGAGGTTGGGCCGCTCGTCCATCACCGGGTGCAGGTACGCCACCGAGGCGCTCGACCGCTTGTTGTCCTCCGGGTGGTACGCGAGGTCGAAGAAGCCGGCGCCCTCGGTGAACGGCTGCCGGTTGAAGCCCTCGACACGCGGCACCTCGAGGGCGGACTGCGCGGCGGCCACGAAGTCCCTCGCGATGGCGTTCCGGTCCTTCTCGTCGACCGGGACGATGTTGTTCAGGAGTCGCGCGTAGTACGCCTCCATGGACACCGCGCCCCAGCCCTTGGCGCCGGCCGCCTCCCACTCGTCCCAGTCGGAGGGGAGCGGCTTGAAGGCGATCAGCGTGTTGTGCGACGAGCAGCCACCGAGCACCCGGGCGCGGCTGTGCCGGATGTGCGAGTTGCCGCGCGGCTGCTCGGTGGTCGGGTAGTCGTAGTCGAGCTCCCCGCCGAGCAGACCCATCCAGCGGCGCAGGGTGAGGACGTCGTCGCGGCCGACATCGCTGGGGCCACCCTCGATGACGGCGACGGTGACATCCGGGTTCTCGGTGAGGCGGGACGCGATCACGGAGCCCGCCGTGCCGCCGCCGATGACGACGTAGTCGTACGTGTTCTCGTGCTGGGACATGAAGTGGTGCTCCAAAGTGCCTTGGTCGATGGGGTTTCGGGGAGGGGCCGGGGCCGACGCGGAAGCCCGACGGACAGACGCCGAGGGGCAGCCGGCCAACCGACGGACGGGTGCCGACGTCGGCCGGCGAACCGACGGGACAGACGCCGAAGGCAGTCGGCGAACCGACGGACAGGTGCCGAAAGCGGTCGGCGAACCGACGGACAGGTGCCGATGTCAGCCGGGGGGCCGGCTGACGGGCGCTGGAGTCAGCCGGCGAACCAACGGACCGGCGCCGGTGCGAGGTTCTGGTAGACGTGCTTGGTCTCGCGGTACTCGGCGAGCCCGGCCGGACCGAGTTCGCGTCCGACGCCGCTCCTGCCGAAGCCGCCCCACTCCGCCTGCGGGAGGTAGGGGTGGAAGTCGTTGATCCAGACGGTGCCGTGGCGCAGCCGGCCCGCGACGCGGCGGGCGCGGCCGGCGTCGGCGGTCCAGACGGCGCCCGCGAGGCCGTACTCGGTGTCGTTGGCGAGGGCGACGGCCTCGTCCTCGGTGGCGAAGGTCTCCACGGTCAGGACGGGTCCGAAGACCTCCTCACGAACGACCCGCATGGCGCGGTGGCACTGGTCGAGGACGGTCGGCTCGTAGAAGTACCCGCCGGCGGGACGGACTCCGGACGGCTCGGGCCGCTTGCCGCCGGTGCGCAGCACCGCGCCCTCGGCCAGCGCGGAGGCGACGTACGCCTCGGTCTTCGCGCGCTGCTGCTCGGAGACGAGCGGGCCGCACTCGACGCCGTCCTCGGTGCCGCGGCCGAGCCGGATCGCGCCCGCCCTGCGGGCGAGTTCGGCGACGAAGCGCTCGCGCAGGGACTCCTCGACGATGAGCCGTGAACCGGCCGAGCACACCTGGCCGCTGTGGATGAAGGCGGCGTTGAGGGCCTGGTCGACGGCGGTGTCGAAGCCCTCCTCGGTGGCGCAGGCGTCGGCGAAGACGACGTTGGGGTTCTTGCCGCCGAGTTCGAGCGCGACCTTCTTGACCGTGTCGGCGGCGGCGCGCGCCACCTTCGTACCGCTGGCGAGGCCGCCGGTGAAGGAGACGAGGTCGACGTCGGGGTGCTCGGCGAGGCGGGCGCCGACGGTGTGGCCGGGGCCCGTGACGAGGCCCGCGACACCGGCGGGCAGCCCGGCCTCGGCCAGCAGACCGAGCAGCGCGACGGTGGTCAGCGGGGTGATCTCGCTCGGCTTGACCACGAAGGTATTGCCCGCGGCGAGGGCCGGAGCGATCTTCCAACTGGCCTGGAGGAGCGGATAGTTCCAGGGCGTGATCAGCGCGCACACGCCGACGGGCTCGTGCACGACGACGCTGTGGATGTCGGACGACCCGGCGTCCACCACGCGCCCGCCGCCCTCCCCCACCACGAGGTCGGCGAAGTAGCGGAAGGCGTCGGCGACGCAGTCGATGTCGACGCGCCCTTCCTCCAGGGTCTTGCCCGCGTCACGGCTTTCGAGCAGCCCGAGCTCCTCGCGGTCGCGGACGAGGAGGTCGGCGACGCGGCGCAGCAGGGCGGCACGACCGGTGACGGGGGTGTGCGGCCAGGGGCCCTCGTCGAAGGCGCGCCGTGCGGCGGCGACCGCGAGGTCCGCGTCCTTCTCGTCACCCTCCGCGACCACGGCGAACGGCTCGGCGTCGGCGGGGTCGATGATCTCGCGCGTCGCGCCGGAGAGCGCCGCACGCCACTCGCCGCCCACGTGGATGGTCTGTTCTGCCTGCTGTCCGGCCATGATCGGTGTTGCCTTCCGTTCCTGTTCGATGCCCCCGTGTCACGCATGGGTCACTCCCGGGAGCCGGGAGCACCTGCCCCCCGACTCCGGTTGCATGCACAATCCGTCACCAAAAGTGCGCCGCGTCACTGAAAAATCCGCCAAAAAGCGGCGAGAACGGGCGATAGACAGCCGTCCTTCCTTTGACTAAAGTCAAAGGAATACGGGATGGAACGGCACCGGACAGGGAGCCGGAAAATGGAGCCAGCGTCAGCGGACCAGGTGACGGCGCTGCGGCGGTTCAACCGCTACTTCACCCGGCGCATCGGAGTCCTCGACGACCACTACCTCGGCCAGGACCGCCCCCTCGGCGAGGCCCGGCTGCTGTTCGAGATCGGCGGGACGGGAGCGTCCCTGCGCGAACTCAGGGCCCGACTCGGCCTGGACGCCGGGTACTTGAGCCGGATGATGCGGGCCCTTGAGGCACAGGGCCTCGTCCGGGTGAGCGTCCATCCCGGCGACAGCAGACTGCGGGTCGCCGACCTCACGGCCGCCGGTCAGGTCGAGGTCAAGGAGCAGAACCGACTGGCCAACGGTCTGGCCGAGGGCCTGCTCGGCGGTCTCGCCGCTCCCCAGCGAGCGGAGCTGACCGCGGCCCTCGACACGGCGCACCGCCTGCTCCGGCTCGCCGCGATCACCATCGCGACCGTCGACGGCGCCTCCCCCGACGCCCGCGCCTGCCTCGACGCCTACGCGGCCGACATCGACGAGCGGTTCCCCGAAGGCTTCGACCCCGGCACCCTCGTCCGGCCCCACGAGGTGTCGGGGGACGCGGGCGCCTTCCTCGTCGCCTACGAGGAGGACCGTCCCGTGGGCTGCGGCGCGCTGCGCCGGCTCGCTCCTCACGTGGGCGAGATCCGCCATGTGTGGGTGCACCCCGCCGCCCGCCGGCTCGGCCTCGGACGCCGCATCCTCGACGGCCTCGAACAACGGGCCACCGAGCGCGAGTTCACCGTCGTACGACTCGACACGCACGCCGCGCTCTCCGAGGCCCGGGCGATGTACCGGGCGTGCGGATACACGGAGATCCCGCGGTACGACGACAACGTGTACGCGGCGTACTGGTTCGAGAAGCGGCTGCCCGCCGCCGGGGCGCGGGAAACGCCCGTGCACCAGGGCAGGTCCTAGGGCCGCCTCCTGCGTTCAGTACAGCTCGGGCGTCAGCTGGGGCTCGTACGTCAGGTGGGGCTCGTGCAGTCGAACCCGGTCGGGCAGAAGGAGTTCACGGCCGTCGTGAGCTGCTCGGTCATGTCCGCGCCCGGCGGACCGCTCGCGATGATGGCGTACGGCGTGCCGTCGGCGGCCTGGAAACGGTGGTCGACGGTCTGGGTGGCTCCGTACTGCTTGCTGTCGTAGCGGTAGCTGAACTCCGTCCAGTCGGTGCCGGTCTGCCTGCCCAGGTACTGGTAGCCCCTGAACCCCTCGGCGATGCCCTCGGCCTGCGAAGAGGACTCCGTCACGGAGGTCTCCTTGACCTCGAACACCATGAGCCTGCGATTGCCGCCGGGTGCCGTGTAGGTGACGACGGGCGCCAGCTTGCCCTGCGTCTCCTCGCGCGCCCAGCCGTCCGGCACGTCCACGGTGTAGCCGACCGGATCGACCGCCCGGCTGTACCCGGGGGACGGCGCCGGGGCGGTGGTCACGGCCGGATCCGCGTAGGCACCCTCGCTGCCGGACGCGTTCGAGGTGTCCTGAGGCGCGCCGGGCTGCGTCGCCGTGACGGTCACCGCGGGACCGGACGTGCCCGCGTTCGGGTGTCCCGACGAGTCATCCCTGGTCAGCGCCCACAGTCCGCCGCCCACGCCGCCCGCCAGAACGGCCACGGCCACAATCACCAGAAGCAGCCGACGCGAGTCACCGGCCCCCGGCGCCCGACCGCCCCCGGGTGTCGCGCCACCCCCGGGCCAGGTCTGCGGCTGCTGGTGCGGCTGCGACCAGGCCTGGGCCTGCTGCTGGTGCTGGGGCCATGGATGCGGCTGCGGCGGCAATGGCTGCGCCTGCGGTTGCGGCGGCAATGGCTGCGCCTGCGGTTGCGGCGGCAATGGCTGCGCCTGCGGTTGCGGCGGCAATGGCTGTGCCTGCGGCTGCGGTGGTGTGGAACCGGGCGGATAGGACTCAGGCCGCAGTGGACCCGCCTGCGTGGCCGCCGCCCACCACTGCTGCTCCCCCGCCGGCGGCGCTCCGCCGGCGTCGACCCCGTCCTGAACTCCACCGCCGTCCGGCCGACCCGTACCGTCGTCGACCCATTGCCGACGGTCCGCGTCCCATCTCTGCGCCATCCCGTCACCCCCCGTTCCCCGTCGGCCCCACCCGACGGCCCGATCTCGACGCATCTCTCGCCGAACCCCTGTCGCGCCCCTGCCCCCCCCCCGGCGGACCGTACGTAACGACGATAGTGAGAATTCCGCCAACAGCACCCCTCTTTATGGCGACAAAGCACATACGTTCGATACGTACTTTCCGTACGCCTTGCCGCCCCCCTGCCCGATGACCGCTCACCGAGCCGGGCTCGTGGCACTCCGCCCTCGTTCAGGAAGCGCGCCGGAACCCGGAACGGGCGAACCACCGAACCGGGAACGAACGCACCGATGCCCGGGTGGTGATTGCCACCCGGGCATCGGTGCGTACTGCGGCGGAACGGACTCGACCGAGTCGAACCGGACCGTTGTCGGTCCGGCTCAGCTCGGTTGCAGTCGGATCAGATCAGGCCGAGGCTGCGGACCGCCTCGCGCTCCTCCTCGAGCTCCTTGACGGAGGCGTCGATGCGGGCGCGGGAGAACTCGTTGATGTCCAGGCCCTGGACGATCTCGTACTGGCCGTCCTTCGTGGTGACGGGGAAGGAGGAGATGAGACCCTCCGGCACACCGTACGAACCGTCCGACGGGATACCCATGGAGGTCCAGTCGCCGTCCGCCGTGCCGTTGACCCAGGTGAAGACGTGGTCGATGGCGGCGTTGGCGGCCGAGGCGGCCGAGGACGCGCCACGGGCCTCGATGATCGCCGCGCCGCGCTTGGCGACGGTCGGGATGAACTCCTCGGCCAGCCACTTCTCGTCGCTCACGACCTCGGCGGCGTTCTTGCCGGCGACCGAGGCGTGGAAGATGTCGGGGTACTGGGTGGCGGAGTGGTTGCCCCAGATGGTCAGACGCTTGATGTCGGCGACCGTGGTGCCCGTCTTCTTCGCGAGCTGGGTCAGCGCGCGGTTGTGGTCCAGACGGGTCATTGCGGTGAAGCGCTCGGCGGGTACGTCCGGGGCGGCGGCCTGGGCGATCAGCGCGTTCGTGTTCGCCGGGTTGCCGACTACCAGGATCTTGACGTCGTCCGCGGCGTTGTCGTTGATCGCCTTGCCCTGCGGCTTGAAGATGCCGCCGTTGGCGGAGAGCAGGTCGCCGCGCTCCATGCCCTTGGTGCGGGGGCGGGCGCCGACGAGCAGACCGACGTTGGTGCCGTCGAAGGCGACGTTCGGGTCGTCCGTGATGTCGATGCCCTGAAGAAGCGGGAAGGCGCAGTCGTCGAGCTCCATGGCGGTGCCCTCGGCGGCCTTCAGCGCCGGCGTGATCTCCAGGAGGCGCAGCTTGACCGGCACGTCCGCGCCGAGCAACTGGCCGGAGGCGATGCGGAAGAGCAGGGCGTAACCGATCTGGCCGGCCGCGCCGGTGACGGTGACGTTCACGGGAGTGCGGGTCATGGCGTTCTCCGTATGACAGCTGGCGGTGGGGCGTCCCTGCCCCGGGTGCAGGATCGTCCCCTGCAACCACCGCAATGATCGATCAAAGGTTCCGATGATCGATCTCTCGGCGTCAAGAGAGATCCGCCGTCAGGCTATCGCGCATCCGGGACGCCGGACGTCAGGGTCCGTGTGGCCCACCCCACAGATCTCCCGCAGATCCCCCCGGAAGGCGGTCGCCGGGCTCGGGAGAGGGTGAACTCGACGACCGCCAAAGGGGGTACCGGGGGCGCCGGAAAGGGATCTCCCCCCTCCCCGACAGCACCGGATCCCGTGGGGGTACGTTGCGCCTGCCCCCTCCGCGCCAACTCAATCCCCCAACGCCGGGAATTTCTCAGGGGCCCGCCCACAGCGGTTCTTCGGCCCTCCGCCCCTGCCCTTCCCACCCCTGGGGCTGCCGCCCCGGACCCCGTTCCCCGAACGCCGGAGGGGCTGAATCCCGCCCCGCAGCCGAAGTTGCGCCGGAGAGCGCCGGCGCCCCCGCTACGTCGTACACCCCTTCTGACCGGACCTCAGCGTCGCGCAGGCCTTCGCGTCACCGGCGTCCTTCACCGCCACCATCGGCGTGTACGCGTCCGCGTCCGTGTCCACGGCGGCCGTCTGCTTCGCCGCGGCCCCCGACGACACCTCTACCCGGTCGCCCACGGCCGCCTGCGTGATGCGGGCCCAAGCCGTCCCGCACGTCTTGCTGTACCGCACCTCCACCAGCGTGGTCCGCACCGTCACGCTGGTCGTGGTCCTGGCCAGTTGACCGCCGCAGCCCATCTTCTCGGGGTCCTTCCCGGTGCACGAGGCCCCGCTGCACTTCACCCCGGGCGGCAGATCGGGCTGGGCACTGGCGGAGGCCGCCGGCGTCTTCGGCGTACCGCCCGCGTCCTTCTTGTCCCCGCCCTGCGTGAGATAGGCGGCGGCCGCGACGACGACCAGCGCCCCCACGACCCCGGCGAGGAACATCGTCAGCCGCCGCTTCCGCCGTGCGGAGTCCACCCCGGCACCGACGGGCCGCGCGTCCTGCGGCTCGGGACCCCCGGCCGCACGAGGCGGCCCCACCGGCGCCACCGGACCGAACCGCCCACCCCCGTCGGACGGCGACGCGACAACCCCCCAGCTGCCGCCCGCACGTCCTGCCCCACCGGCCGAGGGGCCGGTGGCCCCGCCGGTTCCGCCCGCCGCTCCTCCGGACGAAGCTTCGCCGCCGTCCCGCCCGGACGGCTGTACCGGCACCGACGGAGACCCGGACGGCGGCGCCTGAGGCGAACCCCCCGCCGGTTCCGCGGTCCCGGGCACGGCGGTCGCGCTGCCGCCCCGTCGGGCCGACCGCTGCCGCCCGCCGCTCTCCTTCGTCGAAGGCGGCCCGAACTCCCCCAGCGCAGCCCGCGCCTGGGATATTCGTATCGCCTCCATCGTCATGTCGTGGCGCATCTCCGAACGGCTCCAGGCACGCTCGGCCAGCTCCCACATGGTCGCCAGATGCACGGGACTGGTCCCGGTCACCTCGGCCAGCGCGACGATCGCGCCCTTGGGCGCGAGCAGCCGGCCGTTCAGGTACCGGTCCCAGGATGTCTTGCTGTAGCCCGTGCGGTCGGCCACGGCCGCGATGCTCAAACCGCTCCGGTCGACGAGCAGTCGAAGCTGACTGGCGAACTCCTTGACCTGCGGATCGAGTTCATCCGGCAACGCCTTCCAACGAGGCATTCTTTCCTCACTTCCCCCCGTACGTGCACAGCTGTTTCCCGCGTTGTGGCTCCCGAGCTCTCGACCCCGCGTCGAGCGGAGGGGTACCCCCGTCTCCGCCGAGTCCCCGTTCTGGCTACCCACAGGGATGCGCTCGGTCAGGATCTCAGTTCCCGATATGGGGGCGCACGGGAGCATTTGAGCCGGAGCATGCACCGTTGCACGCCCGCCGGGCCACGGTCCAGTGTTCCACCGGCGACGGCGGGACGGCAGACCGCAACGACCGGTCGGCAGGCCGGAGTTGGATGGTTCCCGTCGCACAACGCGCACACCGTGGCGGAATGGTCACTTCCGTGCCACAGCGGACTGCCGGCTGTTGAACAGCCCGTTCCCGTGCACAAGGGTTGTCCCAGGGCGGAACACTCGCCCGACAGCGGCCCGTCCTTGACTCGGGGGAGAGGACGGGCCGCCGTCATCCCCGAAGCCGAAGCCGACCTGAACTCGAACCCGGCACGTGGGCGTCAGGTGAGACAACACGGCCCGCCCTCCCCCGAAGGAGAGGACGGGCCGTCGGCACGCGTTGGCGAGCCGACACGCACGCGCGGGTCGTCCGCGACTCAGCGGACCGTGAAGTGCAAGGTGTCGTCGAGGAACGGGATCTCCAGCAACGGGTTGGGCTGGGCCATCAGCGCGAGCACCACGATGGCGATGCCCAGGACGCCGTACGTGACCATGTCCGTGAAACGGGATCGGACCGCGAGCATGCCCACGCTGGGCAGCATCCAGCGCATCACGGCACCCGCGAGCAGCGCGGCGCCGATCAGGATCGTGCCGACGCGGAACACGTCGAGCGCGGTGAGCAGCAGGCCGAGCGCGACGGCCGACAGCACGGTGAGGATGGGCCACTGACGCGCGGGCGCCGGGGCATCCCCGGACGCCGCCCGGCCGCCGCCTTCGGGGCGTGCCGTGTCGCGAGTGAACAGCGGGAAGCGCCGCGTGGTGCGCCGCGGCCTCCCCTCGGCATCGGGCGCGCTGATCGCGTCGGTCGCCCCGTCCAGCTCATCGGCCTCGGCCTCGGCCCCGGGCGCGGACCCGGGCGCGACCTCAGCTTCCGCCTCGGACCCGGACCCGACCTCGGTCTTCAACTCGGCCTCGATCTCGCTCTCCTTCTCGGACTCGGTCCGCCCGGCGGCCCCGGCACGCACCCCGGGCTCGGTGGCCCGGCCGTCCGCGCCCCGTGCCACGGACTCGCCCCCTGCCCCTGCTCCCGCGGAAGCGGAGGCAGAGGTGGACGCGGAGGCCCGCGCCCCGGTGACGGCGTCGCGCAGGGCGCTCTCCGCCTCCCGTACGGCCGACTCGGTCCCGGCGCCTCGCGCGCCGCGCGCCGCGCCGTCCTCGGACTCGTGGGTGCTGCCGTCAGCCGACACTGCGTTCCGCCGCTTCCACCACGTTGACGAGCAGCTGGGCGCGGGTCATCGGGCCGACACCGCCCGGGTTCGGGGAGATCCAGGCGGCGACCTCGGCGACGTCCGGGTGGACGTCTCCGACGATCTTGCCCTCGGCGCTGCGCGAGACACCGACGTCCAGGACGGCGGCGCCCGGCTTCACGTCCTCGGCCCTGATGAGGTGCGCGGAGCCCGCGGCGGCGACGATGATGTCGGCGCGCTTGAGGTGCGCGGAGAGGTCACGGGTACCGGTGTGGCACTGGGTGACCGTGGCGTTCTCGCTGCGCCGCGTCAGCAGCAGCGGCATCGGACGCCCGATGGTCACACCGCGGCCGACGACCACGACCTCGGCACCCTTGATCTCCACGCCGTAGCGGCGCAGGAGCGTGAGGACGCCGTTGGGGGTGCAGGGCAGCGGGGCGGGCTCGTTGAGGACGAGACGCCCGAGGTTCATCGGGTGCAGGCCGTCCGCGTCCTTGTCCGGGTCCATCAGTTCCAGGATGCGGTTCTCGTCGATGCCCTTGGGAAGCGGCAGCTGGACGATGTAGCCGGTGCAGGCAGGGTCCTCGTTCAGCTCGCGGACCACCGCCTCGATCTCTTCCTGCGTGGCGGTCGCGGGCAGTTCGCGCTGGATGGAGGCGATACCCACCTGGGCGCAGTCGCGGTGCTTGCCCGCGACGTACTTCTGGCTTCCGGGGTCGTCCCCGACCAGGACCGTCCCGAGGCCGGGCGTGACGCCCTTCTCCTTCAGGGCCGCCACGCGGACGGTCAGGTCGGACTTGATCGCGGCTGCGGTGGCCTTGCCATCGAGAATCTGGGCGGTCATGACCCCCATCCTCCCGGATGACGCGGTCCAGGTTCCAATCCGGGGCCATAGCGGTCGTCCGGCGCCCGATTCGCCCGTATCCGGCCATGATCACTCATGTTGCACTTGGACAACACCTACGGAATGGCGCTGGACAAGTAAGAGTCTGCTAAAGAACGATGAGCACACAGTGTCGCGGGCAGTACCGGGGGGACGGACCGCTCTGTAGAAATTCCTCCGAACCGTGCCGCGCGTAGTCCCCGCACCAGGCAACGGAGGAAACCCGCCATGAGTTTCGGCGACCCGAACAACCCTTACGGCCCGCCGCCGCAGCAGCCTCCCACCGCGCCGCCGGGAGTTCCCGGTTACGGGTACCCGCAGGCCCCGCCCAACGTGCCCCCGCAGGGCTACGGCTACCCGCAGCAGCCCGCGTACCCCGGCTACCCGGGCGGCACCATGATGCCGCAGACCATGCCGGGCCTGATGACCACCGCCCGCGTGCTGCTCTACATCGTCGCCGGTGTGCAGGTCCTCATCGGCATCTTCGCGATCTTCGGCGCCGCCACCATCAACGACGCGTCCAACGCCGGCGAGGACACCTTCGGCAACAACGGCTTCTCCGACCTCGGCCACGACTCCGCGGGCATCATCCTGGTGATCGCGCTGCTCTTCCTCGCCCTCGCGGGTCTGTCGATCACGCTGGGAGTCAAGTTCACCAGAGGCGGCCAGGGCATCCGGATCACCACCATGGTCTACGGCATCCTGGGCTCCCTGTTCGGCGTCCTCGGCCTGATCTCCGCGGCGGACGCCAACTCCTCCGCATCGCTGGTGTTCGCGCTGCTGTGGATCGGCTTCGGCGGTGTGATGGCGGCGGCGATGATCGCGCCGTCCGGCGTCGCGTGGTTCAACCGTCCGCGCTACTGAGCGGACCGCCCCACAGCGAAACCGTCCGTAACGCCGAACCGTTCCTACCGCAGGACGATCCGCACCGCCGGACCGTCCGCACCACCGGACCATCCGCACCGCCGAACGGTTCACCGCACGTAACAGCTCATCGAAAAAGTTCATCGAAACAGTTCATCGAACCGCTCGCGTCACGCACATCAAGGGCCGTGTCCCACCCCGTACAGGGGAGACACGGCCCTGGTGCTTGCGCCGCCCACACCGAATCCCGTACGCGGACGGGCTCGGCGCGGGTGCGGCTCAGTGGAAGAAGTGCCGCGTCCCGGTGAAGTACATCGTGATGCCGGCCTTCTTGGCGGCCTCCACGACCAGCTCGTCGCGGACCGAACCGCCGGGCTGGACCACGGCCTTGACGCCCGCGTCGGCGAGGATCTCCAGGCCGTCGGGGAACGGGAAGAACGCGTCCGAGGCGGCGTAGGAGCCACGGGCACGCTCGGCGCCGGCCCGCTCGACCGCGAGCTTCGCGGAGTCGACGCGGTTGACCTGGCCCATGCCGACGCCGACCGAGGCGCCGTCCTTGGCGAGCAGGATCGCATTGGACTTCACGGCGCGGCAGGCGCGCCACGCGAAGGCCAGCTCGTCCAGCTCACCCTGACTCAGCGCCTCACCGGTCGCCAGGGTCCAGCTGGCCGGGTTGTCGCCTGCGGCCTGGAGCCGGTCGGTGACCTGGAGCAGCGCGCCACCGTCGACGGGCTTGATCTCGACGGGGGCGGCGGGGGCGTTGTGGGCCCGCAGCACGCGGATGTTCTTCTTCTTGGTGAGGGCTTCGAGGGCGCCGTCCTCGAACTCGGGCGCGACGATGACCTCGGTGAAGATCTCCGCGACCTGCTCGGCCATCTCCTTGGTGACCGGCCGGTTGACCGCGATCACGCCGCCGAACGCGGACAGCGGGTCACAGGCGTGCGCCTTGCGGTGCGCCTCGGCGACGTTCGACGCGACGGCGATCCCGCACGGGTTGGCGTGCTTGATGATCGCGACGCAGGGGTCCTCGTGGTCGTACGCGGCACGGCGCGCGGCATCCGTGTCCGTGTAGTTGTTGTACGACATCTCCTTGCCGTGCAGCTGCTCGGCCTCGGCGAGACCGCCCGTGCCGGAGGTGTAGAGGGCGGCGGGCTGGTGCGGGTTCTCGCCGTAGCGGAGCGTGTGCGCGCGCTCCCAGGTGGCACCGAGGAAGTCGGGGAACTGCGAGTCGTCGACCGGCGCGTACGAGGAGGCGAACCAGGAGGCGACGGCGACGTCGTACGCGGCCGTGTGCTGGAAGGCCTCGGCGGCGAGCCGCTTGCGGGTGTGCAGGTCGAAACCGCCGTCCTGGACCGCGGCGAGGACGTCGCCGTAGCGGTCGGGGCTGGTGACGACGGCGACGGAGGGGTGGTTCTTGGCGGCCGCGCGCACCATCGAGGGTCCGCCGATGTCGATCTGCTCGACGCACTCGTCGGGGGTCGCCCCGGACTCGACCGTCTCCCGGAACGGGTAGAGGTTGACGACGACGAGGTCGAACGGCTCGACGCCGAGCTCGGCGAGCTGCTGCCGGTGGCTCTCGAGGCGCAGATCGGCGAGGATCCCGGCGTGGACCTTCGGGTGCAGGGTCTTGACCCGGCCGTCCAGGCACTCGGGGAAGCCGGTCAGCTCCTCCACCTTGGTGACGGGCACTCCGGCCGCGGCGATCTTCGCGGCGGTGGAGCCTGTGGAGACGAGCTCGACGCCGGCGGCGTGCAGCCCGCGGGCCAGCTCATCGAGACCGGTCTTGTCGTACACGCTGACGAGCGCGCGCCGGATGACCCGCTTGGTGCCCTCGGTGCTCTCGGCCGTGACTGTGCTGTCGGCGGTCACTGGATAACTACCTTTCGTCCCTCAATGCGATAGCCGTTGCGGGCGAGCCGCCCCACGACATCGACGAGCAGCCTTCGCTCGACTTCCTTGATGCGCTCGTGCAGAGCGCTCTCGTCGTCCTCGTTGCGGATCTCGACCACGCCCTGGGCGATGATCGGTCCGGTGTCGACGCCGTCGTCGACGAAGTGGACGGTGCAGCCGGTGACCCGGGCTCCGTACGCGAGCGCGTCGCGGACGCCGTGGGCGCCGGGAAAACTGGGGAGCAGCGCGGGATGGGTGTTGACGAACCGTCCGCCGAACCGGGCGAGGAATTCCTTCCCCACGATCTTCATGAACCCGGCGGACACGACGAGATCGGGCTCGTACGCGGCGGTCGCCTCGGTGAGCGCCCGGTCCCACTCGTCCCGGCTGCCGTGGTCCTTGACCTTGCACACGAACGTCGGGAGCCCGGCACGCTCGGCCCGCGCGAGCCCCTCGATGCCGTCCCGGTCGGCACCGACGGCCACGATCTCGGCACCGTAGGCCGCTGAGCCCGCCTCCGCGACGGCGTCGAGCAGTGCCTGCAGATTCGTACCTGATCCGGAGACCAGCACGACGAGGCGCTTGGTCTTGGCCACGAGGGGGCCCTTTCTCGGGGGAGCGTTTGTACGGTCGTACGAATGCTTCGCGCCCCGGGATACGGGGAAGTCTACGAAGCGGCCGACCGTCAGCAACGATACCGGCACACCGGGCGGCCCCCACGGGACGGGGGCGAGGCCGGAAGGTAGCGTCTGGGGAGGATGCACCCGGGAACACCACCGGCACGGGGAACGCCCTGTGCGCGCGGGACGTTGACCTGGGACAAGGACGAACGTTCGGGGTACGGCCCCGACACCACCTGCGGCACGGGTTCCGGAGACATCCGGGGCGCCTGTCCGGGGGTACGAAGCTCGGGGCGCGAGTCCGGAGTGCGAAGCTCGGGGCGTCAGTCCGGGGCGGACCGACCCGAGGCGTCAGCCCGGGAGGACCGGCTCGGGGCGCGCGTCGCGAGCGCGAAGCTGTGTGGACACGCCGCCTGCCAGAACCACCAAGGGGAAGACGCTCACCTGATGCCGGACCGCAGTCTCCGACTCCCTCCGCTCCTGCTGCGCGAGCGGCGCCCTTCGTCCACCCCGCCGAGGTCGGGCGGGGACGGCTCCACAGGCGGGCCCGGCTCCGCGGACGGGAACGGCGGCGGCTCGGCAGGTGGAAGCGGCGGCGGCCCCTCGGGCGAGCGCGGACCCGACGCTCCCGACACTCCCCCGTCCGGCCCGTCGGCTCCCTCGAACCAGGACGACAATCCGTTCGCGCCGCCGCCGGAGGGGACACCCGACCAGCCCTGGCAGCCGCGCCGGCACGGACAAGGGCACGGACAGGGCTCGGGCGAGAACGGCGCGGGCGGACAGCAGGGCCCGGGGCACTCCCCCTGGGGCAGCCAGTGGAGCGACCGGCAGCCCGGTCCCTCGAACGGCGGCGGCTTCGGCGACCGGCCGGGCGCGCCGCAGGGGCAGGGCGGTCCCGAAGGGCCCGGCGGCAAACCCGGTGGGGGCATGCGCTGGGATCCCACGGACCCGGCCCAGCGCCGCGCCCGTTACGCACTGCTCTCCGGCATGTGGGCCTTCTTCTTCGTGCTCTTCGGCTGGCCGTACGTGGCCCTGCTGCTCGGCGCCCTCGCCCTGTACTGGGGCGGCAGCGCGCTCCGTTCCAAGGCGCGCACGCCGGACCCGGACGCCCCGGCGCCCGACCCGAACATCCGCCCCCAGATGACCGCCGCGGTGAGCGGCATGGTCACCGCGTCGCTTGCCATCGTGATGGTCGCCGGGATCTTCACCGCCCACCTCGTCTACAGCGACTACTACTCCTGCACGAACGACGCCCTGACGAACGCCGCGAAGCAGTCCTGCAACGACCTTCTCCCGAAGGATCTGCGCGGACTGCTGGGCACCCACAACTGACGACCCGCCTCCTGCCCGGGCCACGGCCCGGCAGGAGGCCGGCCCGCCGCCCGCCTTCCCGGGAACCCCGCAGGATCTGCCGAGGCGAGGCCCGGTCCCAGATCAGCCGGGGCGAGACCCGGTCCCGGATCAGCGGGGCGAACCCCTCCCCGGACCACTTCGACCCGGGTCCTCCGCCCCGCCCTCGGTCGGAGTCCCCGGCTCCGCCGGGATCTCGAAGTCCTCCGTGTCCTCTGTGTCCTCCGGGCCCTCCCGGTCCTCCGGGTGTCCCGGGTCTTCCGGGCGCTCCGGGTATCCCGGGTACTCCGGGTCCTCTGATTCGGCGTGCCCGCTCGCCTTCTTCAGGGCCTCCCAGCGGGTCTCCCTCGACGTCTCCTCGTGCCACCCGGCCGCCGTGGCCTCCCCCGGCAGAAAGTCGTACGGCTCGTTGGACTCGTAGGAGTCGTAGGGGTCGTACGGGTCGAAGTCCTCAAGCACGGACTCCAGCAGCGCGGGTTCGACCCGAGCCGCGGTGGACGCCGACGCCTGCATCGGAACCGGCGTCGGCACCGGCATCGAGGGGGTGCCCCTGCGCCCCGGCATCCAGCGGGGCATCCGCAGCCGGGGAGTCCGCCCGATTCCGCGCGCGTACCGGAGAGCACCGGCGCCCTTCGCCGCCCCGCGACCCCGGTCCCTCCACTCGGACGCACCCACCGCGACGGGAATCCCGACGACCGCCGTCCACATCGCTGTCGCGGGCCCCACCTGCCACCACACCGGCCCGAAATGGGTCAGGGCGCCGACGCCCAGTGGCCCCCCGGCCAGCCCGGCGAGCACACCGAGCGCGATGCCGCACCATCCGGCGGCGAGCGAGACGACGGCCACCGTCCGCCCGTGCGGCCAGGGCTCCTCCCGGCCCGGGGTCCCCCGTCCGGCCCCCGCCTTCACCACGAACCACGCCACCGTCACCGCGGCGGCCATCGGCACCAGCCCGCTCAACCAGGTCGGCGGCGCCCCGGAACCTGCCTTCGGCAACGCGGCGAGCAGCGGAAACGCCGGCAGCAGATCGGCCGACGTGCGCGCGCCGACGACGGTCGCGGTCAGCGGTGCCGCGACATGACCGGCGCTCAGGACGACACCGGGCCCGAGCCCGTAAGCCGCCCCCCACACCGCCGCGTTCGGCACCAGGACCAGACACAGCAGCAGTACGGCGAACCGGCCCGACCACACCCCGGTGAGCTGGACGAACGAGGCGCGAGCCGTGTCCCCGTGCCAGACCAGCGACGCCGCCACGAGCAGCGCCCCGCCTCCGACGAGGACCGCGACCCCGGCCGCGGCGGCCCGCGCCGCTCCGGCGAGCACCCGGTCGTCCGCGGCGACGAGACGGCGTACGGCCAGGACCGGACGCACTCCGGTGAGCGGAAGCGCCCCCACGGACCGCTGCCTCCGGAACGGCATCGGCCCCCACGGGCGCCCGTACGCCGTCCAGACCCCCGTTCCGGCGGCGGTCACCGCGAGCAGCGGCAGACAGATAGCGGCCCAGGTCCAGGAGGGACGCAACGTCCCGCCCGAGGCGTACAGCGCGGCGGCCCAGCCGACGGACAGATAGCCGGCCACGACGCCGGCCCACGCCGTACGCGGCGACGCCCCGGACGTGGCATCGGCCGCCTCCCGCGCGGCCCGGTGCAGCAGCCAGGCCGGGAGGGCGAGCAGGAGAAGGGGCGTCACCCCCACCGGCATCGGCAGGCCGGACAGGGTGTCGGTGCGGATCAACTCCACGCCGTGGGCTAGCAGCCAGAGCGCGGTGGCGACATGCAGTGCTCCACCCGGCCCGCTGTCCGGGTAGGGCGAGCTGATCCACAGCACCATGACGAGGACGGCGAACGAGCCGAGTCCGAGCCCCGCGGCGAGGGCGCCGCCCAGGAGGCTCGCGGCCAGTCCGGGTGATCGGCCGCGCATCCGGGTGAGCCGGGGCGACAACGAGAGCCTGCGGTCGGTGATTTGGGTCACAGCCCTCATGCTCCCAACGACACGCGCTTTCTCGCCGTAACAGGCGAACCCTGGATGTGTCGCTCAATATGCAGTTATGTACTTTTTCGTACGAAGGGGCACCCTGGGGGATCCGACATGACACAGAGCCCCGCCACCCCGCTGCCGGCGCCCAAGGAGCGCCGCCGTCTGCGCGAGGACCGGTCGCTGACCCAGGCCGACGTGGCCGGCCGGCTCGGCGTCAGCCGGGCGACGGTGCGCTCGTGGGAGACCGGCCGCTCGACGCCGCGCGGCCGCAAGCGGGAAGCGTACGCGAGGCTGCTCACCGCCGAGCCGGCCCACACCCGGGCCGAGGTGAGCGCCCGTCAGGAGGAGATCACTCCCGAGCTGGTGGGAGCGCGGACCGGGGCGGGGACGCGTACGGGGACGGCCCGTGACGCCCGGTCCGCCGATCACGGGGAGCGGGCCGCCGTGGGCAGGAAGCGTTCCGCCCGGGCCAGGGAGCTGCTCGCGGAGGACGGGGACTCCGATCCCACCGAGCCGTCATTGACGCCCGCTCAGGCCTTCGACGCGCTCTACGCGTTCTGCGCTCCCGCCCTCGTACGACAGACCTATCTGCTGACCGGGCGGCGCGAACTGGCCCGCGAGTCCGTGGAACGCGCGTTCCAACAGGCCTGGTACCGCTGGCCCGAGGTCGCCGTGGACCGGGACCCGGCCGGATGGGTGCGCGCGACGGCCTACGAGTACGCGCTCTCCCCCTGGCATCGGCTGCGCCCGCGCTACCGGCACCCGGAGGCGCCGCCCGCCGGCGCCGCCGACCGCGCGCTGCTCGACGTACTCCTCGAACTGCCGCCCGTGTACCGGCGCACCCTGCTGCTGTACGACGGTGTCGGGCTCGGGCTGCCGGAGACGGCGGCCGAGACGGAGGCGAGCACGCCCGCGGCGGCCAACCGGGTGCTGCACGCGCGCGAGGCCGTCGCCGCACGGCTCCCGGAGCTGGCGTCGCCGGAGGATCTGCACTGGCGGCTCGCCGAACTCGCGAGCGCGGAGCGGCTGCGCGCGGCGAAGCCCCGCACGGTCCGCTGGTACGGAGAGCGCCGGGCCCAGCAGTGGACCCACGCGGCCATCGCCTTCACGGTCCTGCTGATCGGGGTGACCGCCCTGACCCTGCGCACGGCCCCGGACCACTACGAGGCCCCTCTCTCCCCGCCGGAGACCATCCACGGCCTGCCGCCCCGGGCCGCCCCCGGGCCGCTCTCCGCGGCGGAGCTGAGGCTCCGCGCCAGGCTGAGGTCCCAAGAGGTGAGCGGACCCGAGCGGATGGTTCCGGAGATCCGCTGACGTCCGGGGCGGGGAACGCCGGTGGGCCCGCACCCCCAAAGGGTGCGGGCCCACCGGCGTTGGGTCGAGCGACAGCTCAGCCCGCGAGGATCTCGCGCGCGAGCTTGGCCGTCTCGGTCGGCGTCTTGCCGACCTTGACGCCCGCGGCCTCGAGGGCCTCCTTCTTCGCGGCGGCCGTGCCGGAGGAGCCGGAGACGATGGCGCCGGCGTGGCCCATGGTCTTGCCCTCGGGCGCGGTGAAGCCGGCGACGTAGCCGACGACCGGCTTCGTCACGTTCTTCGCGATGAAGTCCGCCGCACGCTCCTCGGCGTCGCCGCCGATCTCGCCGATCATGACGATCAGGTCGGTGTCGGGGTCGGCCTCGAACGCGGCGAGCGCGTCGATGTGCGTCGTACCGATGACCGGGTCGCCACCGATGCCGACGGCGGACGAGAAGCCGATGTCACGGAGCTCGTACATCATCTGGTACGTCAGCGTGCCGGACTTCGAGACCAGGCCGATGCGGCCCGGCTTCGTGATGTCGCCCGGGATGATGCCGGCGTTGGACTGACCAGGGGTGATGAGACCGGGGCAGTTCGGGCCGATGATGCGGGTCTTGTTGCCCTTCGCCTTCGCGTACGCCCAGAAGGCGGCGGAGTCGTGGACGGCGATGCCCTCGGTGATGACGACCGCGAGGGGGATCTCCGCGTCGATCGCCTCGACGACGGCGGCCTTGGCGAAGGCCGGCGGCACGAAGAGGACGGACACGTTGGCGCCGGTCTTCTCCATGGCCTCGGCGACCGTGCCGAAGACGGGGATCTCATTGCCGTCGATGTCGACGGACGTGCCCGCCTTGCGCGGGTTCACACCACCGACGATGTTCGTGCCGTCGGACAGCATGAGCTTGGTGTGCTTCATGCCCGTGGCACCGGTCATGCCCTGGACGATGACCTTGCTGTCCTTGTTGAGGAAGATAGCCATGGCTGTTTAGTCCCTCTTCCTTACTTCGCAGCCGCGAGCTCGGCGGCCTTGTCGGCCGCGCCGTCCATGGTGTCCACACGCTGGACCAGCGGGTGGTTGGCGTCCGACAGGATCCTGCGACCCAGCTCGGCGTTGTTGCCGTCCAGACGCACGACGAGCGGCTTGGTGACTTCCTCGCCCTTGTCGGCGAGCAGCTGCAGCGCCTGGACGATGCCGTTGGCGACCTCGTCACAGGCGGTGATGCCACCGAAGACGTTGACGAAGACGGACTTGACGTCCGGGTCGCCCAGGATGATCTCCAGGCCGTTCGCCATGACCGCGGCGGAGGCGCCGCCGCCGATGTCGAGGAAGTTGGCCGGCTTCACGCCACCGTGGTTCTCACCGGCGTACGCGACGACGTCCAGGGTGCTCATGACGAGACCCGCGCCGTTGCCGATGATGCCGACCTCACCGTCGAGCTTGACGTAGTTGAGGTTCTTGGCCTTGGCGGCGGCCTCGAGCGGGTTGGCCGACTCCTTGTCCTCGAGCGCGGCGTGGTCCGGCTGACGGAACTCGGCGTTCTCGTCCAGCGACACCTTGCCGTCAAGGGCGATGACCTTGCCGGAGGCGACCTTGGCGAGCGGGTTCACCTCGACGAGGAGGGCGTCCTCCTTGATGAAGGTGTCCCACAGCGTCACCAGGATCTCGGCGACCTGCTCGGCCACCTCGGCCGGGAACTTCGCCTGGGCGACGATCTCGCGGGCCTTCTCGATCGACACGCCTTCGTTGGCGTCGACCGGCACCTTCGCGAGGGCGTCGGGGTTCTCCTCCGCGACGACCTCGATCTCCACGCCGCCCTGAACGGACGCCATGGCGAGGAAGGTGCGGTTCGTGCGGTCGAGGAGGTACGAAACGTAGTACTCCTCGATGATCTCGGGCGCGGTCTCGGCGATCATCACCTTGTGGACCGTGTGGCCCTTGATGTCCATACCGAGAATGTCCGTCGCGCGGGCGACGGCCTCGTCCGGGGTGGCGGCAAGCTTGACGCCGCCGGCCTTGCCGCGGCCACCGACCTTCACCTGGGCCTTGACGACGGACTTGCCGCCAAGACGCTCGGTCGCCTCGCGGGCTGCCTCAGGCGTGTCAATGACTTCACCGGCCAGCACCGGTACACCGTGCTTGGCGAAGAGGTCCCTCGCCTGGTACTCGAACAGGTCCACGCGCGTCCGTCCCTATCAGTGATCTCGCGGTTCGTTGGATGCGTGGGCGTGCCGCGAAGGGCAACGTGACGTCCGCTGTCACAAGGGTGGCGCACACGGTGTCCGAGCGCGCGGCATGTCCGTCTCGCAGGTTATCGCCGAGGGACGTGGGTCCCTAAATCGCAGATCACACCTCAGCGGTGATACCTGTCACAGAACGGGCCCGGATAGGCCCTCACCAGGCCGGGGATTACCTGGGGAGGCCCCTCTGAGCAGCCGCTGAGGGCCATCCGCGGGTGGTCCCCATCCCCCATGGGGACCACCCGGCCCTGGCGCAGAGGTCCGGTCGGGTGGATCCGCCGGCAATCGGCCGTCCGGGTCCATGAGCCCACGGAAGCGCGATCGTCTGCCGTCCGGACGAAGACCGATGAACCCCCCAGTCCGGCTTCCCTGCCCCCTGTCCCGCTCTCCCTCCGTGTCCCTGTGTCCCTGTGCCCCTGTGCCCCTGTCCGGATCCGTGTCCGGATCCATGTCCTTTCGATCCCTCTCACCTGGTGTCCGGTATCGGAAGCGGTCGTTTCTCGATCGCCGCGGCCATGACCTCGGGAAACAGGTCGGGTGTACAGGCGAACGCCGGCGCGTCGAGCGCCGCGAGCGCCGCCGCGTGCTCACGGTCGTACGCGGGCGCCCCCTCGTCGGACAGCGCGAGCAGCGTCACGAACTGCACCCCCGACGCCTTCATCGCCGCGACCCGCTTCAGCATCTCGTTGCGTATCCCGCCTTCGTACAGGTCGCTGATGAGGACGACGACCGTGTCGGCCGGCCTGGTGATCTGCGACTGGCAGTACGCAAGTGCCCGGTTGATGTCCGTGCCGCCGCCGAGCTGGGTGCCGAAGAGGACGTCGACCGGGTCGTCGAGCTGGTCGGTGAGATCGACGACGGCCGTGTCGAAGACGACGAGCCGGGTGGCGATGGACCGCATCGACGCGAGCACGGCACCGAACACGGAGGCGTAGACGACGGACGCCGCCATCGACCCCGACTGGTCGATGCAGAGGATGACCTCCTTCTTCACCGACTGCGAGGCACGTCCGTAACCGATCAGCCGCTCGGGCACGATCGTGCGGTACTCGGGCAGGTAGTGCTTCAGGTTGGCCGCGATCGTGCGGTTCCAGTCGATGTCGTGGTGGCGGGGTCTGCTGATCCGGGCGCTGCGGTCGAGGGCGCCGGTGAGCGTGGCCCGGGTGCGCGTGGCAAGCCGCTTCTCCAAGTCCTCCACGACCTTG
This sequence comes from Streptomyces sp. NPDC026500, assembly GCF_055567635.1. Lineage (NCBI taxonomy): Bacteria > Bacillati > Actinomycetota > Actinomycetes > Kitasatosporales > Streptomycetaceae > Streptomyces > Streptomyces sp. NPDC026500. The sequence goes on along the minus strand of NZ_JBVHQB010000021.1, from coordinate 103,115 downwards.
CGCACCACGGCCCGCGCGGTCTCCTTCGTCGTCTCCGGCATGGCCTTGTTGAGGGACAGGAGGGTGCCCACCAGGTGCACGTCGGCCTCCACCGCCTCCAGCATCTCGGGCTCCAGGAGCAGGGCGGAGAGCCCGAGCCGGTCGATGGCGTCGCGTTGCATCACCTGTACTACGGAGGAGGGGAAGTAGGTCCGGATGTCGCCGAGCCAGCGCGCGACCGACGGCGCCGACGCCCCGAGCCCCGCCGAGCGGTCCCGCCCCGACTGCCCCTTGCTTCCGTTGCTCCCCCTGCCGTAGAGCGCGCCCAGCGCCCCGTCCATGGCGGCGTCCTGTCCGGAGAGCACGCATCCGGTGCCGTCCGCCTCGTCGCCGCCGAGCACCAGCCGCCATCGCCGCAGCCGCTCGTCGCCGGCACCCACCGCTGCCTCGGTCATGGAGCCACCCTCACCAGATCGTTGTCGTTGCCGTGACGCGTCCGGTCGGCCCCGTCCCCGCCGCCCGTCCGGTGGTCCGCGTCCTCGCCGTCGCCCTCGGTGTCGCTGTCGCTGTCGCCGGATTCACCCAGCCCCAGCAGCAGGCTCAGCAACGGAAGTACGGCGTCCGCGCGCCCGGTGTCGAGGTCGGGGGCGAACCCGGGTATGCCGGAGCCGGAGCCGGTGACCTCGGCAGGCGTCCGCAGCGCCGGGCCGCGCCGGACCAGTTCGCCCAGCGTCCTGCGCACGCCCGTCTCGTACGCCGAGAACGTCCGGCGCAACAGCGGCAGCACATCGGTGAACGCCTCCGTCGGCACCCCGGTCAGCCACGCGTCCACCAGCCCGAGCAGCCGCTCGTCGTGCACCAGCAGCATGCCGCCGCCGGAGCCGCCCCCGACGAACCCCTCGATCCACGCGGCCGCGTCCGCCGGCTCGGTCCCCGGCGACAGCACGAGCCCCATGAGCCGCGCGGCCTCCTCCTGCGCCAGCTCCCCTTCGTCGAGGAGCAGCCGGACCGCCCGCCCCCTGACCACCCCCGGCACGGTGTCCCGCGCGGCGAGCACCCGCAGCACGGAGTGCCAGCGCCCGCGGATGCCGGCCTGAGCTCCGTTGCCGGGCGAAGCTGCCCCCTCGGTCGCCTCCCCCAGCATTCCCACCGCCCCGTGCACGGCGTCCACGTGGCGGCGCATCTCCTCGGCCGCGTCGCTGTCGAGGGCGGCGCAGGCCGGGGGGAGACCGACGAAGACGCGCTCGGCGAGGCCGGCCGCGACATCGGCGAGGGCTTGGGTGTCCGTGCCGCGTACGTCGCCGTAGCGCAGGGAGCGGACGAGTGCGGGCAGGGCCTGTGCGAGGTGGCCCACGTCCGCGTCGAGCGCGGCCCGGTCGGCGAGCACCCGCATCACCACGGGCAGCGCGTCCGGGAGTTCGGCGAGGAGGCAGCGCTCGGCCAGCGCCGTGACATCGGCCAGTGAAGGCGCGCCGACGGCATCCGCCTCGGCCTTGGCCGTCGCGGCGGCCGGAACCGTCGTGCCCCACACACCGGCCTCGGCGACCCGCACCGACAGCTCCGGCTCCCAGCGGAGCCGCCAGGTCTCCCGGAAGGTGCCCGTGCTGCCACGGGACGTCGCGGGCTCGCCCCACGCGATACCCAGGAGCCGCAACCGGTGCAACAGCGTGCTGCGCCCCGCGTCCGTCTCCTTGCGCAGGTCGAGCTCCATGTCCCGCTCCAGCGCCTCGGGCTTGAGGCGCAGCCGCCGCTGCGACCGCGTGAGGTCCCGCTGCAACGGCACCGCCGGGGCGGACTCCGGCACCTCCCCCAGCACATCCCCGACCACGAGCCGGTCGCGCACCAGCGCCAGGGGGACGTCCGAGCCCTCGCACATCACGGCCCGGACGGCGTCGGTGGTCTCGGTCAGTCCGGGGTGCGGGCGACCGCGCATCGCGGCGAGCGTGTCGGCCAGCCGCACGGCCTCGATGACGTGGGCCGACGACACGCCCCGGTCCTCGTCGCGCAGCAGCCGGGCCACCTTGGTCATCCACCGCGCGACCGGGCGGTCGGGGGCGCTGAACAGATGCCCGTACCAGCCGGGCGAGTCGATGCCCGCCCCGTACCCGCTGACCCGGGAGAGCCGGCGGTGCGTCCAGGGCACCCACGTCAGGTCGACCTTGGCCTTGGGCAGGCCCTTGAGGAGTGCCCGGTCGGCGCCGACCGTGGTCCGCTGTCGCAGCGCGGGCACGTGCCAGGCCCCGCACACCACGGCCACGTCGTCCCCGAACTCCCGCTGCGCCGCCCGGATCTGGAGCCGCATGTACGCCTCGCGCACCAGGTCCCGGTCGTGTCCACCGACCCCGAACGCCTCGCGCAGCGCCCCCATCGCCTCTTCCAGCGCGGCGAAGGGCGCGAACGGATCGCCCGCCGTCCCGGCCCGGTGCTCGACCACGTCCTCCCACCAGCGCTCCGGGTCGTCGTGACCGGCCGCCTCGGCGAGCACCGCGAGGGGATCGATCCGCACAACCGCCGCGTCGAGGGGACGGTCGGTATCACCGCCCGCGCCCGGCCGCCCGGGATCTCCCGCCGGCCCGGAATCACCTGCCGGTCCGCAATCACCTGCCAGACCGGACTCACCTGCCGGACCGTGGTCTCCTCCCGGACCGGAATCACCCCGCGCCTCGCGGTCTCCTCCCTGGCCGGAATCACCCCGCGCCTCGGGGTCTCCTCCCTGGCCGGGATCACCCCGCGCCCCGGGGTCACTTGCCGCCCCGTGGTCTCCTCCTCGGCCGGAATCACCTGCCGGCCCGGGGCCTTCTCCCTGCTCCGGGTCTCTTCCCGGGCCCGACGCGTCGGGGTTCCCGGGCGGGGCCGGGGCCGTGGAAGGGCTGCCTCCCGGCGCGTCGCGCTCCGGGTCCGCCTCTTCCTTCCCCCAGGCCAGGGTGTGGGCCGCCGGAAGGTCGATGAAACGGGCCGCTGCTCCGTGTTCCAGAGCCCACCGGATCGCCACCCATTCCGGCGAGAACTCGGCCAGCGGCCAGAAGGCCGAGTGACCGGGCTCGTCCACGACATGGGCGAGGAGCGCCACGGGGGGCCGCATGTCCTTGTCGGCGGCCAGCGGGACGAGCGCGTCCGCCTCGGGCGGCCCCTCGATCAGTACGACCCGTGGAGCCGCCGCCTCCAGCGCGGCCCGCACGGCCCGCGCCGACCCGGGTCCGTGATGCCGCACACCGAGCAGCAGCGGCCCCGCGCCCCGGACGGTCACCCCGTCCTCCGGCACGGGCGGCCCGGCGTCCCGCTCCGCGCTCATGCGCTCACCTCGCGGCAGGCACGGTAGAAGTCCTTCCACCCGTCACGCTCGCGGACGACCGCTTCCAGGTACTCCTGCCAGATGACGCGGTCGGCCGCCGGGTCGCGTACGACGGCGCCGAGGATGCCGGCGGCGACGTCGCTCGCCCGCAGGACGCCGTCGCCGAAGTGGGCGGCCAGCGCAAGGCCGTTGGTGACGACGGAGATCGCCTCGGCCGTGGACAACGTGCCGCTGGGCGACTTCAGTTTCGTCCGCCCGTCGGCCGTGATCCCGTCGCGCAGCTCCCGGAAGACGGTGACGACGCGACGGATCTCCTCGACGCCTTCGGGCACGGCGGGCAGGTCGAGGGAGCGGCCGATCTGGTCGACCCGGCGCGAGACGATGTCGACCTCGGCTTCGGCGCTCTCCGGCAGCGGCAGCACCACCGTGTTGAAGCGGCGGCGCAGCGCGCTGGAGAGTTCATTGACCCCGCGGTCGCGGTCGTTGGCCGTGGCGATCAGGTTGAAGCCGCGGACGGCCTGCACTTCCTGGCCCAATTCCGGTATCGGCAAGGTCTTTTCGGAGAGAATCGTGATCAGGCTGTCCTGCACGTCCGCGGGGACGCGGGTCAGTTCCTCGACGCGGGCCGTCATGCCCTCGGCCATGGCCCGCATGACGGGGCTCGGCACGAGCGCGTCCCGGCTGGGCCCGTGCGCGAGCAGCTGCGCGTAGTTCCAGCCGTACCGGATGGCCTCCTCCGGCGTGCCGGCCGTGCCCTGCACCAGCAGCGTCGAGTCGCCGCTGACCGCGGCGGCCAGGTGCTCGGACACCCAGGTCTTCGCGGTGCCGGGCACTCCGAGCAGGAGCAGCGCCCGGTCGGTGGCGAGGGTGGTGACGGCGACCTCGACGATGCGGCGCGGCCCCACATATTTGGGGGTGATCACTGTGCCGTCCGGCAGTGTGCCGCCCAGCAGATAGGTGGCCACGGCCCAGGGCGACAGCAGCCAGCGTTCCGGGCGGGGCCGGTCGTCCTGCGCGGCGAGCGCGGCGAGTTCGGCGGCGAAGGCGTGCTCGGCGTGCGGCCGCAGCACCTCGCTCGGCCGACTCGGCCCCCTCTCCCCCGCGGGTGTGTGAACGGACGTCGGTTCAACGGACACGGTCATGGCTCGGTCCCCCTCCAGCTCGGCCGGTTCGGATCTGGTTCCACCGTGCACCACGCCACTGACAATGCCCCCTGACCTGCGCGAATACGCTCGCAAGGTCGATTGTCAGTGGTGGGACCTACCTTCGATGGCATGACACAGCAGGCGGTGCGCTGGACGGCGGATCAGGTGCTGGCACTGGCGCCTGACGTCGCGTCACGCAAGGCGGGGAGCAAGCTCGGCGCGGCCGGCCCGTGGTCGGAAGCGGGCAGTACTGAGGAGGGGACGGTATGGGGACTGTGCAGGGGAAGTGGCAGCAAGCCGTATCAGACGGTCATCGACATCGCGGACTCGACGGGTCCCGCTTACAAGTGCAGTTGCCCGAGCCGGAAGTTCCCGTGCAAGCACGCGCTGGGGCTGCTGTTGCTCTGGGCGGGCACGGACGGCGCGGTGCCGTCCGGGCAGGCGCCGGAGTGGGCCGCCCAGTGGCTGGAGGGAAGACGCAAGCGCGCCGAGGGCCGGAATGCGGCGGGCGGGGGATCTGGAGCTTCTTCGCCGGGTGATCCCGAGGCGGCGCGGCGCCGGGCGGAGCGGCGGGCCGAGCGGATCACCGCGGGGGCGGGCGAGTTGGAGCAGCGACTGGCGGACTTGCTGCGCGGCGGGCTCGCCTCCGCCGAGCGGGCGGGGTACGGGCTGTGGGAGGAGACGGCGGCCCGGATGGTCGACGCGCAGGCACCCGGTCTGGCGGCGCGTGTCAGGGAGTTGGGCGCGATCCCCTCGTCGGGACCGGGCTGGCCGGTGCGACTGCTGGAGGAGTGCGCGCTGCTCCACCTCCTCGACCAGGGCTGGCTGCGGCGCGAGCGACTGCCGGACGGACTGGCCGCGACGGTCCGTTCCCGCATCGGGCTGTCCGGCTCGGCGGACGGCCCGCCGGTGCGCGACCGCTGGCTGGTCCTCGCGCAGTACGACACGGCGGACGCCCGGCTCACGACGCGCAGGATCTGGCTGTACGGCGCGGAGTCCGGCCGCACCGCCCTGCTCCTCTCCTACGGCGCTGCCGGCCGGGCACCCGAGCTGGCGCTTCCGGTGGGGCTGGCCTTCGAGGCGGAGCTGTCCGCCTACCCGGGCGCCGGTCAGCTGCGGGCGGCGCTGGGCGAGCGGTTCACTCCTCCGGCGCCCGCGGCGATACGGCCGACGGGACTGACCACGCCCGAGGCCGCCGCCCGTTACGGAGAGGCCCTGCGCGCCGACCCGTGGCTGGACTCCTACCCGGTCACCCTGGAGCGGGTCGTCCCGATCCCGGACGGCGATTCATGGCAACTCGCCGACGCCGATGGCGAGTTGGCGCTTCCCCTCAGTCCTTCTTCGCGGTCCCGCCCTGATCTGTGGCGTCTGGTCGCCCTGTCCGGCGGCGCACCGGTCACGGTTTTCGGCGAGTGCGGCCACCGCGGCTTCACTCCCCTGACGGCATGGCCGCAGGGCGAGTGCGAGGCGGTGCCCCTGTGCTGACCGCCGTCATGACCCTCGTCCCCACGCTCGTGCTGATGCCCTCCGTACGCAAAGGACGCTCATGAACACGACCTCGGCTTCGGCGGGCGCGCCCCTCGGCGGTTCCTGGGAGGAGCTCGTCACCGTGGCGCTGCTCGGGACCGAGCGACGTACGCCCCCGGGGACCCACCCTGGGCAGGCTCCGGTGGCGCTGCTGGACGCGGCCGCCGTGGAGACCGTGCGCAGGAGGGCCGGAATACGGCCGGCCCGGGCGGCGGTCCGTCCGGAGCCCGCGGCGCCGGACACGCGGACCGCGCTGCCGCCCGCCGCGGCCCGCAGACTGGCGACGCTGCTGGCGGACCGCCCCGGCACGGGCGGCGGCGGGCGCAGAGGGGCGGCGCCCGATCTCATGGAGCTGCTGCCCCAGTGGCTGAGCCTGGCGAACGCGCGCGGATTCGCCGCACCCCCGCAGACCCTTCCGGCGCTTCTCGACGCGGCCCGGGGGCGCACGGACCTGCGCCCCGCGGCGCTGGCCTTCGCCGGACCGCGGGCACTGTGGCTGGCCCGGCTGAACCCCGAGTGGCGATTCGCGCTGCGCTCCTCGCCCGGCGGCGGCGCCGCGCTGCCGGAACCGGAGGAGGCCGATCACGTACAACGACTGTGGCAGGAAGGGCTGTTCGCCGAGCGGGTCGCGCTGCTGGCGGCGGTGCGGGCCAAGGATCCGTCCGCCGCGCGCGAGTTGCTGGTCACGACCTGGACGACGGAGCGGGCCGAGGATCGGCTGATGTTCCTCGACTCCCTGCGGTCCGGACTGTGCGCCGAGGACGAACCGTTCCTCGAGCGGGCCCTGGCCGACCGCAGCCGCAATGTACGGGCGACGGCTGCCGAGTTGCTGTCCGCGCTGCCGGGTTCCGCGCTCGCCGCTCGGATGGCGGCCAGGGCCGTCTCGTGCGTGGCCGTCGACCGTACGCGCGACACCCCCGTGATCGTGGTCGAGGCACCGCACGAGTGCGACGCTGCGATGGAGCGGGACGGGGTGGTGCCGAAACCCCCGGCCGGTCGAGGTGAACGGTCGTGGTGGCTGGGCCAGTTGGTCGAAGCGGCACCGCTCGGGACCTGGCGGGAGCGGCTCGGTGGGCGTTCGCCGGAAGAGATGGTGACGCTGCCCGTTGCGGACGACTGGCAGGGGGAGCTGCACGCGGCGTGGTGCCGGGCGGCGGTGCGTCAGCGCGATCCCGGGTGGTCGCGGGCGCTCCTCGGGGCACCCTCCGCTCCGGAGGCCGGGGGACCGGGGGCGGTGTCCCTGGCCGAGCGGGCCAAGCTGCTCGCCACTCTGGGCGCCGGGGAGCGGGCGGACTGGGTGGCCGGGTTCATCGCAACGCACGGGCTGTCCGAGGCGTTCCAACTGCTCGGAGTGTGCGCGGTGCCCTGGGCCGGGGGCCTCGGGCGGGCGGTGGTCGACGCGCTCGACATCGCGCGGGACGCGGGGAGCTATCCGTGGAGCTTCAGCGGGGTCATGGGGCTGGCCGAGCGCTGCCTCGACCCCGCCGAGGCGGCGCGACTCGACGGCCTCACCTCGGTCCCCGACGAGTCGGAGCACGCGGCACCGGGGGCCGGCGGCTACTGGGCCGAGGCGTTCCAGCGACTCGTGACGACCTTGCGACTGAGGGCAACCATGTCCGCCGAGCTCACGGCGCCATGAGCTCCCGCCCGCCGCCCCGCACCCGAGCGGCGCATCCCACCCCGTCCGCGGCCACGGCCGGCACGGCATGGCGCCCCGCACAGCACCCCGGCCCGGCTGCATGCCGACCCGCACAACACCCCCGCTCCTCGGATACCGGAGAACCAGGAGCGCCCCGAGAACCCCGAGAGCACGGAGAGCACGGAGAGCACAGTGAGCCCGAAGTTCTCCAGCGCTGAAACTCTCCGGCGCTGGAGAATGCCGAGGGCCATCGGTGTCCGGGCGGCGGCAAGGGTGCCCGGCGGCTATGCGCCGGCCGGCTGCCTGACGTTCGCCCGTACCCAGTCCACGATCGACACCGTCGTCGCGCCCGGGGTGAAGATCTCCGCGACACCCTTCTCCTTGAGGGGGGCGATGTCCGCCTCGGGGATGATGCCGCCGCCGAAGACCTTGATGTCCTCCGCTTCGCGCTCCTTGAGGAGTGCGATGACGGCCGCGAAGAGCGTGTTGTGGGCCCCGGAGAGGATGGACAGGCCGATCGCGTCGGCGTCCTCCTGGATCGCGGTGTCGACGATCTGCTCGGGGGTCTGATGAAGGCCGGTGTAGATGACCTCCATACCGGCGTCGCGCAGCGCCCGCGCGATCACCTTGGCCCCGCGATCGTGGCCGTCGAGCCCCGGCTTGGCCACCACCACGCGGATCGGACCGGCTGCCACACCCATCACTGCCTCCATGAACCGACTACATCAACCTGCACCGACGAGAACTGCCGACACATGCAACGACCATCGACCGACGACGGCCGACCACTGATCGATAATTTACCGATTGACCAGTACTGACTACCCGCTGTCACCAACAGGTGCCTGTCGACCGTGCCGACTACTGACCATCGACACATATCGCTCAATTTTCCGCTCGCCACACCGGATTGCTCCGGATCACCGATCGCGTCAAGCGGCACAGGCGCCCCGAGCCCTTTCGGCCGGGGAAGTGAACGAACGTTATCGCCAGCATCCCGCACCCGGCAGTTTCGCGGTGGAGACCGAGGGGGAAATCACACACTGGGACAAGTTCGCCGCGCACGGTTCCGTATCGCGGAACTGGCGCCGCAGGGAACTGCGGCGTACGGACCACGACCGGAGCAGGCGCAAGAAGAGCCGCGATCAGGTGGCCGCACCATCGTGTCGTCAGCGGGACGGCGTGGTGCTGGGGCACATCGGCGACGGCACGACAGCGGGGAGCGACGCCGGAAAGAGGACCACGGGAACACGAAGACGACTCCACGATGCGACGCACGCGCACCCAGCGCGGCGCCCGTCGCGGAGCCGGAGTCGGGGTCGTATCCCGCCCCAATCGGCTGAGCACTCCGTAGCGTCACCGGTCTTACACGCCGCGGACGCGCCGTCGGCCATCGCCGTCGCCGACCTCACGGCTTTCCACTAGGGCACACGGGGGACGGAGTGGTCCTCCCGCGTGCCGACTGGAGGTCGGCCATGAAGGTCGTTGAGGCTGCGTCGCCCTTTCTCCCCCTCTGCCAGCGCCTGTTTCCGACGAAACTGGCGGGGCTCTCGGTGACTCTCCTGAAGGCAACGGCTCTGGAGCTCGCGATCCTCGCCGGGCACCTCCTCCTCTACCCCTCCGGAATCACCCAGGAACGCCGCACCGGACACCCGCTCCCCTCACCCGACGTCACCGCCCAGCTGCCCACCGAGGCCAAACCACCGGTCGTCCTGCTGCACGGCTTCATCGACAACCGCTCCGTCTTCGTCCTGCTGCGACGCAACCTCGCCCAGCACGGCAGGCAGCACGTCGAGTCCCTGAACTACTCGCCGCTGACGTGCGACATCCGCACCGCGGCGGAGCTGCTGGGTCGGCACATCGAGGAGATCTGCGAGCGCACGGGTCATGAGCAGGTGGACATCGTCGGGCACAGCCTCGGCGGGCTGATCGCGCGCTATTACGTGCAGTGCCTCGGCGGCGACACCCACGTCCGCACACTCGTCACACTCGGCACCCCGCACTCGGGCACCCGCGTCGCCCCTTTGATGAACGCGCACCCGATCGTCCGGCAGATGCGCCCCGGTTCCGCCGTGATCGAGGAACTGACCGGGCCCGCCCCGGGCTGCCGTACGCAGTTCGTCAGCTTCTGGAGCGATCTCGACCACCTGATGGACCCGCTGGAGACGGCCTGCGTCGAGCATCCCGACCTGCTCGCCCAGAACGTCCGCGTGAGCGGTGTCGGTCATCTCGCGCTGCCCGTGCATCCGGCCGTCGCCACGGGGATCCGGCAGGCACTCGACATCGAGGTGTCCGGGACCCGCACCGCCGCCCGGATCGGCGGCCTCACGGTGGCCTGAGGGCGGCACAAGAGAGGCCTCAGGATGAAGTGAGCGTGGACTGAGGACGGGCTGACGGCCGGCCGACAGCCCTCCCACACCCCCAACACTTCGAACGTTTATCGAACGCCAGGCCAAAGCCTTGCCCACCCTCCCCCGAAACACGGCCGAATGCCCGTTTCCGACGAAGGGGAAACCTGCCGAAGATTGTCGCGCCCGCATACCGCCGGGTACAGTCGCCGCACTGCTCTGCCAGCCCCTGTTGTCGAGGCGAAAGAGAAGTTGGTGAACGACCGTCACCCGTCGGGGATCGTGACTCCCCCGGCTCCGGCTTCCGACGCCGCCTCGGCGCTCTACGCGCCCTACGGTGCGCAAGAAGCCCAGTACGGCGACTTCACCGCGTACGGCGACTACTCCGCCACGGCTTTCGACTCGGGCGCGAACGCGGCCACCGCAGGCACCTACCCCGGCACGGATTTCGCCGGTGACCCGCTCTTCGGCAATATGCCGGGCGGAGGCGGCGGCACCGGTTCGTACGACGCCACGCAATGGAACACCGGCGCCCAACAGCCGCTGAGCTACGACCCGTACGCGGCGCAGCACCAGGCCGCCTACGACACCGGTGCCCACGACGCCACGGCATGGACGAACGGCTACCAGCAGCTCGCCGACATCCCCGCGCAGCATCCGGGCCCCGACGCCTCGGGCCAGTGGGACGCGAACGCCTGGATCCAGCCCGAGCAGCCGCTCGGCGGGACCCAGCAGTGGACCGTGCCGACGCAGGAAACGGGAGCGTACGACGCCACGCAGTGGAACAGCGCCGGCGGCCAGGACACGTACCAGGCGTACGAGCACCCGCAGCACGACTCGTACGAACAGCAGCACACGCAGCACGAGTCGTACGAACAGCAGCACGCCGAGCCCGAGTCGTACAACCCTGATCGCACCCAGCTCGACATGACGTACGAGGGGCAGTCCGATCCGGGGGCTCAGGTCCCCTTCGACCAGCAGGCGACCGCCACCTTCGACCAGGCGACCCACGGTCGACTCACCTCCGACGAGGACGAGTTCGACGACGCCGAGGACTTCGCGGACACGGCCGACTCCGACGACGCGTACGACCCGTACGACGAGGGGCGCGAGAGGCCGCTGCTCGACGACATGGAAGAGGTCACCCCGGTCAGGCGTCCCGCGACACGGACAGCATCCCGTGCCCGGCGCCGCAGCCCCGCGAAACGTTCCGCTCTGCTGACCGTCGCGGTGCCCTCGGTCTGTGTGATGGGGGTCGCGGGGATCGCAGCCGCGTCCGTGGGCGGCGTCGGCGGTCTCGGCGGGGACAACTCGAAGGACACGACGGCCGGCGCCTCCGACGCGACCTCGGTGAAGCCGTCGGCCGCCAACATCAAGCTGGACACCCAGCTCCAGAGTCTCTCCGCGGGCGCGGACGACTTCGCCGACCGGGCGAGCCGCACGCAGGAACGTATCGACCTCAAGGCCCAGCAGGCGACGGAGAAGAAGAAGGCGGCGGAGGAGGCGGCCCGCAAGGAGCGGCTGCGTCCGAAGTTCGTTCTTCCGGTGACGCAGCGCGGCCTCAGCGCCTACTTCGGCCAGGCCGGCGTCAACTGGATGTCCGTACACACGGGCATCGACTTCCCGGTCTCCTACGGGACGCCGGTGATGTCCGCGACCGACGGCACCGCCCGGACGCAGTGGAACAGCGCGTACGGCAACATGCTGATCGTGACCGCCATGGACGGCACGGAGACGTGGTACTGCCACCTCTCCTCGTACAAGGTCCCCTCCGGCACCACCGTGAAGGCCGGTGAGCAGATCGCCTTCTCCGGGAACTCCGGCAACTCGACCGGCCCGCACCTGCACTTCGAGGTCCGTCCGGCCGGCGGTGCGGCGATCGACCCACTGCCCTGGCTCCGCAGCCACGGTCTGGACCCCACGTAACAAGGGGCGCATGTGACAACCCGGGGTGCGAGGGCCGGCCGCCACGCCCCGGCCGTCCTCTGACGGCCAAGGGTCCCCGCGAAACCGGTCCCGCGAACGGCCTCCCGGCCTACAGCTTCTCCACCGGCGCGTACCGCAGCAGCAGCCGCTTCGGCTTGGGCTCTCCGAAGTCGACCGTCGCCTCCGCGTTCGCGCCGCTGCCCTTCACCCCGACGACGGTGCCGAGGCCGAACTGGTCGTGCGTGACGCGGTCCCCGACGGCCAGCGAGACCACCGGCTTCTCGGAGACACCACGGCGGGTGGCGAACCCGGAGGCACCCGAGGCCGCGGACCGCGAACGCGAGGACGAGAGGGAGGCGGCTACACCGGAGACCGGACCGGCCGACATGGGCGACGTCGCCCCTGTGCGCTTCCAGTCCAGATGGGTCGCCGGGATCTCCTCAAGGAAGCGGGAGGGCGGGTTGTACGAGGGCTGCCCCCACGCGCTGCGCATCGACGACCGGGTGAGGTAGAGCCGCTCCCGCGCGCGCGTGATGCCGACGTACGCCAGGCGGCGCTCCTCCTCCAGCTCCTTGACCTGTCCGAGGGCGCGCATGTGCGGGAAGACGCCGTCCTCCATGCCGGTCAGGAAGACCACGGGGAATTCGAGGCCCTTGGCGGTGTGCAGGGTCATCAGGGTGATGACGCCGTTGCCGTCCTCCTCGTCCGGGATCTGGTCGGAGTCGGCGACGAGCGCGACCCGCTCCAGGAACGCGGCGAGTCCGCCCGCGTTCTCGCCCTCACCGGTCTCCTGCTCGAACTCCAGGGCCACGGCGGCGAGTTCCTGGAGGTTCTCGATCCGCGTCTCGTCCTGAGGGTCGGTCGACGCCTGCAACTCGGCGAGATAACCGGTGCGTTCGAGGACGGCCTCCAGAATGGTGGCCGGACCCGCGCCGGACTCGACGACGGTGCGCAGGTCCTCCATCAGCGTGTTGAACCGCTTGACCGCGTTGGTGGAGCGCGCGGCCATCCCGTAGGCCTCGTCGACGCGGCGAAGCGCCTGCGGGAAGCTGATCTTCTCGCGCTGCGACAGGGCGTCGATCATCGCCTCGGCGCGGTCGCCGATGCCGCGCTTGGGCACGTTCAGGATGCGGCGCATCGGGACCGAGTCCTCGGGGTTGGACAGCACCCTGAGGTACGCCAGGACGTCCCGGACCTCCTTGCGCTCGTAGAAGCGGACGCCGCCGACGACCTTGTAGGGCAGGCCTACGCGGATGAAGACCTCTTCGAAGACACGGGACTGCGCGTTCGTACGGTAGAAGACCGCGACGTCGCCGGCCTTGGCCTCGCCCGCGTCGGTGAGACGGTCTATCTCGTCGGCGACGAACTGGGCCTCGTCGTGCTCGGTGTCCGCGACGTAGCCCGTGATGTTCGAGCCCGCGCCCGCGTTGGTCCACAGGTTCTTGGGGCGGCGGGACTCGTTGCGCTCGATGACCGCGTTGGCGGCGGACAGGATCGTCTGGGTGGAGCGGTAGTTCTGCTCCAGGAGGATCGTCGTCGCGTTCGGGTAGTCCTCCTCGAACTGGAGGATGTTGCGGATGGTCGCGCCGCGGAAGGCGTAGATCGACTGGTCCGCGTCACCCACGACGCACAGCTCGGCGGGGGGCAGGTCGAACTCGCTGGGCGGTACGTCCACGGGGTGCTCGGAGTTGCCCACGAGCTCCCGGACGAGCGCGTACTGCGCGTGGTTGGTGTCCTGGTACTCGTCGACCAGGACGTGCCGGAAGCGGCGGCGGTAGTGCTCGGCGACGTCCGGGAAGGCACGCAGCAGATTGACCGTGGTCATGATCAGGTCGTCGAAGTCGAGCGCGTTGGCCTCGCGCAGCCGCGACTGGTACATCGCGTACGCCTGGGCGAGGGTCTTCTCGAAGCCGTCGGTGGCCTGGGCCGCGAAGTCCTCCTCGTCGATCAGCTCGTTCTTCAGGTTCGAGATCTTGGCGCTGAACGACTTCGGCGGGAAACGCTTGGGGTCGAGGTCGAGATCACGGCAGACGAGCGCCATCAGACGCTTGGAGTCGGCGGCGTCGTAGATCGAGAACGACGAGGTGAATCCGAGCGTCTTGCTCTCGCGGCGGAGGATGCGGACACAGGCGCTGTGGAAGGTCATCACCCACATCGCGTTGGCGCGCGGGCCCACGAGCGCCTCGACGCGCTCCTTCATCTCGCCCGCGGCCTTGTTCGTGAAGGTGATCGCGAGGATCTGGCCGGGGTGGACATTGCGCTCGCCGAGCAGATGCGCGATCCGGTGGGTGAGCACCCGGGTCTTGCCGGAGCCGGCGCCGGCCACGATGAGCAGCGGCGAGGCGGAGTGCACCACGGCCGCGCGCTGGTTCTCGTTCAGTCCGTCCAGCAGGGCCGCCGGGTCCACGGCGGGGCGGGGCGCGCCGTCTCGGTAGTACGCGTCCCGGCTCGGCGGCATGTCGAACTTCCCGCCGAACAGATCGTCCGGAACCGGCTCCGGTACGTGATCGTCCTCGGGCGGCGGCGGGTGTTCGTCCTCGTGGGCCCCGGAGGGCTTGAGGTCCGCCAGGAAGCTGTCGTCAAAGAGGCTGCTCATCGCTCTCCGAGTCTAGGCCGCCCCACTGACAGCCCGCCGCCACCCCGAGAACTCGACCGGAACTCGTGACGCGAATCCCGGGCGGACGGGCGTCCGGCCACAACACCTCACCATCCGTGACCACACACCGCCGATCGGTCACCCCGGGCGAGGGATCGGACGGGCGGAGTCGGCATCGGCATCGGCGCCGCCATCGACGTCGATCGGCATCGACATCGACATCGGCCCGGAATCCGAACAGGCGACGGCACGTCGGCACGCCGGCAGCGATGCGCCACTCCCGAGCGAGCTGCCACCCCGTGCCCCGCGGGAGTCTCCGCCCCATGCCCACAGAAGCCGCTCAGAGCGGGAAGCCGTCGCCGCAGACGGGCGCCCCGCCGCCGCGAGAGCGGCGACGGGGCGGCGCGCCACCCCGCGAGGGAGCCGCGGCATGAAGGGCGCAGGTGCCCAATAGGGGCCGCATTGCGGATGGATCACCGCGAATGCATCACAGGAGACGGAGCACACGGGAATGGTCACGAAAATGTATCGGGCATATCGCACATCAACCTTCACACGGGCCACACCAGTTGGCTAGCGTGCCGGAAGGCCACTCGACCGCAACCGGCGAACCTCGCCGGGCCGGGCGGCCTCCGCCGAGTTCGGCACGCCCACGAGGCCGCCGGAGCCGGGGACCCACCGACCTTGGGGTGAATCGGTCCGACCGCCTTGTGCGCGGACCGTAGGGCAACCTTCCGGAACCACCCGCCCGAACCCGACAGCTAACTCGGTAGGCGGATGACGGAAGGAGTCGCCTCTCTTGGCGTCGCACCGCAAATGGCGTCCTACGGGTACGCGCATCGCAGGCATACGGACCCCGGCCCTCGCCACGGCGGCCCTCACCTCCGTGGCCCTGCTCTCCCAGACGGCGAACGCCGCCCCCTCGGCCGAGCCCAAACCCAGCATCGAAGAGGTCTCGAAGAAGGTCAACGACCTCTACCACCAGGCCGAGACGGCCACCGACAAGTACAACGCGACCAGGGAGAAGACCGCCAAGCAGCGGAAGCGCGTCGACACCCTGCTCGACGACGTCGCCCAGCGCACCGAGAAGCTCAACACCGCGCGCGAGGAGCTGGGTTCCTTCGCCGCGGCGCAGTACCGCACCGGGGCCGCGGCGCCCAGCACCGCGACACTGCTGCTCGCCGACAACCCGCAGGACTACTTCGACCAGACCCAGCTGATGAGCCGTCTGACGACCCGCCAGAAGGCGGCCGTGGACGACTACATCACGGAGCAGGCCGCCACCACCAAGAAGCGCGCGGAGGCCAGTCGGAGCCTGCAGTCGCTGACCGCCTCGCAGAACGCGCTCAGGACGTCCAAGGCCGCGGTGCAGCGCAAGCTCAGCGAGGCCCGCAGCCTGCTCTCGAAGCTCGACGCCGAGGAGAAGGCGCGGCTGGCGGCGATCGAGAAGAAGAAGCAGGAGCAGGCCACGGCCAAGGCGGCCGAGCTGGCACGGCAGCAGGCGGCCGCCGAGAAGGCCGCCCAGCAGCAGTCGTCGGGCACGACGACCGGATCGACGACCGGATCGACGACCGGTTCGACTGCCGGATCCGCGACGGGATCGACGGCCACGGACTCCTCGTACGCGACGAAGGCGGCCAAGGCGCTCTCCTTCGCCCGCGCGCAGATCGGCAAGCCGTACGTCTGGGGCGCCACCGGCCCGGACTCGTACGACTGCTCGGGCCTGACCCAGGCCGCCTGGAGGGCCGCCGGCGTCAGCCTTCCGCGCGTCACCTACGACCAGGTGAACGCGGGGACGACGGTCTCCCTCGCTGACGCCCAGCCCGGTGACCTGGTCTTCTTCTACAGCGACATCAGCCACGTCGGCCTCTACATCGGCAACGGCATGATGATCCACGCACCGAAGCCGGGAGCGTACGTCCGCGAGGAATCGATCTACTACGACGGCACCTCGGCGATCCACAGCGTGGTGCGCCCGGCGTAGACCGGGGCGCGAGCGCCCTTCGCGAGGCACGCGCGCGTGGAGCGGCTGAAGCCCCACGCGCGCGTGCCCCGCATTTCGTACCCCCCGCACGCGTGCCCGGTGTTTTCGTGCGCCCCACGCGCGTGCCCCGCCGGCAACCGGTGCGGAGATCCCTAGCATCGGGCGCATGCCAGACACACCGGACATGCCGGACACCGCTTCGTTCCGCGCCTGGTGGGCGGGGCGGTCGCCCGCCGCCGGGACCGCCGTCATGGCCACCGGCATCATCTCGATCGGGCTGCACCTGACCGGCTACGAGACCCTCTCCCGGATCGCGCTGGTCCTCGCGTCGCTCGCCTGGCTCGGGCTCGCCGCGGACTTCCTCGTCCGGCTGGTGGGCGACCGGGAGCAATGGATGCGGCAGGCCGGCACGCCGGCCGGGCTCAACGCGGTCGCGGCGACCACCGTGCTCGGCACCCGGATCTCCGAACTGGGGTGGCAGGGCCTCGCCGAGGCCCTGCTCGCACTGTCGGCGGCGCTCTGGCCGATCCTGCTCGTCGCCGTCGTACGGCACTGGCGGCGCCGTATGGCGGGAGAGGTGTTCCTCGTCTGCGTGGCCACGCAGGGGCTCTCGGTCCTCGGCTCGACGATCGCCGGCGCCGTGGGCTCGGACTGGCTGGCGCACGCCGCGATGGTGCTGTTCTGGCTGGGGATCGTGCTCTACGGGGTGTCGTTCGGGCACTTCGACCTGTGGGAGGTGAAGCGGGGTGCCGGGGACCACTGGGTGGCGGGCGGCGCGCTCGCGATCTCGGCGCTGGCCGGGGCGGGACTCGTCGCCGCGCACCACGTGAACATCTACCTGTGGAACAACGACGACCAGGGCGTCCTGCGCGCCGCGACCGGCACACTGCTCGTGCTCGACCTCACCTGTTACTGCGTGCTGCTCGTCACGGAGGCGGTGTGGCCGCGCCCGCGGTACGACGCACGGCGCTGGGCGACCGTCTTCCCGATGGGGATGACCGCGGTGGCCACCCTCTCGGTCGCGGCCGCCCTCGACGTCTTCTGGCTCAAGGGGCCGGGGCAGGTCCTGCTGTGGATCGCGGTGGCGGTATGGCTCGCGATCGCCACGGGCGCCGCCCTCGCCGTCAGGTCCGCGGCGCGGAGGTGACGGCGCCGCTCAAGCGCCTCACGGAGGCGAGGGGCCGCTCAAGCCCGCCGTACGGAGGCGAGCCGGTCAAGCCCCGCGCGCGGGTGAAGACGCCGGTCAGGTCCACAGGACGGCGATGAAGATGTTCGTGACGGTCAGCAGGCCGACCAGACCGAAGAGGCGCTTGTCCACCGTCTCCTCGTCCCGCTTCACATAGACGAGCCCGAGGATCACGATCAGCAGGGCCAGCTTCACACCGATCTTGACGGTGTTGACCGTGTTGCCGTCGGCCTGGTTGAGCCCGACCAGTGCGACACCGGTGACCAGCATGGTCAGCGCACCGTGCAGCATCGCGGGGACGAAGCGGGCCGTGCCCTGGCCCATCGCCTTCATCTGGGTGAAGAAGCCGCCGAGGAGCGCGGCGATGCCGATGATGTGCAGGCCGACGAAGAGATTGATGAGTACGCCCATGGGGCCGGAGCCTAATCGCACACCCTGTCGCCCCTCCTCACCGGGCCATCCCTTCGCTCCGCCCCCTCTCGCCACCCCCTTGCCACCGGGCCATCGCGTGTCATCCGTAGCACCGGCGCCACTCCGGTCGTCCGGGATTCGCCGCATCGGTCATCACCCTGCGTGAAGTCGGCGATGCAAGGCCGGAATCCTGGTCGCATCCGGTCACTCGGCGATCCAGTGGCGACAGTTCCGTACATAGCATTACCAACGCCACACTCCCAGGTTTAGCGTCCTCCCCCAGGTGACCGGCTCCCCACCGCCGCCCGGGCCAGGGGCGGCAGTCGGACACCACCGCCGAGAAGGTCCGGCGGCGGCCCGCTCCCCCTGTGTGAGCCGCCGCCGGACGTGTCACCGCTTGACCGCACCCGCAAGGGCGGTCGCACGGAAGGATGTGGGCCCTCGTGGCAGCGCACCGCAAGGCCAAACAGCGCTCGATCGGCGGAACCACGGCCCGCACAGCAGTCACCATCGCCCTCGCGGGCGCGGCGACGGCGACCGGCTTCGACGGGATCGGGCATGCCGACCCCCAGCTGTCCCCGGCGCAGGTGAAGGCCAAGGTCGACAAGTTGTACGAGGAGGCGGAGGTCGCCACCCAGAAGTACGACGGCGCCAAGGAGAAGGCCGACCGGACTGAGGCCCACCTGAGCACACTCCGCGACGAGGCGGCCCGCCGGGAGGACCGGCTCAACTCGGCGCGGGAAGCGCTGGGTTCGATGGCGGCGGCGCAGTACCGCAGTGGTGGACTCGACCCCGTGGTGCAACTCGCGCTCTCCGACCACCCCGACCAGTACCTTGACGGGGCCGCGTTCGCGGAGCGGGTCGGCACCCGGCAGTCGGCGGAAGTCGCCGGGGTACGCAAACAGCTGCGTGAGATCGAGCAGTTGCGCGGAGCGGCGCACATCGAACTGGCCGCGCTCAAGTCGCGACAGACCGAACTGAAGCGGCAGAAGAAGACGATCAACGAAAAGCTCGACGCGGCACGCCGACTGCTCGAGCGGCTCACCCCGGAGCAGCGCACGCAGTACGTGCAGCGGGGCGGCGCGGACGAGCAGCAGCACGTGTCTCGCTCCTCGGCCCGCGAGCCGGCCCCGTCCGGTACATCCGGTGCCCCCGGCGCCGACGGCAGCACCGTCGCCGCGCCCAACTCCCGGGCGGCGGCGGCCGTCGCCTACGCCTACTCGAAGCTCGGCAGCCCCTACGTCTGGGGCGCCACCGGCCCCGACGCCTTCGACTGCTCCGGGCTCGCCCAGGCCGCGTACCGTTCCGCGGGCATCTCCCTGCCCCGGACGACCTATTCCCAGATCAACGCCGGCCAGCGGGTCACCCTCTCCGAACTCCGCCCCGGCGACCTGGTGTTCTTCTACTCGGGAATCACGCACGTGGGTATCTATGTCGGCAACGGCCAGATGATCCACGCCCCCAATCCGTCGGCGCCCGTACGGCTGGCCCCGATCAGCGAGATGCCCTTCGCGGGGGCCACCCGGGTGGCGTGATCACGTGATCGCTCAGACCAGCCGACGCGCTGTCGCCCAGCGGGTCAGTTCGTGGCGGTTCGACAGCTGGAGTTTGCGCAGGACCGCCGAGACGTGCGACTCGACCGTCTTGACGGAGATGAACAGCTGTTTGGCGATCTCCTTGTACGCGTAGCCCCGGGCGATGAGGCGCAGGACCTCGCGTTCGCGCTGGGTGAGGCGGTCCATGTCCTCGTCGACGGGCGGGGCGTCGGTGGAGGCGAAGGCGTCGAGGACGAAACCGGCGAGGCGCGGGGAGAAGACCGCGTCGCCGTCCTGGACGCGGAAGACGGAGTCCACGAGATCCGTGCCGGTGATCGTCTTGGTGACGTATCCCCGGGCGCCGCCGCGGATCACGCCGATCACGTCCTCCGCGGCGTCCGACACGGACAGCGCGAGGAAGCGGACCGGCTGCTCGGCGTCGGCCATCAACGGGGCGCAGCGGCGCAGTACTTCGACACCGCCGCCGCCGGGAAGGTGGACGTCGAGGAGGACGACCTCGGGGCGGGTGGCCGTGATGACCGTGACCGCCTGGTCGACGTCCGCGGCCTCGCCGACCACTTCGACGCCGGTCCGCTCGGTCTCCCCGATCTCGGCCTGCACTCCCGTACGGAACATGCGGTGGTCGTCGACGAGCACCACGCGCACCCGGCGCCCGCCCTCGGTGCCGCCCGGACCGGCCGCGGGGGCGGCGCCTCCGGACGCGGCGGCCACAGGGGTCTCCCCGGCCGAACCGCCGGACTCCACAGGCTCGTTCGTGTCGCTCATGACGTCTTCTCCGCCCTTTCCATCTCCAGCTCGACCTCCGTGCCGCCGTCCGGCACCGCGCGCAGTCGCGCCGTGCCGCCGTTGCGCTCCATACGGCCGATGATCGATTCTCTGACGCCCATGCGGTCGGCGGGTATCGCGTCGAGGTCGAAGCCGGGGCCGCGGTCGCGGACGGACACGAAGACCGTCCTGCCCTCGACTTCGGCGTAGACCTGTACGGCGCCGCCCTCGCCACCGTACTTGGCCGCGTTCACCATCGCTTCGCGCGCTGCCTGCATCTGCGCGGTCAGGCGGTCGTCGAGCGGGCAGTCGCCCACGACGACGACCTCGATGGGAACGCCGTGCTTGTCCTCGACCTCGGCGGCATGGCGGCGGACCGCCTCGGCGAGGGTGTCGGGCTCCTCGTCCTCGTCCTTGCCGCTGCCCTCCGGCTTGTAGAGCCAGGCCCGCAGATCGCGCTCCTGGGCGCGGGCCAGCCGCCGCACCTCGTTCGCGTTCTCCGCGTTGCGCTGGATCAGGGTCAGGGTGTGCAGCACCGAGTCGTGGACGTGGGCGGCGACTTCGGCCCGCTCCTGCGCGCGGATGCGCATCAGGCGCTCCTCCGAGAGGTCCTGGGTCATCCTGATCAGATAGGGGCCGGCGAGCAGGGCGATGCCGACGAGGACCGCGAGAGCGGCCTGGAGCACCGAGCCGAGGTGGGCCGCGGAGCCCTGGAGGACGAATATCCCGGAGACGCCGGCGGTGACGAGCAGGACGCCCGCCGCGGACCGCAGCAGCGTGAGCGTACGGCGACGGCGGCCGACCTCCGCCCAGCGGGCCCGCCGCGCGTTGTCCGCCTGGCGCCAGACCAGGGCGACACCCGCGCCGACGAGGACCGTCGGCCACAGATACGCCTTCGTGCCGCCGCCGAGATTCACATTGCCGACGAAGACCATGGCCACGACGACCATGAGGAGCAGGGCGACGATCTGGCCCTTGTCCGGCTTGCGGGCCACGAGCCTGCGCCGGCCGTCGGGCGAGATCTCGGTGGTGAACGCCGGAGTGCGGCCGCCGGAGCCGACGCCGCCGACGCCGAGCGGCACGAAGAACCAGAACGCGGCGTACAGCAGCGCGCCCAGCCCGTCCGCCATGAACAGTCCGACGAACATCAGCCGCACCCAGACCACGGGCAGCCCGAGATGCCCGGCGAGCCCTCGCGCCACGCCCCCGAGCCAGCGTCCGTCGCTGCTGCGGTAGAGCTTGCGCGGGGGCCGCGGGTCGTCGACGGGCATGGCTGCGGCTTCCGGCATGCCATCGATGTTCACACGCCCGGCGGACCGGAGCATCAGGGTCGGCCCCCGATACTCCCCTGATCTTCAGAAATCGGCACTCGAACAGTCCCCGCCCTCCCCTCCGGGCGGATATCAGGGTTCGGCCAGGGTCATCCCGACTGCCGCCGGGCCGTCCCGCCCGTCACCATGGACGCATGACAGATCAGCAGCACGCGGCGGCGGAGCCGGACCCCGGCACCGCTCCGGGTGATGAGCCGCGCGCTCGCGGGGAAGCGGCCGCGGCGCGGGCCGCGGACGCCGGCGCCGCGCCCGAGGTGCCGCGCAGGTTCCGGCGCGACCGTCGGCAGAAGATGCTGGGCGGGGTGTGCGCCGGGCTCGGCCGGCAGTGCGACATGGACCCGGTGATCTTCCGGATCGTGCTCGCGGTGCTCGCCGCGACCGGCGGCATCGGCCTCATCTTCTACGGCTTCGCCTGGCTCTTCGTCCCGTACGACGAGGATGAGGAGAACGAGGTCCGCAAGCTGCTCACCGGCCGTGTCGACGGCCAGGCGCTGACCGCCGTGCTCTTCGCGCTGGTCGGCTGCGGAGTGTTCCTGTCCATGCTCAAGAACGGCAGCGTGCTGACGTTCGCCGTCGTCCTGTCCCTGCTGCTGGCCGGCGCGGGCTACTGGTCGCAGAACCGCGGCGCCACCGACCCGGATCCCCTCGCCGCGCAGGCCGTCGCCGACGCCCCGCCGGAGGCGCAGGCCCCGCCCGTGCCCGCCTCCTATCCCTCCTGGTGGCGCGACCCGATCGTCAAGGACGGTTCGCACGTCGGCGGTACCGGCTACATGTGGGGGCCGCCGGAGACCCTGGACCGGGATGTCGCGGCCGCGCTCAACATCGCCCGCGGCACCTCCCGCCCCGACCCGCGCACAGAACGGGAGCGCAAGCAGCGCGGCCCCCGCCCGATAGGCGGCCGGGTGTTCCTGCTCGCCCTCCTCGCGGGTGGCCTCACCACCGGCCTGAACTGGCACGGCCAGGCGCTCGGCACCAGCCTTCAGGCCGGACTGGCCGCCGCCCTCATCGTGTTCGGTCTGGGCATCGCCCTCAGCTCCTTCCTCGGCCGCACGGGCGCGGGAACGATCTTCCTGGCGGTGATCACGGCGGGCCTCCTCGCGGCCTCCGCGGCCCTGCCCAAGGACATCGGCACACACTGGGTGCGGACGAACTGGACTCCGGCGACCGCGGCCGACGTACGGCCGAGTTACGACCTCGGCACGGGCGTGGGCACCCTCGACCTCAGCCGCGTCGACCTCGCCAAGGGGCAGACGGTGAAGACCGACGCGCAGGTGGGCGCCGGCCGGCTGAAGGTGATCGTCCCCAAGGACGCGACCGTACGCCTCACCGTCGAAGTGGGCGTCGGAGACATCCAGCTGCCGGGTGACAACAAGAAGGACGTGGACGTGGAACCGGGCAAGCACAAGCAGGTGACCCTGCCGCCGACGACGGGCGGCAAGAACGGCGGCACCCTCGACCTCGATCTCCAGGTCGGCGTCGGCCAGGCGGAGGTGGCCCGTGCCACGTCATGAGTTCCAGCCCGGAAAGCTGGTGGCGGGCCTCTTCCTCACCGCCGGGGGCGTCGCCTACGCGGGAGACGCGGGCGGCTGGTGGGACACGGAGTGGTTCGCGATCATCCCCGTCGTTGTCGTCGGCCTCTGCCTGGCGGGCGCCGCGGCATCCGTCAACCACGCCATACGCAAACGCCGCACGGACCGAGGTCCGCGCGGCGTGAACTCCTAGGACGGTTCTAGCGATAGGCCCCGGCGCGTTGCCTGCGCCGGGCTCGTAGAGCCGAATCCACGGAGAAGATCGAGGCGCCCGCCAGCACGAGGGGGGTCCAGGCCATCAGATAGGGCAGGTCGTTGCCGTAGTAGTACGGGTCGGAGGCCCAACTCACCGTCAGCCACAGGCTGAGCGAGATGAGCGCGCCGCCCAGTGCGGCGAGGCGGGTGAACAGGCCGATCAGGGTGCCTATTCCGACGGCCAGCTCGCCGAACGCGATGGCGTAGCCGAAGCCGACGGGGCTCTTCAGGGACAGGTCGACGAGGGCCGGTATGGCGGAGGAGTCACGCACCGTGCGCATCATGTCGCCGATCGAGCCCGATCCGGAGGCCTTCATGAAGGCGCTGTTGGTCAGTTTGTCGAGGCCGGCGTAGATGAAGGTGACACCCAGGAAGACACGGAGTGGCAACAGGGCGTAACGGGTAGCGGTATCACGCCAGTCCCGCCTCTCCTCCAGATACTGGGTGTGAGTATCCGTCCGCATACCGTGAGTCATCGCTCTCCGCCGCCTTTCGCCCGCGTGCCGTTGACCACTCAACAGACCATACGTACGAATCGGTTCCCCTACTCAGGGGCTGGAACCTTTTTTCGGGCTCCATCTCCCTGAACACCCCGGGCCGACCTCTCGCGCCCCGGCACCCCCACAGCGGTTCTTCGCCCCCTCCGCCCCTGCCCTTCCCAACTCCGGGGCTCCGCCCCATCCCCCACTCCTCAAACGCCGTAGGGGCTGAACAACGGCCCCGACCTCAACGGCGCCGGCCTTTCCTCAGTCCGTCACGTCGATCTCGTAGCGGTTCGTCTCGACCCCCGCCGCGGTGACCACCTGCACCTCCACCCGCCCCGGCTCCACGTCCACCGGCACAGGCACCGTGAGCACCGCGTCCGTGGGATTGCTGAACCCCCCGGACACCGGCACCAACGGCACATGCACGTGCACCGGCCCGATCCGCACGACCATCCGCGACAGCCGGTCCGCGGTCTGCGCCCCCGGCGGCACGAACCCGGCCCCGCGGATCTCGATGTCGTCCCCGGTGCGAATGGGCGCGTCCAGGTCACCCGCCTCACGGGACCGGACCACGGAGAGGATCACCGGGCGCCCGCCCTCCGCGTACTTCCCGGCGAGATAGGTCGCGGCCGACACCAGCACCAACAGGGCCAGCCCCCACGGAAGATCGGGCAACTGCGACGGCCGCCGGGCCAGCCGCACCGCCGCGAAGACCAGAGCGACCCCGCTGATCACGACGTACTGGATGTCCGCGAAGCTGCCCCGCCCTGAGTCGTCGGTCAGCAGGTCCGCCGCGCGCGGCCGGTCCGCGCGGACCTTCTGCAGTCGCTGCCCCAGCACCCGCAGCCCGACCACCCGCCGCACCAGCACCGCGACCCCGCACACCACCGCGACGACGGTCACGACACCGGCGCCCCGGGCGAGTTCCAGCCCGGCGATGAGTTCGTCCCGGCGGCCGGGCGCCGAGGCCACCGCCAGCTGCCCCACCAGCACGAGCACCGCGTACACCACGAGCAGCACCCAACCCCCGGCGACCGCGCGGGAGGTGGAGAGCCGGTTGTCCTCGCCGATGACCGGCGCGAGGGCCCCGCCCCGCGTCCGGTGCAGCCAGGCCGCCCCCGTCAGGAGTCCGGCCAGGACGACCGCGGCGAGCAGCCCGGCCGTCCGCGCCGCCGTCCAGCCGGCCCCGATCGCGGTGAGCGCCTGAACGAGCAGGAGGACGACGACGGCGGCGCAGACGGTGTGGGCGGTGTACCGCCACAGCCGGCCCAGCCATGTCTCGCCCTCGAGCCGGCCGCGTTCGGCGACGAGGTCCGCGGACTGGGTGAGTTCGTCGGACACCCACTGCCGGGACGCGGAGGCGGAGTGCGCGACGCCGGCGGGCAGCCCCTGTCCGGACGCCAGCGCGTCGCGCTTGGCGAGGAACGCGGAGACAGCCCGCCGGTGCCCCGTACGCGCCCCGTGCGGGCAGTCCCCGCACGTGCAGCCGCCCTCGTGCACGCCCGACCCCCCGCCCAGGCCTCCGCCCGGCCCGCCACCCGGACCACCGCTGCGCCCGCCACCCTGTCCGGTGCCCGACCCGGCACCCGACCCGGCACCGTGCCCCGCACCGTGTCTCGCCTCCTGCACCGCCACGCCCGCTGCCGCCTTCCCGCGCCAGAAAACTCCGTACAACCGGAACGTCCATACGCCCGACCGTCACACCGCCGGAACGCCACGCACGCCCGACCCCCACACCGCCGAGGCGTCACGTGCGCCCGGCCGACGTACAGCCCGAAGCCCGCACCCGCCCGACCAGCCGACCGTCCACGACGCGAAGCACCCGTCAGGCCGCCACGCGACCGGAATCCGGTACGCCGCACCGGTCGGCCGCACGGCCTGATCCGGTACGCCCCGACGTGCCCGGCCGTCGTGCGGCCGGACCTGATGTGCCAGACCATCGCACACCGGAGCGTCCGTACGCCTGACTGCCGCACACCTGCCTGACAACTGTTCTGTGATGACAGCGAATTGTGCCGTACGGAGCACGGTTCGCACGCGTCAGGTCGGTTCGGCACGGGTGAAGCGAGGGACCCCTTGTTGACCCGGCTGCGAGAATTTGTCCATGGCCGAGATCATCCAGCGCGACGGAACCTGGGCCTTCGACGGCAGCACGGTCAGGATCACGCCGGGACTGCACCGGACCGTGCCCCTGTTCCGGCAGACATACGGGGAGATCTCCGTCCCTCTGGAGGCGGTGTCGGGCATCGTCTACGAACCCGAACGCAAGCGTGGCCGGCTGCGGCTGCGGTTGCGTGAGGGTGCCGACCCACTGCTCCAGGCGACCGGGGGCCGGCTGCCCGACGCGGCGGACCCCTACAAGCTGTCGGTCGACGTCGACCGTTCCGGAGTGGCCGAGTACGTCGCCGAGGAGATCCGCCGCGCGCTGCTCCTGGACCAGATCCCCAAGGAACCGGCGAAGACCTATCTGCTCGCGGGACCGCCCGTCCCGGTGTCCGTCCGTTCCAGCGACGGCACGGTCTCCTTCGACGGGACGCAGGTGCGCATCGACTGGGCGGACACCTCCGACCGTGTCAAGCGGGCGACGGGTCCGCGGATCATCGCCCTGGGCGACCTCGTGCAGGTCGAGTGGCTGCCCAACTCCGGTTACGAGGACGGTTTCCTCCGTTTTGTGACACGTGAGGCGGTGTTCTCCAAACTGCCGCCCGAAAAGGACCCGTACGCCCTCGATCTGTGGGGCAGCACCCGCCGCGACCTGCTCACCGCGCTGGTCGCCACCGCGGTCACGGCTCGGCTGCCGCACCCCTCCACGCGCGCCGGAGCGTACATGGACCGGCATCGGCCGGCCCCGGCGGTACCGGCGCAGTCCGACCATCACGACGTACTGCTGCGCCGCCTGCGGGAGTTGGGCGAGCTGTACCGCGACGGCGTTCTGACGGACGAGGAGTTCGCCCTGACGAAGGCGGCCGTCCTGCGGGGCTTCTAGCACCGTCGCGGTGACCGTTCCCCCCATCCGACCTCGGCCCATGTCCGGACAAGTCCTAGCTGAGGAGGTCGGGTTCGCTGCGGCTGATGTCCTGCCACAGCGGCTGGTAGTTGATCCACGCCACCAGGTCGCCGCCGAGCTGTTCGCGGGTGGCGACCGCCTGCTTGTGGTCGATGAGGAGGGGCCGGCCCGCGGCCATCGCGGTGAGCTGGACCTGGCTCGACCGTTCCATGGACAGGAACCACCAGGCCGCCGCGTCCACCGAGTCCCCGACGGTCAGCAGCCCGTGGTTGCGCAGCACCAGCGCCTTGCGGCTGCCCAGCGCGGACGCGATCCTGCGGCCCTCCTCGGCGTCGACGGCGACCCCGGAGTAGGCGTCGTAAAGGGCGTGATCTTCATAGAAAGCGCAGCTCTCCTGGGTGATCGGGTCGAGCAGATCACCGAGGGCGGCGAGGGCGCGGCCGTGCACGGAGTGGCAGTGGGCGACGGCGACGACATCGGGGCGGGCGGCGTGGACCTGGGAGTGCACGGTGAACGCCGCCTGGTTCACGTGGTAGCGGCCCTGGATCACCTGACCGTCCTGGTTGGCCATGACCAGGTCGCTCACGGTGACGTGCTTGAACGGCATGCCGAACGGATTGACCCAGAAGCAGTCGCTGTGCTCAGGGTCGCGCGCCGTGATGTGTCCGGAGACGCCGTCCTCGAAGCCGAGCCGTCCGAACAGCCGCAGCGCGCCGGCCAGCCGCTCCTTGCGATGCTGCCGTTCGTCGTCCGTCGATTCGTGCATCGGCGGCATGGCGAAGCTCAGCTGGTCGGTGGGGCGGGGCAGGGGCGGAGTGGGCCCGTGCATATGTCCTCCAGCCACTGGCGTGTTCGGTACGGAGCGGAAGTTACCCGCGGTCAGCGCAGGAGAACAGGGGTGTTCCATGAGAGAAAAAAGAGGTCCAAAGATGGACACCGGCAATACCCGACAGGAGATGTCGGGTATCCGCGCCAGACTCGGGTCATGAACTGGGCAGCTCTCTCCACGGCCGAACCGGACCTCGCCGGCACCGTCGAACAGCGCTTCGGCGCCTTCACCCACCACGTCCTCGCGACCCTCCGCAAGGACGGCTCGCCGCGCACCTCCGGCATCGAGGTCCGCTTCCTGGACGGCGAGCTGTGGCTCGGCATGATGCCGGACTCCCTCAAGGTCCTCGACCTGCGCCGCGACCCGCGCTTCGCGCTCCAGGCGAATCCGGGGGCCGGCACGGACATGGGCGGCGGCGACGTGCGGATCAGCGGGCGGGCGGTCGAGGTGGGCGACGACGTCCCCGCGAAGGCGGCGTACGTGAAAGAGGTGGAACCGCCGGAGCCGTTCCACCTCTTCCGCACCGAACTGACGGAGGTCACGCGGACCTACGTCGAGGACGACACGTATCTGGTCGTCCAGGTCTGGAAGCCCGGCGCGCCGGTGCGCACGCTCAAGCGGACCTAGGAGCTGCTACGCCCCTCGCGGGAGGACTACTCCCACTCGATGGTGCCCGGGGGCTTGCTCGTCACGTCGAGCACGACGCGGTTGACGTCCGCGACCTCGTTCGTGATGCGCGTCGAGATCTTCGCCAGGACGTCGTACGGCAGCCGGGACCAGTCGGCCGTCATGGCGTCCTCGCTGGACACCGGACGGAGCACGATCGGGTGGCCGTACGTCCGGCCGTCGCCCTGGACGCCCACGCTGCGCACGTCCGCGAGCAGGACCACCGGGCACTGCCAGATGTCCCGGTCGAGGCCGGCGGCGGTGAGCTCCTCGCGGGCGATGGCGTCGGCCTGGCGGAGCAGGTCCAGACGCTCCTTGGTCACCTCGCCGACGATCCGGATGCCGAGGCCGGGGCCGGGGAACGGCTGGCGCTGGACGATCTCCTCCGGCAGGCCGAGCTCCTGGCCGACCATCCGGACCTCGTCCTTGAACAGCTTGCGCAGCGGCTCGACGAGCTGGAACTCCAGGTCCTCGGGGAGGCCGCCCACGTTGTGGTGGGACTTGATGTTGGCGGTGCCGGTGCCGCCACCGGACTCGACGACGTCCGGGTAGAGCGTGCCCTGGACCAGGAACGCGACGTCCTCGCCCTCGGCGGCCTCGGCGATGATCTCCGCCTGGGCCTGCTCGAAGACGCGGATGAACTCGCGCCCGATGATCTTCCGCTTCTCCTCGGGGTCCGAGACGCCCTTGAGCGCGGTGAGGAAGCGCTCCTCCGCGTCCACGACCTTCAGCTGCACGCCGGTCGCGGCGACGAAGTCCTTCTCGACCTGCTCGGTCTCGCCCTGGCGCATCAGACCGTGGTCGACGTACACACAGGTGAGCTGCGAGCCGATGGCCTTCTGGACGAGGGCCGCGGCGACCGCCGAGTCCACTCCGCCGGACAGACCGCAAATCGCGCGCTTGGTGCCGACCTGCTCGCGGATCAGGGCGACCTGCTCGTCGATGACGTTGCCGGTCGTCCAGGACGGGGTGAGACCCGCGCCGCGGTACAGGAAGTGCTCCAGGACCTGCTGACCGTGCGTGGAGTGCATGACCTCGGGGTGGTACTGGACGCCGTAGAGCTTCTTCTCGTCGTTCTCGAAGGCGGCGACGGGGACGACGTCCGTGGAGGCCGTGACGGTGAAGCCCTCGGGAGCGGCGGAGCAGGCGTCGCCGTGCGACATCCACACCGGCTGCTCGTCCGGGGTGCCCTCGAAGAGGGTGGAGCCGGACTTCGAGACGTGCAGCGGCGTACGGCCGTACTCGCGGGCACCGGTGTTGTCGACCGTGCCGCCGAGGGTGGTCGCCATCAGCTGGAAGCCGTAGCACATGCCGAAGACGGGGACACCGGCCTCGAAGAGCTCGCGGTCCAGGCGCGGGGCGCCCTCCGCGTAGACCGACGAGGGACCGCCGGAGAGGATGATCGCGGCCGGGTTCTTGGCGAGCATCTCCTGGACCGGCATGGTGCTCGGCACGATCTCGCTGTAGACCCGGGCCTCACGGACGCGACGGGCGATGAGCTGGGCGTACTGCGCACCGAAGTCGACGACCAGGACGGTGTCGGGGGCGGCGGGGGACGCTTCTGGCACGGTCTGCCTTCCGGCGGTGAGCAAAAGGGTGTGTACGGCCGATTCTACCGGGGGCCGCGGTGGGCATGGCGCCCGCGGGGCTTCGGGGGCCGCGACGGGCCCGGCGCCCGCGGGGTTCCGGACGCCGGGTCTCACCATCCGAGCCGTCTTGGCCGGCGCCCCCGCGGGCGTGCATACTGCCGTCATGCTCACGCACACGACGTTCCTGTTTACCTATGGCAACCGGCCCACCGGCTGCCATGGTCGTGCTGCTTGAGCAACTGACAAGCGACTTCCCAGGCGCCCCGGGCCGACAAGGCCCGGGGCGTCTGCCGTTTCCGGGCCGTGCCGCTCCGGGGCGCCCCTTCCACCGAGGAGCCCCACCATGGCCGACGTACTCGACAAGACCGGCGCCCGCACCGACGAGGCCGCCGATGTGATCACCGGTGCCCGTGAGCGCATCGACGCTCTGGACGACCGGATCATCGGTCTCGTGCAGGAACGGATGGCCGTCTCGGCCGTGATCCAGGAGGCCCGGATCACCTCCGGAGGCCGCCGGGTGAACCTCTCCCGCGAGATGGAGATCCTCGGCCACTACCGGGAGGCGCTCGGCAGGCCGGGCACCTCGCTGGCCATGACCCTGCTCGAACTGTGCCGCGGCCGGGTCTGAATCCCGGAGCCGGAGTACGACGACGGGCGGCGGCGTCCGGAAGGCCGGGCCCCGTACCCGGCGTACGCACGTACGCATTCCCTCTCACCCGTACGGCGCGTGACCGGGGTGCCGCGGACTTCGTTTCTTCTGGTGTCCGTGTCAGCCAGGGGCGGGCCCGAAGGAACCACGCGTGGCTTCGCTGGAGCGATGAGACGCACGGATCGTGCCGTGCGTCGTGGGACCTCGCTCCAGGTGGTGTGACCGGACGGCAGGGGACAGCAGGCCGGTCACTCAAGAGAACGGTCGGCCCCGGGGACGCCCGGGGCCGTCCGACGGAAACCGTTCAGGGCCGGCATCATGTGCGCGCCCTCGTGCGCCGCCGCATACGACCGGCGGCCACTCCCGCGACCAGCGGCGCATCCCCCGACGCCGCTTCGAGGCACCGGCGCCGCCCTGACGTCGGTGCTGTCGGAAGAAGGGCCCCGCGGACATCCGTCCCGCGGGGCCCTTCACCGTGCCCGAGGCGCGGACGCCGGGGCACCGACGCGGTCAGGTCCGGGACACCATTCCGCAGCCGACCCTGGGGGAACTCCGGAGGTCACGGCTGCGGTCGTACGGGTCGCTGGTCGGGCCGGTCGGCGGCGCGCCGGTGGGCGTGGTCGACACGAACCGCGGGTGCAGGAAGCCGTCGTGGACATCGCAGGCGGAGTTGCCGATGTTCTCGGTGTAATAGCGGACCAGCAACTTGCCCGGAGTGACCCGGAACTTCCTCGGGTCGGAGAACGCGACATCGAGGACGCGGCGCACGATGGTGCGGGTCACCTCGGTCGAGTTCCCGCCGGCCGGGGACACCGGGTAGACGAAGGTGTAGTCGGCGTGGATGGCGACGGACGCGTCCTCGCCCGCCTTGAAGGTGATCCGGCCGCGCGTCTTGACCACATGCCCGACCAGGCGTACCTCGTGGGGGTCGAAGCGGCTGAACAGGGACAGCGGATCGTGCTTCTCGTCCGGCGCGCGCAGCCGGCGGTCGACGTCGTCGATCATCCGGGGCTGCTTGGGGTCGAGGACGGCGATCGCCGCTTCGGGACGCTCGCCGCGCAGGGTCGCCGGGTCGAGGTTCGCCCCGACGAGCAGGTTCTTGGTCTGCCGCAGCGCCGTGGCCACCTGCTCCTTCGTGAGGGAACCGACCGGGGTGGCCTTCGGGACGACGATGGCGGCGGCGCCGTCCGCCCAGCGCTCCGCGGGCGATCCGGCGAACGGGTGCTCCCGGGTGGGCGACTGGGAGTCCGGGGCGGAGGGCGGTGCGGTGGGGGCCGCGGTCTCGTCGGGCAGCCGAGGGCCGGCCGAGGAGGACGCGGCCGAGGTGCCGAAGGGATCACCGGGCAGCAGGGACGGCTTCATCGCGACGACCGCCACCGCCACGGCGAGCGGGATCCCGAGGATCGCCCACAGTCTGCGGCGCCGGGCGGCGCGCCCGTCCATCTCGCGCCACGCGGGGCCCGCACGCCAGCCCTCGGGCTGGGCGCCCGGCCGCGGTTCCTTCCGGGCGCCCCGGCGGGCGGCCCGCTCGGCCTCCCGGGCGTCCTGCAGACGCAGTCGCTCCGTCACCATGCGCGCCCGGGCGGACGGTTCTTTGGGGGCCGAGGCGCGGATGTCGCGTTCGCTGTCGCGCGCGAACTGTTCCCACACATCGTCAGGAACCGTCGGCTCACCGGTGTCACCGGGCTGCTTTTCAGACACGAAGCACATTTGTAGGCGGCTCGAACGGACGTACGCAAGCCGGACAAGGCTGTGACTCAGGCCACATAAAAATTCTGTGAGTCGCAGGACAACCATTCTCAGGTTTCGCCGGTCACATCTGCAGAACCAACGGCCACACCCGCGCCCCACACGCGGAGGCCTCACCCATAAACGTCATATTCGCGCCGCGAGTTCACGGCGCACTGGACATACGAGGTCTTCATGAAGCTTCGCCGTGCCATGGCCACAGCGGCCGCGACGGCTGTCATAGCACCGCTCGCGTTGCTGTCGGTCGCGCCGGCCGCGTTCGCGGAAGAAAGCCCGTCCGCGAGCGCGAGCGTGTCCGAGTCCCCGTCCGAGTCGGCCTCGCCGAGCGCGAGCGAGAGCGCCCCCGCGCCGTCCGAGTCGGCGTCGGCTTCCTCTTCCTCTTCCGCCTCCGCGTCGGAGTCCGCGAGCGAGTCCGCTCCGGCCCCGAGCGGCTCCGCTTCGGCGTCTGCCTCCGCGTCGGAGTCCGCGTCGGAGTCCCCGGAGCCCGAGCCCTCCGAGTGCTCGGACTCCAAGGTCCAGGTGTCCATCAGCGGCCTGCCGGGCAAGATCGCGGCGGGCAGCGGCTGGCACAAGTTCTCCCTGGACGTCCTGAACAACTCCGACTCCACCCTGAGCGACCTCGGCTTCTTCGCCGGCGCGTCCTCCGACAAGGCGGGCGAGGACCTCTTCCAGAGCAAGAAGGTCCAGCTCCAGGCGTACAACCCGGACGACAAGGTCTGGGAGGACGTCGACTCCGAGGGTTACGCGGTCGGCTTCGTCGGCTACACCGACGAGCTCAAGCCCGACTACGAGGTCGACATCCCGCTCCGTATCAACGTGAAGTCCAGCGCCCCGGTCGGCGCCGGCTTCTCCCTCGGCGCCAGCATCTACGGCGACGCCGACGCGGCGTGCACCGGCTACGGCGAGGTCGCGTACAAGTTCCAGATCGTCTCGTCCGGCACGGACACCGACGGCACCAAGCCGCAGGAAGGCGGCGAGGTTCCGGTCTCGGACAAGCCGGCCGACAAGAGCAACACGCCTCAGGTCGACGGCAGCCTCGCCGCGACGGGCTCCAGCTCCGCCCTGCCGATGATCGGCCTCGCCGGCGGTATCGCCGTCGTCGCCGGTGCGGGTGCGCTGGTCGTCGTCCGTCGCCGCAAGTCCGGTGGCGCGACCGCGTAACACGGCCCGGCACGACTGACGCGGGCATCAGCCCGACAAGACGTCGCAAGAAGTCGCGAGAAGAGAAGGACCTGCGCTCGGAGGGGGGCGCAGGTCCTTCTTTTCGTTGTCCGGGGACCGCAGAGTCCTTGCCGGCCGGGGCCGGGGCCCCGGCCCTTCGCCGGACGGGACTACGGCTTCGGCGGCACCGTCGGCATGCCCAGGAACGGCAGCCGCAGTGCGCCGAAGGCGTCCGCGGGGACGGCGGGCCGGTGCGGCTCCACCGCCTTGAGACGCTCGTACGCGGCTCCCGGCGCCGGACGCGGATCCGCCTCGCCCTTGTTGGGCCAGAACGACATGGCCCGCTCGGCCTGCGCGGTGATGGTGAGCGACGGGTTGACGCCGAGGTTCGCGGAGACGGCGGCACCGTCGACGACGGAGATGCCCGGGTGGCCGTAGAGCCGGTGGTAGGGGTCGATGACGCCCTCCTCCGCACCGGCGCCGATCGGGCAGCCGCCGAGGAAGTGCGCGGTGAGCGGGGTGCCCATCAGCTCGCCGACATTGCTGCCCGCGAAGCCGTTGATCTCCTCGGCGAGGACAGCGGCGGCCTGCGAAGCGGCCCTGATCTGCTTGGGGTTGGGAGCGCCGTGACCCTGACGTGCCGTCAACAGCCCCTTGCCCGCGCCTTTCGGCCTCAGATACGTCGTCAGGGAGTTGTCGAGCGACTGCATGACAAGACCGATGATGGTGCGTTCGGACCAGCGGCGGTTGGACAGCGACCGCAGCACCAGCAGCGGATGCCTCGCCGCGTTGACGAACCATCCGGCCACCCTCGACGAGCCCTCCGCGTAGGGGACTTGGAGGATGGACATGCCGCCCATCGCGTTGGAGCCCTTGCCGTAGCGGACGGGCTCGATGTGGGTGTTCTCGTCCGGGTGGATCGAGGACGTGATGGCCACGCCCTGGGTGAAGTCGGCCTTCGGCGTCCCGTGCGCCTTGCGGTAGCGACGGTTGTCCGTCTGCGCGCCCACCAGCGCCTCGGAGTTGGTGCGGGTCAGCTCGCCCAGCCTCTTCGACAGGTACGGCAGCTGTCCGCCAGCCTTCATGCGGTGCAACAGCGTCTGGGTGCCGTAGGTGCCGGCCGCGAGAACGACCCGGTGCGCCGTGAAGGTCCGCCCCTCCCCCTTGCGCCGCTCGTCCGTCGGGAGGGTCTGGACGGCGTACCCACCCCGCGAGTCGTCGGTGACGGACACGACGGTCGTCATCGGATGGACGACGGCGCCCGCCTTCTCCGCGAGGTGGAGATAGTTCTCGTTGAGAGTGTTCTTGGCGCCGTGCCGGCAGCCGGTCATGCACTCGCCGCATTCGGTGCAGGCCTTGCGGGAGGGCCCCACGCCCCCGAAGTACGGGTCGGCGACCTCCTCACCGGGCTTCGCCCCGGCCGACCCGTCCGCGTCCTGTCCGTCGCCGAAGAAGACACCCACGGGCGCCATGTGGAAGGTGTCGCCGACCCCCATCCGCTCCGCGGCGGCCTTGAGGTGCACGTCCGACGGGGTCATCGTCGGGTTGAGCCGCACGCCCAGCATGCGCCGGGCCTGGTCGTAGTACGGCTTCAACTCCCCTTCCCAGTCGGTGATGTCCTTCCACTGCGGGTCCTCGAAGAAGGGCTTCGGCGGTACGTAGAGGGTGTTGGCGTAGTTGAGGGAGCCGCCGCCGACGCCCGCTCCGGCGAGCACCATCACATTGCCCAGCAGATGGATGCGCTGGATGCCGTACATGCCGAGCCTCGGGGCCCAGAGGTAGTTCTTGAGGTCCCAGGAGTTCTTGGGGAGCGTGTCGCGGGTGAAGCGCCGGCCGGCTTCGAGGACACCTACGCGGTATCCCTTCTCCGTCAGTCGCAGGGCGGTGACGGAGCCGCCGAAGCCGGATCCGACGACGATGACGTCGTAGTCGTACGTTCCCCCGTCCGTTGCCTCGTCCGGCTGTTCCTGGACAGAGCTCTCCTGTGACACGTGCCGCTCTCCTCATCGAGAACCGGTTGGGAACCGTGGATCGTTGGTCGAGGGCCCGCGAAGGGCCGTGGGCTAGCGCAGCCGGAACACCTTCATGAGCTTCAGGCTCCGGCTCATGAGCGCCGCGTACTTCTCGTCGTCCATGCCGAGGGACGGCGCCATCGGCAGCAGCCTCTGATGGGCGACGGTCTGCGCCTCGGTGTACTTCAGGATGCCCTCGGAGCCGTGTCGGCGGCCGAGGCCGGAGTCCTTCATGCCGCCCATGGGCGACTGGACGCTGCCGTACGCGGGTGCGTACCCCTCGTTGACGTTCACCGTGCCGGTCCGCAGCCGGGCCGCGACCGCGCGACCGCGCCGCCCGTCCTTCGTCCAGACGGACGAATTGAGCCCGTACGACGTGGAGTTGGCGAGCTCGACGACCTCGTCCTCGGTCTTGAACCGGTACAGGGAGACGACGGGCCCGAAGGTCTCCTCGGCGCAGACGGCCATCGGGGCCTCCACTCCGTCGAGGATGGTGGGCTCGTAGAAGTACGGTCCGATGTCGGGCCGGGCGACACCGCCGGCGACGACCCTGGCCCCCTTGGCGACGGCCTCCTCGACGTGCCGCGTCACGGTCTCCAGCTGCCGCTCCCCGACCAGCGAACCCATGTCGGCCCCGTACGCGAGGGACGTGCCGAGCCGCATGGCCCTGGTCCGGGCGGCGAACCGCTCCGCGAAGGCGTCGGCGATCGACTCGTGGACGTACAACCGCTCGATGGAGATGCAGAGTTGACCGGCGGAGGAGAAGCAGGCGCGGACGGCGCCCGCGGCGGCCTTGTCGAGGTCGGCGTCCTCCAGGACCACCATGGCGTTCTTGCCGCCGAGTTCGAGGGAGACGCCGACGAGACGGGCGGCCGCGCCCTGGGCGACCTCGCGGCCGGTCCGGGTCGACCCGGTGAACGAGACGTAGTCGGCGTGCTTGACGACCTCGGGTCCGACGACCGGCCCGTCGCCGATGACGACCTGGAAGATCTCGGCGGGCAGCCCCGCCTCGATGAGCAGGTCCCGCGCCCACAGGGCGGTGAGGCAGGTCTCGGTGTCGGGCTTCATGACGACCGCGTTGCCCGCGACGAAGGCCGGCAGCGCGTCGCCGACCGACAGCTCCAGCGGGTAGTTCCAGGGCGCGATCTGCCCGACGACACCGCGCGGGTGGCGCAGTTCGGTGACCTTGGTGAGGGTCGGGACCGCGCCGGCGTGCCGCTTGGGACGCAGATACGAGGGCGCCTTGCGTCCGTAGTGCCGCGCGGCGACCACGACGGCCTGGACCTCTTCATGGGCGTGCAGCCGGGCCTTGCCGGTCTCCAGCTGGATGAGGTCCAGCACCTCGGCCTGCCGGGCGAGCACGAGGTCGTGGAAACGGAGCAGGACGGCGGCGCGCTGCCGTACCGGGGTGGCCGCCCAGGCGACCTGGGCGGCACGGGCCCGCTCGAAGGCCTTCTCGACGTCCTCCGGGGTGGACTCGGGTACGTCGGCCAGCTTCTCGCCGGTGAACGGGGTGTGGTTGGCGGTCCGCCCGGACCCAGCCACACCCTTGGTGAGTTGCGCGACGAGCTCGGGGGTGACCACGTCGGCGGCGGTACGGGCGCCGGCCGGGGCGGGAGCGAGGGGGTTGGTGCCGACGGCAGCGGGAGTGGCGGACGCGTCCGCCGTGTCGTCGCCGGCCGTGGTGTCGTCGCCGCCCACACCGCCTTCGCCCTCCGCGATGTCGTCGCCGGCCGCGGTGTCCCCGAGACCGACGCTCGCATCCGGACCGGCGGTCTCGCCCGGACCAGCCGTTTCCGCGTCGGCGCCGGTGATCGCGTCGGCGGCGATCGTCGCGTCGGCCTCCGCGGGAGCGGAAGCCGCCGGGTCCGCGCCGGCCGCCGCGTCGGCGGCGGGCGTCCGGTCCGCGCCGGTCGCTGCGGCCACGCCGGCCGCTGCGTCGGTACCGGCCGTCTCGTCGGTGCCGGTGTCTTCCGTGGCCTGCTCCGCGGCCTGCGAGTCCGTCATGAGCCGCAGGGTATGCCCGCTCGCTCCCTTTGGGTACCCGTCGGTAATGGCCTTTCACGGAGTACTCACACACCGCCAGTGATCACTGGCAGCGAATACGCTGATCAGGGCGTTGTCGATCCGACGATCACCAGGGGATCGTTTCTCCGGTCACAGTCCGGTCACCGGGGACGAGAGGACCGACGCCCGCACGGCGCCGACGCGTTCGATCACGGCTTGTCGATGTCCAGGTTCGCGATCGCCGCGTCGGCGACCTCACGGCCCCGCGCGGTGAAGTCGCCCTTGCCCGGATAGCTGATCGTGAGCCTGTACATGTCGCCGGCCTTCGACTTGTAGTAGAAGAGCCTGAGCTCGCGGGGGCGGGGATTCTGGCTGTCGGTGGTCATGTACTTCGCCGTGTTCTGGGCGGACTCCCTGCCCCGGTACGTCGCCTTCGCGTCCGGGGTCGTCCTCGGACCCGCGGGCATGCTCAGGATGTACGAGCCGCTCGCCTTGAACTCACCGTCGTCCGCGTACATTTCGGCCCTTGCCGAGTCCTTGATCTCCTTGCCGGCGTCCTCGGACTTCCTGGACAGGCTCAGCCCGATCGTGATGCTCCCGCTCCAGTCGGTGTACGTGACCCAGTGCTCCTTGTCCGACGTCCGGTCCGGCGTCGCCTTCTGGTAGTCGGCGGGCACCGCCAGCGTCGCGGCGACGTCCGCCACAGGCCGTTTCCGCCAGCCGTCGGGCAGCGGACCGGCGAACGGGTCCGCGATCACCAGGTACGCCGCCACCGCGGCCACGGCGACCGCGGCGGCGACCGTCGCTCCGAGGACTGTCAGGGCCCTGCGGCCGACGCGGAAAACCCTGCCGCCGGGTCCTCCGGGTCCGTCCGGTCCCTCGATCCGCGTGACCTGTGTAGGCGCCGGGGCGGGCGGTCGTACGGCCTCCTCCAGGAGGCGCCGGACCTCGGCCGCTCCGGGCCGGTGGGACGGCTCCTTGCTGAGCAGGCCGTTGATCGCCTCCGCGAGCGGGACTCCCGCCGAAGCGGGCGCGGCCGGTGTGGAGTTGAGAACCGACTGAAGCGTGGCGGGCGTGTTGCTGCGCCGGAAGGGGGAGACGCCTTCGGTGGCGGCGTAGAGCACCACGCCGAGCGACCAGAGGTCGGAGGCGGGACCGGGGTGCTGGCCCAGCACCCTTTCCGGGGAGATGTATTCGGGCGAGCCGACGAAGCCGCCGGTGTCCGTCAGACTGGTCTCGCCCTCGATCCGGGCGATTCCGAAGTCGGTGAGCACGACGCGGTCGTGCGACCCGAGGAGCACGTTGTCGGGCTTGACGTCGCGGTGCAGGATCCCCGCCGCGTGCGCCGCCTCCAGGGCGCCGAGGACCTCCAGGCCGATCCGCGCGGCCTCGCGGATCCCGAGCGTGCCCTCCTGGAGGGCGTCGCCGAGGGAGCGGCCCCGCACCAGCTCCATGACGATCCAGGGCTGTCCGTCCACGACGGCGACGTCGTGGACGTCGACCACGGCCGGGTGGTCGAGCCGCGCCGCCGCGCGCGCCTCGCGCCGCATCCGCTCGTACGCGGTGGCCCGTTCGCGCTCGGGAAGATGGTCCGGGACGCGGGGTTCCTTGACGGCGACCTCACGGTCGACGGTCTCGTCCTTGGCCCGCCACACCGTGCCCATGCCGCCGTGTCCGAGCTTGGCGAGCAGGCGATAGCGCCCGGCGACGAGGCGGCCCGCCCCCGGTTCCCGCGAGGGTTCCGGTCCGCGAGCCTCCGGCTGGTCCGGGACGGTCGGGGCGGGCGTGGCATACGGATTGCCCGGGTACGGGACGGCGACCGGGGCTCCCGGCAGCACGGCTCCCGGCTGCCCGCCCGGCTCCGCGGCCTCCCGAGGCCGGCCCGGCACCGCCGCCTCAGACTGCCGGCCCGGCACCGTGACCCCCGGCTGCCGGCTCTGCACCGCGGGTCTCGGTGGTTGCAGACCGAAACTCGTCGGCTCGTCGCCCCCATGAGGGCTTCCCCCGTCGTCACTCATGCGTCCATCTGTATCGCGGGGGCGCTTCTCCATCCAGCCTCTTCGTCCACCGGTCACAGACCCGTGACGCGCGCCATCCCTTATTTCCCCTTTACGGGGCTACGGACGTCACGAGGCCACGAATGTATCCACCGCCACGTCGAAGTACTCCTTCGCCTCCGTCACCCGGCCCACCGGCGCGGAGACCCAGACGTCGTACATCCGGCCGCCCTCCTCCCAGCACAGGTCGTAGGTGTGCCGTGCGCCCTCCGCCGCGCTGAAGCCGTTCCAGGTGAACTCCCAGAGGGCGGCGGGGTGTCCGTGGTGGGTCGCCCTGGCGACCGTGCCGTCGTGATAGCCGGGGTTGTTGGACGGCCCGTC
Source organism: Streptomyces sp. NPDC026500 (assembly GCF_055567635.1). Lineage (NCBI taxonomy): Bacteria > Bacillati > Actinomycetota > Actinomycetes > Kitasatosporales > Streptomycetaceae > Streptomyces > Streptomyces sp. NPDC026500. Next base: position 63,114 of record NZ_JBVHQB010000021.1, on the reverse strand, counting down.
GGCGTCCGCCCGGCGCATCACGCCGAGCGGACCGCCCGTCTCGGGATCGGCCACCTTGATGCCGAGGCGGAAGGTCTCACCCGGCGACATGTAGAAGATCCGCTCCCCCTGCGGATCCCGCGTGAAGTCGTCGGGCACGGCGAGCGAGAAGCCGTTCGGATCCGACGCGCTGCGGTAGCCCGAGGGTGCCGTGCGGGGAGTGGCGGCCGACGTCTGCCGCCGGGTCACCGTGACGGTGGGGTCGGCGCTCGTGGGCGGGGACGAAAGCGTGCCGGACGCCGGGGACGACGTATGCGGTGTCCGTGATGTCGACGACGTGATCGACGTTCCTGACGTGCCCGGCGAACTCGACGAGGCCGGTTTGCCGTCACCGCCGCCTCCGCCCATCAGCAGCGCGGCCGCCGACACCCCCGCGCCAGCCATCGCGGCGACCAGCGCGGCGGCGACGAGGAGACTGCGCGTGGACTGCCTGGGCGGCTGGTCCGCCGGGGTGGCGGAAGAGCGCGGCGACGCCTCGGGAGCGGGTCTGTGCAGGGGTACGTCCCGTCGCGTCGGCGTGTACGGGACCGACAGCCGCGGCGTACGGCCGGTGTCCCGGAAGGCGCGCAGCATCCGCTCGGCCTCCGCCGCGTCGAGCCGCCGCTCCGGATCGCGCTCCAGCAGCCCTCGTACGACGGGCAGCAGCGGTGCGGCCTGGGCCGGCGGACGGATCTCGTCGACGACGACCGCGTGCAGGATGCCGCCGAGCGAGTCGCGGCGGAAGGGCGACGCTCCGCTCAGCGCCGTGCACAGCAGCGCGCCGAGCGACCACAGGTCGGACTCGGGGCCGGTCCGTGCCCCGGCCATCCGTTCGGGCGCGGTGTACTCGGGCGAGCCGACGAACGCGCCGGTCTCGGTGAGCGTCGTCGCCCCCGCGACCTGGGCGATCCCGAAGTCGGTGAGCACGATGCGGTCGGTGCCCGCCTCGACGAGGACGTTGGCGGGCTTGAGGTCGCGGTGCAGGACTCCGGCGTCGTGCGCGCGGCGCAGCGCTCCGAGCAGGTCGATGCCGATGCGGGCGGCCTCGCGCGCGTCGACCGGCCCGTTCGCGGAGATCCGTTCGGCGAGTGAGCCGCCGTCGATCAACTCCATGACGATGTACGGGCGCTCGTCGTCCTCGACGACGTCGTGGACGACGATGATGTGCGGGTGGTGCAGTTGCGCCACGGCCCGCGCCTCGCGCAGGGTGCGGTCGCGCTGGAGCCGGGCCTCCTCCGCCGACAGCGAGTCGTCGAGGACCAGCTCCTTCACCGCGACCCGGCGGCCGAGCAGCTGGTCGGTGGCACGCCAGACGACGCCCATGCCGCCCCGGCCGATTCTGGCCTCCAGCCGGTAACGGCCCGCGATCACACGGACGTTCTCCCCCTCGGTCCCCATGGGCCCCATCATGCCCCACCGGACGGAGACCCTCCGGAGCGGTCACATCGCCGTAGGTGTTATCAGGCCTTGGGGCTCCAGCTGCGCAGGATCACGTCGAACTGCCGGCGCGCGGTGTCCCAGTCCGCGGCGGGCGAGGAAACGTAGATCGCGTACTCGACGCCGTCCCTGCCGAGATAGGTCTGCTCGATCGCACGGCGCTGCCCCGGGAACGGCGTCTGCTTCGGCAACGCGGTCCAGGTGAAATCCCAGAGGGAGCCGTGGCAGTCCCGGAACGTGTTCGCCCTGAGGCTCACCCGCGCGTAGTCCTGGAGCTTCGTCAACTGCTCCTCCAGGTCCAGCTGGTGGCTGTGCGGGTCCGCGAAGTCCGGCGAGTCGTCCACGGCGATGCGGACGAAATGCTTGCCGCCGTCCGGGCTGTAGTCGACCTGGGAGTTGTTGGGTGTCCGCTTCCAGTTCTTGCCGGGAAGGGCGACGCTGAAGCCGTCGGGGTCCTGCACGCGCACCCAGTTGGCGGGGAGGGCGCCGGTTGTGGTCCCCGACCCGTCGTCCGTGGCCCGGCCGCTGGGCTTGTCGGTGGCACCGCGCTTGCTCCCGCCGGTTCCGGCGGAGTTGTCGCTGTTCTGCCGCCAGTTGTCCGCGTACCGCATGGCGACGGCACCGCCGCCGCCGACCAGCGCGGCCAGGACCAGGACGAGGGCGATGGTGCGGCCGCGCCGCCGCTTCCTGGGCTCGGGGCCGGACTGGAGCTGGTACATGGTCCCGGCGGGGCCGCCGCCCTGGGAAGCGGTCCCGTGCGTGGTGGCACCGGTGCCATGGCCGTGGTCACCCGCGGTCGGTCCGCCGTAGGACGGACCGGTGTGGGCGGTACCCCCATGGCCCTGACCACCATGGGTTCCGCCCCCGTAGGTTCCGCCCCCATGGGTTCCTCCCCCATGGGCAGGACCGTGCCCCACGCGCGTGTCCACGTGCTGCGTCGACACATACGCCTGTGCCGTCCTCGGACGGCGCCCCTCCGCCGCCTCGGCGAGCATCTCCTCGGCCTCGTCGAGGCCGGGGCGGTCCGCGGGGTCCTTGCGGAGCAGCGCGACGATGACGGGCTCCAGCGCACCGGCGTACTGCGGAGGCGTGAGCTCCTCGTCCACCACGGCCTGCATGGTCGACAGCGCCGACGTGCGCCGGAACGGCGACCGTCCCTCGACCGCCGTGTACAGCGTGGCCCCGAGGGCCCACAGGTCGGCGGCCGGACCGGGGTCGTGGCCGCGCACCCGCTCGGGAGCGAGGTAGTCGACGGAACCGACGATCTCGCCGGTGCGCGTGATGGTCGTGTCACCTTCGACCTGCGCGATCCCGAAGTCGGTGAGCAGCACACGCCGGTCGGACGACAGCAGGACATTGCCCGGCTTCACGTCCCGGTGCAGCACACCGGCCGCGTGCGCGGCGCGCAGCGCGCGCAGCACCCACAGCCCGATCCGCGCCGCCTCGGCCGGTTCGAGGCGCCCCTGCTCCTTGACCTCGTCGGCCAGCGAGTTGCCCTCGACCAGCTCCATGACGATCCACGGCCGGTTGTCGTGCTCCAGCACGTCATGGACGGTGACGACGGCCGAGTGGTTGATCCGGGCCGCGGCCCGCGCCTCGGCATGGGTCCGGGCGAGCAGCCGGGCCAGGTCGCTCTCGGCCACGTACAGCGCGGCGGTCAGCTCCTTGACCGCGACCGCGCGGTGCAGCACCTCGTCATGGGCGCGCCAAACCCGGCCCATGCCACCGCTGCCGATGGAGTCGACAAGCCGGTAGCGGCCCGCGAGGAGCAGGCCCTGCATCTGATTCACGTTTCCCCGCAATGGTATTGACAGGGTCAGACTAAAGAGCGGTACCCACTCAGGGAACAAGCGGGGTCGTACGGAGACCGCACTGTGACGGTTGTCCCTTCCTTGTACGGAAGGGAACCGTTTGGCGTTCAGGCGTCCTCGCCTGCACAAACGCGGCGCCCGGTGCGCAAAAGGGTTGTTCAGCCCGTGACTTGGTAGGTCGACGACGCCTGCTCGTAGAGCCGTGTCACCTCGTCGCGCTCGGCATCCGGGCCGCGTACCTGCACCACGTGGTAGTGGCCGCCGACGAGGATCGCGAGGTTGCGCACGTAGAGCGAGCGCCCCGCGGAGTCCTGCCAGGTGAACTGGCCCTCGGCCATCACCTTGCCGCCCACGTCGATCCGCCGCATCCCGCTGGAGGTGGCCCAGGTCGAGTCCCGGAAGGGCTGCAACTCCTTCTCGTTCTCCCGCTGGTAGGTCATCGGGTCGCTGCCGTACGTGGCCGTGCCGTCCCGCCCGGGTACGACGATGAGCTCGAAGTCCCCCTGGGAGTAGATGATCTGGCCGCTGCCGTTCCTCGGCGAACGGTTCCAGCCGCTCGCCACGGCGACCTGGAATCCCTCGGGGTCCTGGCGGAGCGTGAACCCCTGGGCGACGTCGGGGTCCGTGGTGGTGTGCGAGGAGGTCGAACTGGACTTCCCCGAGGGGCTCCTGCCGGGGTCCGGCGAGGTCTGGTCGGGGCGCGGCCGACTGCTCGACGTGGCGTCGGAGCTGGTGTCGGGGGCGGGGCCGGCCTGTCCGGCGGCGCCGGTCCGTCCGTCGCCCGTGCCGCTCCGGTCCGACTTGGGCATGAAGACCACGGCGTACGTGACCGCCGCGGCCAGCAGGAGCAGGACCAGCAGGAGCAGGTTGCGGCCCAGCCGGCGCGGTCGCGCCGAAGTCTCCTGCCTGGCTCGCTTGTGGCGGGCGTGCGGGCTGGCCGCGGGCAGCCCGGCGCGACGCCTGCGGACGAGCTCGCCCCGGCGCCGTACGATCGGCAGCCGGCTCGGGTCGACGGGCGGTACGGGCACGACATGCGTTCCGGCCTCGGGCTCCGGCGCGGACCGCACCAGGGACCGCAGCCAGCCGCGCAGTTCCTCGAAGTCGAGCCGCTCGGTGGGGTCCTGGCGCAGCAGTGACTCGACGACGGGCCGCAGCGGCCCGCACTCCTCGGCGAAGGCGGGCGGCTCGGCGCACACCAGCTGCACCAGTTCGGCGGTGTTCTCCTCCGGGTAGGGAGCGTGTCCCTGTACGGCGCGGAAGAGCAGCGCGCCCAGCGCCCACAGGTCGGTCGCCGGTCCGATCGGGGCGGCCAACTGCCAGTTCTCGTGCACCGGTCCGGCCTGCTCCGGCGCCCAGCGCTCGGTGACCGGTCCGACCACGGCCATCCGTGCCTGCCGGGCCCGCTCCGCCGCGAGCGCGGTGGCCGGCCCTCGGCGCGGTGGCGTCCCGACGACCAGCTCACCCCAACCGCCGCCGCGGCGCTCGGGGTTGTGCGGGGCGGGGGCGGGGCTCCGCGGGGTGCCGGGAACCCGGGTGTGGTCGGGGGCCGGAGCGGCGCCGGGCACGCGGACGTGGCCGGAATCCGTGAACCCGCCGGGATGTCCGGGCACTTGGGTGTGGCCGGGAGCCTGGAAGCCGCCGGAGAACCGGCCGTTGTCCGGGACCCGGTCGCTGTCGCCGGGCCTTCCGGGGGCCGGGACGCCGGGACGGCCGCCGTGCCCTGCGGTGTAAAGCCCCTGTCCGGGCGCGAGCGCGGGGTTGCCGTACCCCGCGGCACCCGGGGCCGGCCTGCCGCCGGTTCCCGATCCCGATCCCGATCCCGATCCCGAGGGGAGCGTGGGCTGTCCTTGGCCGTTGTCCCCGCCGACGGCTCCGGCGGGACGCGGCTGAACCCCGTGCCTGTTCGTCCCGCCGACTCCGTACGGGTCCGCTATCTGACCCGGAGGCGCGGTGTGCGGGCGCTGCTGCCCGCCTTGGCCGGGCAGTTGCGGCGGGGCGTAGGCCTGGGCCTGCGTGGAGTGCGGGGAGGCGCCGTACCTGCTGTCCCGGCCGGGCTGCTCGCCCTGCTCACCGGGTGCCGAGGGCCGGGGTGCCGGAAGGGCGAGCGGGTCGCCCCGCTGTTCCCCCTGAACGCGGGCCGCGGCGCGTGCTCCGGCGCGGTACGCGGCGATGGCTCCGGCGCGCGCGGCGCGGATGTCGTCCCCGGCGTCCTCCGCTCCCCCGCCCGCCTCCGGTCCGCCACCTCGCCCGGCCTCTCCGGCCGGACGGCCCGGACCCGCCGGACGGCCCGGACCCGCCGGACGGCCCGGACCCGCGGGACCGCCCGGACCCGCCGGTTCGAGCGCACGCGGCCCCCGGCCCGTCGTGGGCGTCCCGGGAACCGGCGTTCCCTGCTCCGCGCGGGCCTCGATCGCCGCCCGCCGGGCCGCTTCGGCATCGGCGCCGCTCGTGGCCGCCACGGCGACACCGCGCGCTGCACCGCCGAATCCGATGCCACCGGCGGGACCCCGCGCGCCCGCGGCACCCGGCCCGCCTTCGACGGCACCCCGGGAAGCGCCCGCGTCCGACCCGGCCGGACCGCCGTTCCCGGGCTGCCCGGCGCGGGGGCCGGACCCGGGCCCGGTCGTGAAGTCGTCCTCAGGCGCCGGCACCGGGTCGTACCCGCACAGCGCCTCCTCGGCGGCCCCGGCCGCCAGTCCGGTGAGCAGGACGCGACCGTCGTCGCAGACGAGCACCGTGCGCACGGTGATGTTCCGGTGCACCCATCCGTGCGCGTGCAGGACCCGCAGCGCGGTCAGGACGTCGGCGGCGACCTCGGCGGCCCGGTAGGGGCTGAGCGGCTTCTCGGCGAGCAGCGCGGCCAGCGGCCTCGCGGGCACCAACTCGCTGACGATCCACAGCGACCCGCCCTCGGCGAACACGTCGAAGACCTGGTCGAGGCGGGGATGGTCGGGGATCTGCGCGGCGGCCTGCGCGGCCTCGATCGCGCGCCGCACCGCCGGTTCGGTGGGCCGGCGCGTGGTCCGGGCGGACGCCCGCCGCACCCCGCCGTCCCGGGCCACGAACCCGTCGGGCAGGCCGTCCGCGTCGAGCACCTCGGCCTCGACGACTTCCGGCAACGGCACCTGCCGTACCAGGACTTCCTGCCCGCTGTAGGTGTCGAAGGCCCGGCTCTCGGCGAGTTCGTACTCGTCCGACGGTGGCAGAGGCAGGCGGTAGCGGTCGGCGAGTACCCGTCCCGCGTAGTCGTCCACGATGCTTCCCCCAGCCGACCGGTTGGTCAATTCCGTTCGCCGTGCGTTCCGTTGTGGCTTCGTTCGGTCCGCAACCACTCACGATACGTGCCCGAGGCAACCCGCAGAGCGGTGATGCGAGATCTCGGGCTCCCCTTCGTGGCGGAGCGTCACCTCGGCGAGCGGTACGTCACGACTTCGGCTGGAACGTCTCGGTCAGCGTCTTCCACGTGCTCTTGCGCAGAGCGCTGTCCCACGCGGAGGCCTTCGCCGTGTACATCAACGCGTACCCCTGATGCGCGTTCACAACGAAACCGCGGTCGATCGACCGGTACTTGGTGCCCCCGTCCACATAGGTGAACTCCCAGTCGGCCGTGTTCCAGTGGCGGTAGGCCACCTTCTCTATGCGCACCTTCGAGTACTGGGAGCGCGTCATGTAGCGCTCCTGGTTCTCCCAGTCCGCGACCGGGTCGTCCTTGGGCGTGTTCGTCCAGCCGACGAGGAGCTTCTGCCCGTCGGGACCCGCGAACCGGGCTCCCGCGGCGTCCTGGGACTGGAACTTCCACCCCTTCGGCAGCCCGATCGAGAAGCCCTGGCCGCTCTTGTACGTCGTGACGGCGGTGGCAGCCGATCCCGAGCCCGGCTCCTTGCCGTCACCGCTCGAACCGGCCGACGTGCTCGCGCTCGCGTCCGTCCCCGAAGAGGCGTTCGCGTTCCCGTCCCCCGAACCGGAGCCGGAATCGGAGCCCGACTTGTCTCCGCTGTCGGTGTGGTCGGCGTCGCTGCTGCCCTTGCTGTCGCCGCCCTTACCGCTTCCGGACGTCGCCCCGCTGGAAGTGGTCGCCTTGCTGCCGTTGCTCTTGCTGCCGTTGGAGCCTTTGTCGTCTCCGCCGCCGAGCGTGAGGGCCAGCACGATGCCGATCACGACCAGCGCCACGACCACCGTGAGGATCACCAGCGTCCGCAGCGGCACGACATCCGTCAGCGAGGCCTTCGGCACCGGGCGCGCCGGGCGCTCGGGAGCCACCGGCCACCCGGACCCCGAGGCGCTCCGCGTACCGGCGGCACCCGCCGCTCCGGCACCCCCGGGCGAACTGGAGTTCACCGACGTACCGTCACGACTGCCCGCCTGCCCCGGCACCGCCGGGGCACCGGGCACGGACGAAGCCGCCGAGGTGGACGGCACAGAGGTGCCGCCGACCGTGCCGGCAGCCCCACCGGACCCCGCACCCGTGCTCGGGGAGACCGTCTTGGCGGCTCCCTCCGCCGTGGAGGACTCCGAGCCGCCGACCGTCTTGGCGCGGGCCGTCGCCGCCGAGGTGGCCGCCGCGGTGGCGGCCCCGGCCGCGGTCGCGGCCTTGCGTACCGACCGCAGGGCCCCGCGCAGTCGCTCCGCTGGTTCCTCGCCCTTCTTGGCGCCGGAACCGAAGGCGCCCGCACCCCGCCGCCCCGGCTCTTCCGGCAGGGGCGGCATGGCCACGACCTTCGTCGCGTCCGGCGACTCGGGCACGCTCTGCTCGGGTTCGGGCGCGTGCAGCACGTCGTTGAGCATCGCCCGTGCGCCCGCGTCGTCGAGCCGCTGCTCGGGATCCTTGGCGAGCAGGCCGTAGATCACGTTCTCCAGCGGGCCGGCGTTCTTCGGCTGTTCGACCGGCTCGGTCATCACGGCGGTGAGGGTCGCGATCGCGGAGCCCTTGTCGTACGGCGGCACGCCTTCGACCGACGCGTACAGCAGACCGCCCAGCGACCACAGGTCGGCCGCGGGTCCGGGCTTGTGGCCGCGCGCCCGCTCCGGCGAGATGTAGGAGGGCGCGCCGACGAGCATGCCGGTCGAGGTGATGGACGGGTCGCCCTCCACCTGCGCGATGCCGAAGTCGGTGAGCACGACCCGGCCGTCGTCGGAGATCAGCACGTTCGACGGCTTCACGTCGCGGTGCAGGATGCCCTCACGGTGCGCCGAGCGCAGCACGTCGAGGATGGCCAGGCCCACCTCGGCGGCGCGCTTCGGCGTGAGCAGTCCGTCCTCGCGGATGGCCTCGGCGAGGGACTTGCCCTCGATGAGCTCCATCACGATCCACGGCCGGTTGTCCTCGTCGACGACGTCGAAGACCGTCACCGCGCCGTTGTTGCGGATCCGCGCGATGGCCTTGGCCTCCCGCAACGTGCGCGTGATCAGCCGGCGCTTCTCGTCCTCGTCGATGGCCGACGGGAACCGCAGCTCCTTCACGGCGACCGTGCGGCCCAGGGTCTCGTCCTCGGCGCGCCACACCGTGCCCATGCCACCGCGGCCGAGAACATCCCCCAGCCGGTACCGCCCGGCGAGGAGACGTTCGCTCTTGTCCTGACGGGATGCTCCCGCCCGCTCCGCCTCCGACATGCGTCCCCTCATGCAACCCGCCCTGACAGAGCCTCCATTGTCCCTCACCCGACAAGTGCCCAACGCCCTGGGGCCCCCTGGAACCGCAAGAGCTCAGCCAGTGAGACGCCCGGACCCCGCCGACGGCTCACCGGCGGCCGCACCCCGCACCCACCCGACCGCACCGCAACCGGCTCCCGCACCCACCGACTACCCCCCAATCGGACTTCCGCACGTCCGCCGCCGACCGCTCCGACGTCACCGAGCTCGACCCGCGCGTGGCCGACGCGGCGGGTGAGCTGGTGAGCACCTCGGCCGATCTGAACCGCTTCCACACGGCCCTGCTCGGCGGTGAACTGCTGCCCCCGCACTGGCTGCGCGAGATGCTCGGCACCCGCGCCGCACATGGCTCGTACGGCATGGGGCTGTTCCCGGTGAAGCTCCCGTGCGGGACCACGGTGTGGGGACACAACGGCCGTATCTCCGGCGGCTACGTGCGCGGCGCGGCCACCGTCGACGGTCGTCGTGTCCCCACCTTCCGGGTGAGGACACGGACGGGGTCACGGACCCGACGCTCGAACCGGCCCTGCTCGCCGCCGAGTTCTGTCCCCGCACCCGTAGAACGGCCGGGCCGCGACCGAAGATCCCAGCTCACGACACCCGTTCGAGTGATATGGGCGGGAACTCGGCGGTCAGAACGGCACGATGTCCGGCGCCCCCAGCCGGGCCGCGTCCGCCGTCAGGTCGTCCGGCTGGCGCTGGGACTCCCGCTCGGCCTCGACCCGCTTCTCGTAGTGCTGCACCTCGCGCTCGATCTGGTCCTTGTCCCAGCCGAGGACCCGCGCCATCAGCTCGGCGGCCTCGCGGGCGCTGCGGGTGCCCCGGTCGAAGGTCTCGATGGAGATGCGGGTCCGCCGGGTCAGGGCGTCGTCCAGGTGACGGGCGCCCTCGTGCGAGGCGGCGTAGACGATCTCGGCCCGGAGGTAGTCCTCGGCAGCCGGCAGGGGCTCGCCGAGCGTCGGGTCCTCCGCGATGAGGTCGAGGAGCTCCTCGGCCATGGCCCCGTACCGGTTCAACAGGTGCTCCACACGCACCACATGGAGGCCGGTGTGTGCCGCGATCCGCGCTCGCGCGTTCCACAGCGCCCGGTAGCCCTCGGCGCCGAGCAGCGGGATGTCCTCGGTGACGCACTCGGCGACGCGCTGGTCGAGGCCGTGCACCGCCTCGTCCACCGCGTCCTTGGCCATCACCCGGTAGGTCGTGTACTTGCCGCCGGCCACCACCACGAGTCCGGGCACCGGGTGGGCCACGGTGTGCTCGCGCGACAACTTGCTGGTGGCGTCCGACTCTCCGGCCAACAGCGGCCTGAGCCCCGCGTACACCCCCTCGACGTCGTCGCGGGAGAGCGGCACGGAGAGCACCGAGTTCACGTGCTCCAGCAGATAGTCGATGTCCGCGCTGGACGCCGCCGGGTGGGACTTGTCCAGGTCCCAGTCGGTGTCGGTGGTGCCGATGATCCAGTGGCGGCCCCACGGGATCACGAACAGTACGGACTTCTCGGTGCGCAGGATCAGGCCCGTCGACGAATTGATCCGGTCCTTCGGTACGACCAGATGGATTCCCTTGGACGCCCGGACGTGGAACTGGCCCCGCTCCCCGACCATCGCCTGGGTGTCGTCGGTCCACACCCCCGTGGCGTTCACGATCTGCTTGGCGCGGACCTCGTACTCGCCGCCGCCCTCGACATCGCGCACCCTGGCCCCGACCACCCGCTCGCCCTCGCGCAGGAAGCCGGTGACCCGCGCGCGGTTGGCGACCTTCGCGCCGTACGAAGCCGCCGTGCGCACCAGCGTCGCCACATAGCGGGCGTCGTCCATCTGCGCGTCGTAGTACTGCAGGGCGCCGATCAGGGCGTCCTTCTTCAAGGCCGGCGCGACGCGCAGGGCGTGGCGGCGGCTCAGATGGCGGTGGCCGGGCAGGCCGCGGCCGTGGCCGCGGGCCATCGACATGGCGTCGTACAGCGCGACGCCTGAGCCCGCGTACAGCCGCTCCCAGCCCTTGTGCTGGAGGGGGTAGAGGAACGGGACGGGCTTCACCAGGTGCGGTGCCAGCCGTTCGAGCAGCAGACCGCGCTCCTTCAGGGCCTCGCGGACGAGCGCGAAGTCGAGCATCTCCAGATAGCGCAGGCCGCCGTGGATCAACTTGCTGGATCTGCTCGACGTGCCCGACGCCCAGTCACGCGCCTCGACCAGGCCGGTGGACAGGCCGCGTGTCACGGCGTCCAGCGCGGTACCCGAGCCGACCACGCCCGCACCCACGACCAGCACGTCCAGCTCACGCTCGGCCATTCCCGCAAGTGACTCGGCGCGCTCCGCCGGCCCCAGTGTCGCTGTCCTCACCGCTGCCTCCCGCTGTTGGTCGCGCTGGCCGCACCTGTCCGGCGACGCCCGGCTCGCATCCCCCCTGCCCAAAGTCTGACCGGCTTGCCCCTCCTCGGCCACCGTCCACCCGCAGCCTGTGGACAACTCTCGGCGACGCGCAAGGAATCTTGATCGATCAATCCCGCAAATCGGTCATATTTACTCCTAGTCTGACATTGCTCTCGCCCATCCTGTCCACAGGGCTTGCGCACCTGTCCCGCATCGGTTACTGGGAAGGACGGCCCACTCCATGCCCGCAGACCTCGCCGTCATCGGACTCGGTCATCTCGGCCTGCCCCTGGCCCAGGCCGCCGTCGCCGCCGGCATCTCCACCCTCGGCTACAAAACAGGGCCGGAGGGCGGCTCTCTCACCCCCGCAGAACTGCGCCGGATGCTCTCGGGGGGCTTCCGGCCGGCCACCAACCCGGCCGAGCTGGGCCGCGTACGCACCGCCGTCATCTGCGCCCCGACCCCACGGGGCGCGGACGGCACCCTGGACCTCGGCCAGGTGGAGGCGGCGGCCCGCACCCTGGCCGCGCGGCTGCGCCCGCACACCACGGTGATCCTGGAATCGCCCGTGCACCCCGGCACCACCGAGGGCTTCCTCCGCCCGCTCCTCGAAACCGGCTCCGGCCTGCGCGCGGGGCGCGATTTCCACCTCGCCTATTCGCCCAGCCGGGTCGATCCCGGCAACCGCGAAATCACCCCCGCCGGCACACCGAAGGTCATCGGCGGCCTCACCCCCGCGTGCACCGAGTCGGCCGCCGCCTTCTACGGGCGGCTCACCGACAAGGTCGTCCGCGCGCGTGGCCCCCGCGAGGCGGAGACCGTGCAGGTCCTGGAGACCAACTTCCGGCACGTCAACATCGCGCTCGTCAACGAGATGGCCGTGCTCTGCCACGACCTGGGCGTCGACCTGTGGGACGTCATCCGCTGCGCGGAGACCAAGCCGTTCGGGTTCCAGGCGTTCCGGCCCGGCCCGGGAGTCGGCGGGCACGGGACCCCCCAGGACCTCGGCGGCCCCTCCGGGCGCCCCCTCCGGATGGTCGAACTGGCCCAGCAGGTCAACAACCACATGCCCCAGTACGTCATCCAGCGCGCCGCCGCGCTGCTCAACGAGCACGGGAAGTCCGCCCGTGCCGCGCGGGTGCTCCTGCTCGGCGTCACCTACAAGGCGGACATCGCCGATCAACAGGGAGCCCCCGCCCACGAGATCGCCGTACGCCTGATGGAACTCGGCGCGTCCGTCAGCTATCACGACCCGCACGTCCCGGCCTGGAGCGTCCTCGGGCGGCCCGTGCCGCGCGCGGACTCCCTCTACGAGGCCGCGGCCGACGCCGACCTGACGATCCTGCTCCAGCAACACCGCACGTACGACCTTCAAGGACTGTCCGTGAAGGCCCAACTCCTCCTGGACACAAGGGGGGCGACCCCGACCGGCGCGGCGCACCGGCTCTGATCGATGGAATTTCCCTCACGGATTGTCACTCCCCCCTGCTAATCTGCGGCAGCTCTCGCACACACGTGCGCCCGAGTCCCGGGCGCCCTCAGCTGTGCGCCGCAGTCCCACGCGCACACCACAGGTGCGCCCGCATCCCTGGGGGGAAACCACATGAGTCAGTCGACGCCGCCGTCCGGTCCACCGGTCGACAACAACCCGTACGCCGATCAGCCCGTCGATCAGCCGCCCGTCCCGCAGCCGGGTGTTCCGCAGCAGGCTGCGCCGCAGGGCGCGCCCCAGCCGGGCTTCCCGGTCGCGCCCGTCGCCCCGGCCGCCCCGCTGCGCAACAACTTCGCGCTCGGTGCCGTCGCCGCTCTCGGCGCCGGCGTGGTCTCCGCGGTCCTGTACGGGCTCGTCATCGGCCTCACCAAGCACGAGATCGGCTACGCCGCCGTCGGTGTCGGCTTCCTCGTCGGCATCGCCGCGGGCCGCGTCGGCGGCCGCAACCAGACCCTGCCGGTGGTCAGCGTGATCGTGTCCGTGGCCGCGGTCTACCTCGGCCAGCTGATCGGCGAGGCGATGATCGGCGCCAAGGAGACCGGTCTCGGATTCAGCACGATCTTCTTCGACCACTTCGACGTGGTCCAGCAGGCGTGGAAGGACAACGCCGACCCGCTGACCTTCGTCTTCTTCGCGATCGCCGCGTACGTGGCGTTCCAGGGCACCCGCAAGGCCGGTCTCTGAGGATGCCCGTCTTCCCGTTCCTGACGCTGCTCGGCCTCTCGGCGGCGGTGAGAGGCGCCTGACGGAACGGCCTCACATGCGAAGGGCCCGTCCACCACTCGGTGGACGGGCCCTTCGCATGTTCGGGCGTGCGCGTCGGCGCTTGTGACGCGTACGGCTAGCGCTTGTGCTGGGAGTCCGCGACCGTCACCTCGACGCGCTGGAACTCCTTGAGCTCGCTGTAGCCGGTCGTCGCCATGGCGCGGCGGAGGGCGCCGAAGATGTTCATCGAGCCGTCCGGGATGTGCGACGGACCGGTGAGGATCTCCTCGATGGTGCCGACGGTGCCGAGGTCGACCTTCTTGCCGCGCGGCAGCTCCTCGTTCACCGCCTCCATGCCCCAGTGGTGTCCACGGCCGGGCGCGTCGGTGGCGCGCGCGAGCGGCGAGCCCATCATCACGGAGTCGGCGCCGCAGGCGATGGCCTTGGGGAGGTCGCCGGACCAGCCCACACCGCCGTCGGCGATGACGTGCACGTACCGGCCGCCGGACTCGTCCATGTAGTCGCGGCGGGCCGCGGCGACGTCCGCGACGGCGGTGGCCATCGGGACCTGGATGCCCAGTACGTTGCGCGTGGTGTGCGCGGCGCCGCCGCCGAAACCGACCAGGACACCGGCCGCGCCGGTGCGCATCAGGTGCAGGGCCGCGGTGTACGTGGCGCAGCCACCGACGATCACCGGGACGTCGAGCTCGTAGATGAACTGCTTCAGGTTCAGCGGTTCGGCGGCACCGGAGACGTGCTCGGCCGACACCGTCGTACCGCGGATGACGAAGATGTCCACGCCCGCGTCGACCACGGCCTTGGAGAACTGCGCCGTGCGCTGCGGGGACAGCGCGGCGGCGGTGACGACTCCGGAGTCGCGCACCTCCTTGATGCGCTGTCCGATCAGCTCCTCCTTGATGGGAGCCGCGTAGATCTCCTGGAGGCGGCGGGTCGCGGTCTCCGAGTCCAGCCCGGCGATCTCGTCCAGCAGCGGCTGCGGGTCGTCGTACCGCGTCCAGAGGCCTTCCAGGTTCAGGACGCCCAGGCCGCCCAGCTCGCCGATACGGATCGCGGTGGCCGGGGAGACGACCGAGTCCATCGGGGCGGCCAGGAAGGGCAGCTCGAAGCGGTACGCGTCGATCTGCCAGGCGATCGAGACCTCCTTCGGGTCCCGCGTACGGCGGCTCGGGACGACGGCGATGTCGTCGAAGGCGTACGCCCGGCGGCCGCGCTTGCCGCGCCCGATCTCGATCTCAGTCACGTTGTGGCCTTTCCGTCTTCGTTTCTGCGCCTCCCAGTATCCCCGACGCCCACGACAAGGGCGGCCCCTGAACCTCAGGGGCCGCCCTTGTCGTGGGCTTCACGCGCGCGTGAAGCCCGTTCACGTGTACGGGTGACTACTTGTTGCGGCTGTAGTTCGGCGCCTCGACCGTCATCTGGATGTCGTGCGGGTGGCTCTCCTTGAGACCCGCCGAGGTGATCCGGACGAACCGGCCGCGGTCCTGGAGCTCGGGCACCGTGCGGCCGCCGACGTAGAACATCGACTGGCGCAGACCGCCGACCAGCTGGTGGACGACCGCGGAGAGCGGGCCCCGGTAGGGCACCTGGCCCTCGATGCCCTCGGGGACGAGCTTCTCGTCGGAGGCGACGCCCTCCTGGAAGTAGCGGTCCTTGGAGAAGGAGCGCTGCTCGCCACGGGACTGCATGGCACCCAGGGAGCCCATGCCGCGGTACGACTTGAACTGCTTGCCGTTGATGAAGAGCAGCTCGCCCGGGGACTCCTCGCAGCCCGCGAGCAGCGAACCGAGCATCACCGTGTCGGCGCCCGCGACCAGGGCCTTCGCGATGTCGCCGGAGTACTGGAGGCCACCGTCGCCGATGACCGGGACGCCGGCCGCCTTGGCGGCGAGCGACGCTTCGTAGATGGCCGTCACCTGCGGTACGCCGATACCGGCGACGACGCGGGTGGTGCAGATGGAACCGGGGCCGACACCGACCTTGATGCCGTCGACACCGGCGTCGATGAGCGCCTGCGCGCCGTCACGGGTGGCGATGTTGCCGCCGATGACGTCCACGCCCGAGGAGTTCGACTTGATCTTGGCGACCATGTCGCCGACCAGCCGGGAGTGACCGTGCGCGGTGTCGACGACGATGAAGTCGACGCCCGCCTCGATCAGCGCCTGGGCGCGCTCGAAGGCGTCGCCCGCGACACCGACGGCCGCGCCGACCAGCAGACGCCCCTCGGCGTCCTTCGCGGCCATCGGGTACTTCTCGGCCTTGACGAAGTCCTTGACCGTGATGAGGCCCTTGAGAACGCCCGCGTCGTCGACCAGCGGAAGCTTCTCGATCTTGTGGCGGCGCAGCAGCTGCATCGCGTCGTTGCCCGAGATGCCGACCTTGCCGGTGACCAGGGGCATCGGCGTCATGACCTCGCGCACCTGGCGCGAGCGGTCGGTCTCGAAGGCCATGTCGCGGTTGGTGACGATGCCGAGCAGCTTGCCGCCGCCGTCGGTGACGGGCACACCGGAGATGCGGAACTTGGCGCAGATCGCGTCGGCCTCGCCGAGCGTGGCGTCCGGGTGGACGGTGATCGGGTCGGTCACCATGCCGGACTCGGAGCGCTTCACCAGGTCGACCTGGTTGGCCTGGTCCTCGATGGACAGGTTGCGGTGCAGAACACCGACGCCACCCTGGCGGGCCATCGCGATCGCCATGCGCGACTCGGTGACCTTGTCCATGGCGGCGGACAGCAGCGGGATGTTGACCCGGACGTTCTTCGAGATGTGCGAGGCGGTGTCGATCTGGTCGGGCGCCATGTCCGACGAGCCCGGCAGCAGCAGCACGTCGTCGTAGGTCAGCCCGAGTGTCGCGAACTTGGCGGGCACTCCGTCGACGTTGGCAGTCATGACACCTTCCCCAAATGGCCTTGATCGGTGCGGATGTCCATGCTAACGGGAAGCATGGCTCTCTCATTCCACGGTTGAGGGTGGGCTTCGGCTTCGTATGTTCGTACGGGATGAAGGTCGTCCCCGTTCAGACCCGTGCCCGGACAAGGCGCCGGGGCCCCTGCCGGGACCGCCCCGCCTGGTGGGTCTTCGCCGGCCGGCACCCCGGCTCCGTGGTGGAGAGGAAGGCGCCGTCCGTCCTGGGCGAACCGGTCCGGTGCCGCCGGGGCCCGCCAACTTTTGCCTGCAATTTGCGGAGGGAAAGGGATCCGGCGTGGTGGCACGCCGAACCGGCTCGCCCGACCGGGTGTCGATCGGCATCACCGGAACGTGTCACTCCGACCGGGAGCCGGTCGGCACGGCGGGAACATGCCGCCCCGGTCGCGTCGCCGCGACCGGACGCATTCCTACTGCTCCGCCAGCGCCCGCAGCCGGCTGAGCGCCCGATGCTGGGCCACCCTGACGGCGCCCGGTGACATTCCCAGCATCTGGCCCGTCTCCTCGGCCGTGAGACCCACCGCGATGCGCAGAAGGAGCAGCTCGCGCTGGTTCTCGGGGAGGTTGGCCATGAGTTTCTTGGCCCATTCGGCGTCGCTGCTGAGCAGCGCGCGCTCCTCGGGCCCGAGGGAGTCGTCGGGCCGCTCCGGCATCTCGTCGGACGGAACGGCCGTGGACCCCGGATGGCGCATCGCGGCGCGCTGGAGGTCGGCGACCTTGTGCGCGGCGATCGCGAAGACAAACGCCTCGAAGGGACGTCCGGTGTCCTTGTAGCGCGGCAGCGCCAGGAGCACCGCGACACAGACCTCCTGCGCCAAGTCCTCCACGAAGTGCCGCGCGTCCCCCGGAAGCCGGGACAGACGGGCGCGGCAGTAACGCAGCGCGAGCGGGTGTACGTGGGCGAGCAGGTCGTGTGTGGCCTGTTCGTCGCCGTCGACCGCGCGATGGACGAGCGCACCGATCCCCGTCGTCTCGTCTTCACGCATCGGTCCATGGTGCCTTGACGTCGTCCTGTCCGTGGCACCGCGTCCATAGTTGTGCACCGAAGCGTTATGAGCAGGTGCGCCGGAACTCATCTCCTGCGCCCTCCCCTTCCGCTCGACCGACTTGTCCCCAAGGAACTCCACACCTCAAGGATGCGGCATCCGCCGGGAAACGGGGATCGGACACCGAAGAGGCTCTCTCCGAGGGCCCGGCCCCACCCGCCTTCCGGCGGGCAGGGACTACTGGCGTGATACCCGCGAGGCGACTCACCTAGCGGACCAGGCCCCACCGGAATCCGAGCGCGACCGCGTGCGCCCGGTCCGAGGCGCCGAGCTTCTTGAAGAGCCGCCGGGCGTGGGTTTTGACCGTGTCCTCGGAGAGAAAAAGCTCACGGCCGATCTCCGCGTTCGAGCGGCCGTGGCTCATTCCTTCCAGGACCTGGATCTCACGCGCGGTGAGGGTGGGCGCGGCGCCCATCTCCGCCGAACGCAGTCTGCGCGGCGCGAGCCGCCAGGTCGGATCGGCGAGCGCCTGGGTCACGGTGGCGCGCAGCTCCGCCCGCGAGGCGTCCTTGTGCAGATAGCCGCGGGCGCCGGCGGCTACGGCGAGTGCCACACCGTCCAGGTCCTCGGCCACGGTGAGCATGATGATGCGCGCACCGGGGTCGGCGGACAGCAGCCGCCTGACCGTCTCCACGCCGCCCAGTCCGGGCATACGTACGTCCATCAGAATCAAATCCGAACGGTCGGCTCCCCAGCGGCGGAGGACTTCCTCGCCGTTGGCCGCCGTCGTCACGCGCTCGACACCGGGCACGGTCGCGACCGCGCGGCGGAGCGCCTCTCGGGCAAGCGGGGAGTCGTCGCAGACGAGGACGGATGTCATGACCGTCCTCCGCAGCTGATGCGCGTCACCTTGAGCCTCCAGGCTGTTACGAATCGTCACCTGTGCGGTCGACACTCGCAGGCGGATATGACCGCCTACCCGAGCGCTTGTTCCTTCAACCGCCTCAGCCATCTCAACGATGGTCACTCGAAAGAGTTACGGGGCAGTCGGCCGTCATCGGCACTGTACGTGAGGGCGCAGACACGGTGCAGACATGCGCGCCGACCCTCAACGTTTCATCACAACCCATGCCCCATTTAGCCTGTTTTCTTCCCATTTGCTGGTGTCTGAGGCTAGATTCGCAATGAGTCATATTTTCATCTCCTTAGATCGTAGATGTACGGTCGGTGGGCACAGAGCAGCCCAGAACGGCAACAAGGGGACACGCAATGGCAGATTTCTCCCGCCTTCCCGGTCCGAACGCGGACCTCTGGGACTGGCAGCTCCTCGCGGCCTGCCGCGGGGTCGACAGCTCGCTCTTCTTCCACCCGGAGGGCGAGCGTGGTGCGGCACGGAGCGCTCGTGAGAACTCGGCCAAAGAGGTCTGCATGAGATGCCCGGTGCGCGCGGAGTGCGCGGCACACGCGTTGGCGGTGCGTGAACCGTACGGCGTGTGGGGCGGACTGACCGAGGACGAGCGCGAAGAGCTCATGGGGCGGGCACGCAACCGACTGGTCTCGGCATCGACCACCGGAAACGCTTCCGCTTCGAACAACTGAAGGAACGTTTCTGCCCTGGTGTGCACAGCGCCCGGACAGGGGCGGTGCGTGCAGGGCGGTAAGTGCGGCGTGCGTGCGGGGCGCCGCGTCGTGCAGGGCGCGCCGTGGTGGAGGGCGCCGCTTCGTGCAGGGCGCGCCGTAGTTGCGGGACGCGCCGTAGTACAGGGTGCCGCCCAGTGCAGGGCGGTGCGTAGTACGGGGCTATGCGTATTACAGGGCTGCGCCTGCGGGGAGGCCCTAGCGGGCCGCCGCCCGTGCCAGCCGGTCCAGCGTCGCGGCCACCGCCGGCACCTCGGCGAGGTCCGGGAGGGTGAGGGCGACGATCTCGCGGCGCACCGCGGGCTCCACCGTCACGGTGCGCGCCCCCTTCGGGCGTACGGACTCGATCGCGAGCTCCGGCAGGACGGCGACGCCGAGTCCCGCGCCCACCAGCCCGACCACGGCCGGATAGTCGTCGGTGGCGAAATCGATGCGGGGCTCGAAGCCGGCGTCGCGGCAGACCTCGACGAGCTGGCCGCGGCAGCGCGGGCAACCGGCGATCCACGACTCACCGGCGAACTCGCCGATCGCGACGGACTCCGCCCGCGCGAGCGGATGCCCCTCGGGCACCAGACCGACAAGACGGTCCATCAGCAGGGGGCGTACGACGAGGTCGTCCCACTCCTCGACGCCCGGAGCGCCCTCGTAGCGGAACGCGAGCGCGATGTCGCAGTCGCCGGCCCGGAGTTTCTCGACGGACTCGGGCGGTTCGGCCTCCTCCAGGGAGACGCGGGTGCCGGGGTGAGCGGCGCGCAGCGCGGCGAGGGCCGTGGGAACGAGGGTGGAGCTGCCGCTGGGGAAAGAGACCAGGCGGACGCGGCCCGCCCGCAGACCGGCGATCGCGGCGACCTCCTCCTCGGCGGCCGTGAGGCCGGCCAGGATGCTCGTCGCGTGCTTGACGAGGGCCTCACCCGCCTGGGTGAGGCGCATCTCGCGTCCCGTCCGGACGAGCAGCGGGGTGCCGACGGACGACTCCAGGGCCTTCATCTGCTGGCTGACGGCGGGCTGGGTGCAGCCCAGCTCGCGGCCCGCCGCCGAAAAGGATCCGGTGGTGGCGACGGCGCGCAGGACACGGAGATGACGAGCCTCGATCACTGCTCGAGCATAAGCGCATCTTGGATGGGGCGGCGAATACCGCATCGACGCTTTGGGATGGATCGCCTAACTTGTTGCCATGAAGCTTCTGTCGCTGAACCTGGGCCGGGCGCGGTCCGTCGAGTACACGGACCAGCCGGAGGGAATGACCGGCATCGACAAGCGACCGGTCGAAGGGCCGGTACGCGTGACGGCACCGGGGCCCAAGGGGGTCGGCGGGAGCGGGCTCGCCGGGGACGCGGTGTGCCACCTGCGGCATCACGGCGGTGACGACCAGGCCGTGTACGCGGTCGCGCGCGAGGACCTCGACGGCTGGGAGCGCGAGCTCGGCCGGGCACTGCCGAACGGCGTGTTCGGCGAGAACCTCACGACGGTGGGGCTCGACGTGTCCGGCGCGCTGATCGGCGAGCGCTGGCGGATAGGTTCCGATGTCGTCCTGGAGGTCACCTGCGGGCGCATCCCCTGCCGCACCTTCCAGGAGCACCTCGGTGAGAAGGGCTGGGTGAAGCGGTTCACGCAGCGGGGCGCGCCCGGCGCGTATCTGCGGGTGATCGAGCCCGGCGAGATCCGCTCCGGGGACCCGATCGAGATCGCGCACCGACCCGGCCACGATGTCACCGTCGCCGTCCAGTTCCGCGCCTCGACGACCGAACGGGAGCTGCTGCCAAGGCTGTTGGCGGCGGGCAGCGCACTGCACGCCGAGTCCCGGGAGACGGCTCTGGAGTACGTGGCGAAGCACGGCGGTTAGGGGCGGCCCGAGGGACACCCCTGGGACGTCCACGGGGTGTCCGTTCCCCTTGGCGGCCGGGGTGCGGAGAACGCGTGGAGCACGGTCGGGCGTTGGGCGGCACCGGGCGGCGGGGGCCCCGGCCGGTCACTAACCTTGCGCCATGACAACGGCTCTGATTACGGGATCGACCGCGGGAATCGGTGCCGCCTTCGCGCGGCGGCTGGCGGCGGACGGGCACAACCTCGTGCTGGTGGCGCGGGACACGAAGCGGCTGCGGGAGCAGGCGACCGAGCTGCACGACCGGCACGGCATCGAGGCGGAGGTGCTCACGGCGGACCTGTCGACGGACGAGGGCATCGACGCGGTGGCCGCCCGTCTCTCCGACCGCAAGAACCCGGTCGACCTGCTGGTCAACAACGCCGGCTTCGGCAACAAGGGCCGCTATCTGGACGTATCGATGGCGGACGAGCTGATGATGCTCAAGGTGCACTGCGAGGCGGTGCTCCGGTTGACGTCGGCGGCGACCGAGGCCATGCGGGAGCGCGGCCGGGGCGGCGTCGTCAACGTCGCGTCGGTGGCCGCGTTCGTGCCGCGGGGTACGTACGGGGCGTCGAAGGCGTGGGTCGTGCAGTTCACGCAGGGCGCGGCGAAGGATCTCGCGGGCAGCGGCGTGCGGCTGATGGCGCTCGCTCCCGGTTTCGTGCGCACCGAGTTCCACGAGCGGGCCGGTATGGGCACGGACAACATTCCGAACTGGATGTGGCTCGACGCCGACAAGCTGGTCGCGGCCGCGCTCGCCGATCTGGCGCGCGGAAGAACCCTGTCCGTCCCGGATCCGCGCTACAAGGTGCTGATGGGCGTGGTGAAGGTGACCCCGCGGGCGCTGCTCGGCGGGATCACGTCGAAGACCGGGCGGAAGTACGGACCCCAGTGAAGTACGGACCCCCAGTGAAGTACGGCCCCCGGCAAGGGCGATCACGTGAGGCGCGCCGCGGATCACGGGGCGGACGCTCGCGTTGATCGTGCGGTGGGTGGTGTCGCCCCTCCGGTGGGAGGATTGGTGGTGATTCGACCGATTCAACCGGACCAGGGGAGCCGGAGGCGGCGCCATGACCTTCGTACAGCTGATTGACTGCAAAACCAGTCGGTTCGACGAGTTGAACCAGCTGATGGACACATGGGTCGAGAAGACCAACGGGAGACGGACCGCGACGCACAGCGTCATCGGCAAGGACCGCTCCGACGCGAACCACTTCGTGGAGATCGTGGAGTTCCCGTCGTACGAGGAAGCGATGAAGAACTCGAAGATGCCGGAGACCGAGCAGATCTTCCAGGAGATGGTGGCGCTCTGCGACGGGATGCCGACGTTCACGGACCTGGACGTGGTGCGCGACGACAAGCTCTGAGGGCGAGCGTCCGCATCTCCAGGTGAAGAGCGGATGTCGGCATACCTCGGAGAAGGAGATCGGCCGGCTCCGCGGAACAGCCCCGGAGAAGCGGGTCCGCCGACTCGGTGGAACAGCCTCGGAGAAGCAGGTCCGCCGGCTCCGCGGAAGAGACCTGCGGAACGGTCGCGGAACAGCCCCGTAGAACGCGGGAGGTCCCCGTTCCTGCCGGAACGGGGACCTCTTCACGTCGTCACGCCTCGGTGGGCGTGTCCGCACTCATGACGTCAAACGTCAGTGGGAGTGCCCGTGGCCGCCGTGCCCGGCGTCGCCCTCGTCCTCGGCCGGCTTCTCGACGACCAGGGTCTCGGTCGTGAGGAGCAGGGAGGCGATGGAGGCGGCGTTCTCCAGGGCGGAGCGGGTGACCTTGACCGGGTCGATGACGCCGGCCTTGACCAGGTCGCCGTACTCGCCGGTCGCGGCGTTGAAGCCCTGGCCCTTGTCGAGCTCGGCGACCTTGGCGGTGATGACGTAACCCTCCAGGCCGGAGTTCTCGGCGATCCAGCGCAGCGGCTCGACGGCGGCCTTGCGGACGACCGCGACACCCGTGGCCTCGTCGCCGGTCTTGCCGAGGTTGCCCTCGAGGATCTTCACGGCGTGGACGAGCGCGGAGCCACCACCGGAGACGATGCCCTCCTCGACCGCGGCGCGGGTCGCGGAGATGGCGTCCTCCAGACGGTGCTTCTTCTCCTTGAGCTCCACCTCGGTGGCGGCGCCGACCTTGATCACGCACACGCCGCCGGCCAGCTTCGCGAGGCGCTCCTGGAGCTTCTCGCGGTCCCAGTCGGAGTCGGTGTTCTCGATCTCGGCCTTGATCTGGTTGACGCGGCCGAGGACCTCGTCGGAGCTGCCGCCACCGTCGACGATGGTGGTGTCGTCCTTGGTGACGGTCACGCGGCGGGCGCTGCCCAGCACGTCCAGGCCGACCTGGTCGAGCTTGAGGCCGACCTCCTCGGCGATGACCTGACCACCGGTGAGGGTGGCGATGTCGCCGAGCATGGCCTTGCGGCGGTCACCGAAGCCGGGGGCCTTCACGGCGACGGCGTTGAACGTGCCGCGGATCTTGTTCACGACCAGGGTCGACAGGGCCTCGCCCTCGACGTCCTCGGCGATGATCAGCAGCGGCTTGGAGGCGTTCGACTGGATGACCTTCTCCAGCAGCGGCAGCAGGTCCTGGATGGAGCTGATCTTGCCCTGGTGGATGAGGATGTACGGGTCGTCGAGGACGGCCTCCATACGCTCCTGGTCGGACACCATGTACGGGGACAGGTAGCCCTTGTCGAAGGCCATGCCCTCGGTGAAGTCCAGCTCCAGACCGAAGGTGTTGGACTCCTCGACGGTGATGACACCGTCCTTGCCGACCTTGTCCATCGCCTCGGCGATGAGCTCGCCGACCTGGCTGTCCTGGGCGGAGAGCCCGGCCACGGCGGCGATGTCGGACTTGTCGTCGATCGGGCGGGCCGTCGCGAGGAGCTCCTCGGAGACGGCCTTGACCGCGGCGTCGATGCCCTTCTTCAGGAGGGCGGGCGACGCGCCGGCGGCGACGTTGCGCAGGCCCTCGCGGACGAGCGCCTGGGCGAGCACGGTGGCGGTGGTCGTACCGTCACCCGCGATGTCGTTGGTCTTGGTCGCCACCTCCTTCACCAGCTGCGCGCCGAGGTTCTCGAACGGGTCGTCGAGCTCGACCTCGCGGGCGATGGTCACGCCGTCGTTGGTGATGGTGGGGGCGCCGAACTTCTTGTCGATGACGACGTTGCGGCCCTTGGGGCCGATCGTCACCTTCACCGTGTCGGCAAGCTTGTTGACGCCGCGCTCAAGGGCGCGACGGGCGTCCTCGTCGAACTTCAGGATCTTCGCCATGGGAGCGGTTCAGCCCTCTCGGAAAACTTGGGAGAAACGAACGGCGCCCCCAGCGCCCGGTTCATCAAAGGTAGCGGGGGCCAGGGGCGCAGTTCACTGCAATGCTTGGTGCGGGGTTGTCCGGGGAATGACCCCGAACGCCCTTACCGGGTGAATTACTTCTCGATGATCGCGAGCACGTCGCGAGCCGAGAGGACGAGGTACTCCTCGCCGTTGTACTTCACCTCGGTGCCGCCGTACTTGCTGTAGAGCACGACGTCGCCGACGGTGACGTCGAGCGGAAGACGGTTACCGTCCTCGAAGCGACCCGGACCCACGGCAAGGACGACGCCCTCCTGGGGCTTCTCCTTGGCGGTGTCCGGGATGACCAGGCCAGAGGCCGTGGTCTGCTCGGCGTCGAGCGGCTGGACCACAATGCGGTCCTCGAGCGGCTTGATGGCAACCTTGGAGCTGGTGGTCGTCACGATCCGACCTCCCCCTTCGGAGATCTCACGGGGTTAACTGTCTGAGGTGGCGACCAGGTGGATCCGTCGTCGCGGGTGCCGGATCTGCCTGTCGCTATTGGCACTCTCCATGGGGGAGTGCCAGACCTGAGACTATGACTGCGATTAGCACTCGGTCAAGCGGAGTGCCAAAGGCGTCGGCGTGGCGTGACCCCAACGGCGTCGGACCCCGCCGAACGGCGGCCCCCTGGAGGCCGTTCTCCAGCCGCACCGAACGGCGGCCCCTCAGAGGTAGTTCTCCAGTCGCGCCGGAGTGAAGCCCTCCCGCTGGATCCGGCGGAGCAGCCGGAGCGTGGCGTCCGTGAGATTGGGTTCGCCGAAGTCGGCGAGGATGTCGCCCGGCCGGAGCCGGTGCGCGTCGGCCGCCCGGCCGAGGACGACGGCGGCGACCCCGCAGTCGGCGGCGGCCCGCAGGGTGGTCTCGTCGTACCGGCCGTAGGGGGGCCGCAGCAGCCGGGGCCGGATGCCGAAGCGCCGTCTGAGCTTGTCCTGTTGCCCGCAGATCTCGGCGCGCTGGCCGGCGTACGGCAGACCGCGCAGGGAGGCGTGGTCGAGGGTGTGGTTCTGGACGCTCGCGCCGACCGCCCGCAGCCGGGCGAAGTGCCCGTACCCCGGCCCGACGACACTGTCCGTGAGGAACACGCTGACCGGCAGCCGCAGTTCGCGGACCATGTCGACGAACCGCGGATCGCGCTCAGCCCCGTCGTCGTACGTCAGGAAGACCACCTTGTCGCGGGTGCGCACATGGTCCACGACGGGCGGAAGTCCCCGACCCGCGGTGCGCGCGGCGGTCCGGGCGGGCACTTTCGGCGCCGGGGCGAGCGGGCTGGCCAGACCCCAGCGGCGGTACGCCGACTCCTGCGGACGCACCCGCTGGGCCGCCTTCTTGCCGAGCCGCTCGATGGGGTCGACGGACTGCGCGCAGCCGCTGAGCAGCACCGCCACGAGCAGCCCGGCGGCCGGCACCCGCACCCTCACAGGTAGTCCTCCAGGCGCGCGACCGCGTACCCCTTGGCCGTGACCGTCCTCAGGAAGCGGCGGACCATGTCGGGCATGGTGCCCTTCCAGTCCTCGCGCCCCCGGAAGTGGGTGAGGACGATGTCGCCGGGATGCAGGTCCCGGTCCTCCTCGCGGTACTCCCAGTGGTCGACGAACACTTCCTCGTCCCAGATGGGCGCGTACTTGATGCCGCAGGACTTGGCGGCGCGCAGGGTGTCCTGGTCGTAGTTGCCGTACGGCGGGCGGAAGACGGTCGGGCGCCTGCCGAACTCCTTCTCCATCACGCCCTGCATGCCGCAGATCTCGTGCTTCTGCCGCTCGTACGACAGGGCGGGCAGATAGAGGTGGTGCAGCGTGTGGTTGTTGAGGGTGATGCCGCGGTCGCGCATCTTCCGGAAGTACCCGTAGTCGTCCCTGACGAGGTAGTCGCTGAGGAAGGCGGTGTACGGGATCTTCAGGTCGCTCATCATCCGCAGGAACGCGGGGTCCTTCTCATCCCCGTCGTCGACGGTGAGGAAGACGACCTTGTCCTTGGTGGGGACGGTCGTGAAGACCGGCGGCAGTCTCAGCTCCTCCTGGTCGTCCACCTCGAACCCCTTGCGGGGCCCGATGACCGGCTTCCTGGCGGGCGGCGCCGGGGGTGTCAGCGGCACCTCGGCCAGCCCCCAGCGCCTGGCGACGGCGGCGCGCCGGACCTGCGCCACGCGGAGCCGGGAGGCGTACCCGGCGAGGGCGCGGGCGGGGGGCGCCTGGAGCCCGACCAGAGGGCCGTGGGCCGGCTTGGCTCCGTCGGCGCCTGCTCCGGAACCGGTCTCGGCACAGCCGGAGACGAGGAGGGCGAGGGCGAGCACGCCGACTCCCCAGCACGCACCGGCCCCGTTTGCGCCGTTTTTATCATTTTGTCGTACGGGTCGCATGGAGCCGGATCCTCCCAGGTCACCGCCCCCGCGAAGGCCCCGACACCGCCGCCGGAAGCACACCGTCCACCGACTGGCCCACAATGGCCAGGTGAACGACGTCTCCTTCGCCCCCCTCCTCACCGACGAGGGCCGCGCCCTGCTCGACGAGGTCCGCGCCACCGAACCGGCACAGGAACTGGCCGTCGCCACCCGGCTGCGCCGCGAGCACCCCGCCGAACTGGTCTCGGCGGCCCTCGGACAGGCACGGCTGCGGCAGCGGGCGGCGGCGAAGTTCGGGGCAGAGGACGCCGGACGGATGTTCTTCACCCCGAACGGGGTCGAGCAGTCCACCCGGACGACCGTGGCGGCACACCGCGCCGAGCGGCTGCGCGCGCTGGGGGTCCGCTCCGTCGCCGACCTCTGCTGCGGCATCGGCGGCGACGCCATCGCGCTGGCCCGCGCCGGAATCCGCGTCCTCGCCGTCGACCACGATCCGCTGACGGCCAGCGCCGCCCGGGCGAACGCCGACGCGCTGGGGCTCGCGGACCTGATCGAGGTGCGCGAGACGGATGTGACGCAGGTGGACACCTCGTCGTACGACGCCGTCTTCGTGGACCCGGCGCGCCGGGGCGGCCGAGGCCGGATCTTCGACCCGGAGGGGTACTCGCCGCCGCTGTCCTGGGCGGTCGGGGCTGCCCTGCGGGCTCCGATCGCCGCCCTGAAGATCGCCCCCGGCATCCCGCACGAGGCGATCCCCGCGGAGGCGGAGGCCGAATGGATCTCGGACGGCGGGGACGTGAAGGAGGCGGTGCTGTGGTTCGGCACGGAGCCGGGCCTGGTACGCGCCACCCTGCTGCCCGGACCACGCGAACTGCGCGGACGCGCGCTGCCGGATCCGGCTGTGCGAGCGGTCGGACGCTATCTGTACGAGCCGGACGGCGCCGTCATCCGCGCACACCTCGTCGCCGAGGTGGCCGAGGACCTGGACGGCGGGCTGGTCGACGAGACGATCGCCTACATCACCGCGGACGAACTGCGCCCGACACCGTACGCCTCCGCCTACGAGATCACCGATCAACTCCACTTCAATATGAAGAAGTTGAAGGCCCTGCTCCGGGAGCGGGAGGTCGGCGTCCTGACCGTGAAGAAGCGCGGGTCGGCCGTCGAGCCGGAGGAGCTGCGGCGGAAGGTGAAGCCGCGGGGCCCCCGGTCCGCGACGGTGTTCCTGACCCGGGTGGCGGGCGCCCCGACCATGCTGGTGGGGGCACCCGCACAGCCGCCTACTGCTGGTGGCGGGTACTGAGCGCACCGAGGTCCGGCTCGGCGACGGGCCGCGGCGCCGAACCGGTCCGCACCGCCGGAGCACCCGCGGCCGATCCGGCCGAGGAGTACGAACTCGCCATCGGCGCCACACCGTTGTAGTACGGCGCGTACGTCCACTGGCTGCTGCTCGCGCTGACCGCCGCACCCGCGTGTTCCCGGTCCAGCGGGACGCGGCGATGTTGCTGCCGTGGACGTCGGCGCCCCAGACCCGGCGACGGCGTTCCTGGGCCCCATGCTGATCGCGTTGGGAACGGGGATACCGAACGGAACTTCACGAACTCCGCAGCTCACGGGCCCGTGCCGTCAGCAGTTCCCGCTCCCGCTCGTTGCGCGCCAGCGCCGCCGCCCGCTCGAACTCCGCCCGCGCCTGCGCCGTACGTCCCAGCCGCGCGAGCAGGTCACCGCGCACGCTCGGCAGCAAGTGGTAGTCGCGCAGGGCGGGTTCCTCGGCGAGGGCGTCCACGATCTCCAGGGCTTGGCCGGGTCCATCAGCCATGGAGACGGCCACGGCACGGTTCAGCTCGACGACCGGAGAGGGCGTGCGGGCCGCCAGCAGGCCGTACAGGGTGGCGATCCGCCGCCAGTCCGTGTCCTCGTAGGCGTAGGCCTGCGCGTGGCAGGCGGCGATGGTGGCTTGGAGGACATACGGCCCCGGGCTGCCGGTGGCGACTGCGTTGGCGCGGCCCAGCGCGGTGAAGCCGCGGCGGATCAGCATGCGGTTCCAGCGGCGACGTTGCTGGTCCCTGAGGAGGACGGGTTCGCCGTCGGGCCCGGTGCGGGCGGCCGCCCGGGACTCCTGGAGTTCCAGCAGGGCGGCGAGACCGTGCACCTCGGGCTCCTTGGGCATCAGCTCGGCGAGCACCCGGGCCAACCGGAGCGCGTCCTCGCAGAGCGCCGGACGGAGCAGGTCGTCGCCGGCCGTGGCCGCGTACCCCTCGTTGAAGACGAGATAGATGACCTCCAGTACGGACCCGAGCCGGGCTTCGCGGTCGGGGCCGTACGGCACCTCGAAGGCGACCCCCTTCGTCGCCAGCGTCCGCTTGGCCCGCACGATGCGCTGGGCGATCGTCGCCTCCGGGACGAGGAAGGCGCGGGCGATCTCGGACGTCGTCAGGCCGCCGAGGAGCCGCAGCGTCAGCGCGATGCGGGCCTCGGCGGACAGGACGGGATGGCAGGCGGTGAAGACGAGGCGGAGCAGGTCGTCGTCGATGTCGTCCGGGTCGGCGGGTTCGTCGATGTGGTGCGGCGCGGACAGCGAGAGGTCCCGCCCGACCTCCGCCAGCTTGTGCGCGTAGCGCTCCCGGCGGCGTACGAGGTCGATCGCCCGGTGCTTGGCCGTGGCCGTCAGCCAGGCGCCGGGATTGTCCGGCACGCCGTCCCGCGGCCACTGCTCCAGCGCCGCGACCAGGGCGTCCTGGGCGAGTTCCTCGGCGATGCCGACGTCACGGACGATCCGGGCGACGCCCGCGATGATGCGCGGGGACTCGATACGGAAGATGGTCTCGACGGCCGTGTCGACACCGTCTGCGGGTGCTCGGGTGGGCTGCTGTTCCACAGTTCACCATCAGACACCCGCGGCGGCGTCAGGCCAAGGAGACCACTCGGGCCGTGGGGACCGCTCGCACCGAGGGGCCCATTCAGACCGTGTGGACCGCTCAGGCCGCAGGGACCGCTCAGGCCGAGGAGAGCACTCAGCCCCCGGCGATCTCCCGCACCTCGCAGGTGACCGTCCAGAACTCCTCGTGCGTCTTCAGGAACCGCTTGGTCCACTCCACGGCCTCGTCCATGTCCTTGCACTGCATGATCGCGTAGCCGCCGACGACCTCCTTGGACTCGGTGAAGGGACCGTCGGTGACGGACAGCTGCCCGCCCGACCAGTGGACGCGCTTGCCCTGCGCGGTGGGCGTGAGGCCATCGGTCTCGAGCATGACGCCCGCCTTGGTGATCTCCTCGATGAGCTCGCCCATCCGCTGCATCAGTTCGGGGCTTGGACCCTCGGCGGGCGCGGTGCTCTCGTCGATCTGGACCAGCGAAAGATAGCGGGGCATGGTGACTCCTCGTGTCTGTGGTGCCTCGGAGGCGGGGCTTCTCCCTGCCTCTCACCCGTGCGTCGAACAGGAGACACCTGTTTCGACACCGTCCCCGGATTTCTTTGATTTC
The DNA here is from genome assembly GCF_055567635.1 of Streptomyces sp. NPDC026500. Lineage (NCBI taxonomy): Bacteria > Bacillati > Actinomycetota > Actinomycetes > Kitasatosporales > Streptomycetaceae > Streptomyces > Streptomyces sp. NPDC026500. Next base: position 33,053 of record NZ_JBVHQB010000021.1, on the reverse strand, counting down.
TTTCTCCGCGCGGGGTCGGACGGGTCAATCGAGGCATCGGGTCAGTCGGCGAAGTCCTTGAGCTTCTGTGTGTCCAGCGTGAACCCGACCGGATCCGGCAGCTCGATCGCCGCTCCGAACGCCCGGGTGGTGAGAGAGCGGTAGACGCCCCCCTCGGGGTCGCAGTGCACGGTCACACTGTCCGTGTCCCGGTCGACGAGGAGGTAGACGGGGATGCCGGCGGCCGCATATCCGTCGGGCTTCTCGATCCGGTCGCGCCGGTCGGCGTCCCGGTCGTGCGAGGTGACCTCGACGACCATCAGGACACCCGCGGGCTCGGACCACTCGCCCTTTCCGGCGAAGTACTCCTCGGGCGCCAGGACCCCGTCCGGCTTGGCCCGCCCCTTGCGGTATGCCTCGACCTTCAACCCTTGCTCCAGATAGAGGAACAGGTCAGGCCGGTGCTGCATGCACCGCTTGAGGAGCCAGGCGACGATCTCGCCGTGATTGCCGTCCGGCATGGGCTTGACCACGACCTTTCCGTTGATGAACTCCAGCCGCACAAGTTCGGGCGCGTTGCGGGCGAGCTCCTCGAACTCCTCGACGAGCATCTGGGGCCGGTCGGACGTGCTGGGGGTCATTGCGTCACCTCCTCCCGTCCATCCTGCCCCGGCCACGGGCGGACCGTGCTGCAAGGTCGTCATGCGCCTGCTCCTTTCCCGGTTTTCTCCGTGCGGGTCCCGGTACGCAGAGCGGCGCGCAGCCGTCCGGCATGGGCGCGCACCTCATGCGCCGCGAGCACGGGCCGCCCGCCCCAGCACGCCCCGCACAACCCGCCCCGCAGCTCGACACCGTCCCCGCCCGGCTCCCCGCACGCAGTGCAGACCACCTCGTAGCGGGGCGCCGGTGGCTGCGGCTCGGGCCGCGGGGGCAGCTTGGCGAGAAGCCGGGCGCGTACGAAGGCGTACGCGTGGGCCACCCGCTCCGGGAGCCCCGCCGTCAGCGCCTGGACGAGCTGTGGCTCACCCGCGCCCCGCGCGAACCACTCGGCGGCCTCCTCCTCCAGTGCCGCGCACTCCCCCGCCGACAGCGTCAAGCGGGCGTCGATCCGGCCGAGCCGCGCCAGCACGCTGTACGCCGTCGAGCGCGCCGCCTGCGCCGGGGGCCGCTCGGTCACGGGCGTCTCCCCAGCGAGGAAGGAATTCCACCAGGCGTCGTCGTGAGCGGTGCGCGAGAAGAAGGTGTGCCAGACCCAGCGGGGGCAGCCGTCGACGGTGACGGGGCGGCGCACCCTGCGCAAATGGCCTGCCGCGGAGAGGTTGTTGAGGGCGGTGGAGAGGGCGCACTGGCCGTACGGGAGGTGCTTGGCGAGGGTCTTGATCGAGAGGTCGGACTCGTCGGCGAGCCGGTCGATGTACGTCGCGATCGACGCCTCGCGAGTGGGCAGATGTACGAACTCCCGACCCGTACGTGGGGTTTGGTCGGGCGCCGACCTTTTTCCATAGCCCGGGTTGGCCAGGGGATGGGCGGACGGGCGCGGGGCAGCACTAGGCTGGGTGACAGCCATGGATCGACTCGCTTTCGATCAACGTGGTCAGACCCCCGCGCGGTGCGCCAACACCCACGGGGGTCGAAGTTTTCCCGGCGCACGCTACACGTCTGCCACGCTCCGCCGCGACCCGATCACGAAAAGTCATATCCCCTGGCCCGGACGGCACTTCGGCCGTCGGCAAGGGAGGGAGGGTGGGTTGGACCTCCCGCCCATTCCATACAGAAGAGGCTCGAATCCCGACCCCCGAAGCTCAAGTGCCGCGGATCTTCTCCCCGGGTGTCACCTGAGTCGTGGCGTCACTTGATCGAGGCCCACAGATCGCTCGCCTCCGGCTCGTTCGCGACCACTCGGTTGTGGTCCGAGGGGGCCGCCACCACCGGCATCATCACCGTCGTGACCGCGTCGGAGGAGAGGGACTTCAGGCTCTGGCCGAGTTTCGTCAACTCGCCGAGCGAGTCCAGCCCGGTGTCCGTCGTGAGGCTGCCGGTGACCGCGTTCGCCACGTTGTAGAGCTTGGCCGGGTCGGTGAGCAGGCCGGCCGACGAGATCTGCGCCAACAGAGCTTTCACAAGCTTCTGTTGGAGCCCTATGCGGCCCAGGTCGCTGCCGTCGCCTATACCGTGCCGGGTACGGGCGAGCGCCAGCGCCTGCGTGCCGTCGAGGTGGTGTTCGCCGGCGGCGAGGTGCAGATGGCTCTTGTCGTCGTCGATGTTCTCGTCCGTGGTGACCGTGACACCGCCGAGCGCGTCCACGAGGGCCGCGAAGCCGGAGAAGTCGATCTCGATGTAGTGGTCCATGCGGACATCGGTCAGGGACTCGACCGTCTTCACCGCGCAGACCGGGCCGCCGATCGAATAGGCGCTGTTGAACATCGCGTTGTACGCCACCGCCGTCGTCCCCCCGGAGGAGGTGGGGCAGGCCGGCCGGGTCACCAGGGTGTCCCGGGGGATGCTCACCACGGTCGCCCGGGTGCGTCCCGCGTCTATGTGCACGACCATCGCCGTGTCGGAACGGGCGCCGGAGCTGTCGCCGCCGCCGAGCTTCGCGTTCGCCTTGCCGCTGCGCGAGTCGGAGCCGAGGACCAGGATGTTGAGGGCGCCGCTGGGCAGCGGGGAGGCCGACGCGGACGCCTGGGACGAGGGCGTCGACACGGCCTTCGCCGGACGGTCGTCGCCGAGCGCGCTGTTGATGTCGACGCTCTTGATGTTCTGGTTCAGATGCCAGTAGGCCCAGCCCGCCGTGCCGACGCCCAGCACCAGCACTCCTGCCAGGGTGAAGCCGACGGCCTTCAGTATCCGCGACCGCCGGCCCACCGGCCCGACCCCGCCCCCGCCCTCTTTGTGTCCCGTCACGAGGAGGAACGTAAGTCCGAAATATTACGAGCGGAGGTTCGATGTGACGTTTCTTCGAAAACTCTCACGCTTCTCAGAACGACCTCACACCGGCCTCAGTGCAACCTCAGCCCAGCGTCACTGTCGGTACCAGATTGCTGCCGCTCCAGGAGGCGTTGAACCCGAACGTCACCGAACCGCCGTCCGGGACGGACCCGTTGTAGGAGGCGTTGGCACAACTCACCGCCGTGCCGGTCTGGGTGCAGGTCGCGTTCCAGGCCTGGGTGATCCGCTGGCCCGCGCCGTACGTCCAGTTCACCTTCCACGACGCCAGCGCGGCCCCGGAGCACGCGATGCGCACCTGCCCCGTGAACCCGGTGTTCCACTGGCTCTGGACGCTGTACGTCGCCGTGCACGCGCCCGTGGGCGGCGGTGTCGAGGTTCCGCCGCCGAGCGAGGTGGCGATGGCGTTGTACGCCGGTTTGGGCGCGTAGTTCTCGTCGTACGGTGTCGCCGCGCCGTAGCCCGAGAAGACGTCCGGGATCCAGGAGTCGGAGTCGGTGAAGCCCCAGACGGTCACGCCGTAGCAGCGGGTCACCGCGACACAGGCGTCGAACACGGCCTTGTAGTCGGCGGCCTGCTGAGTCAACTTGGTGCTGTCGGAGGGAAGTTGCATCCGGATGTCCAGCTCCGTGATCGCGACGTCGACACCGAGGTCGGCGAAGCGCTGGATGTTCTGCTGGAGGGTGCCGGGAACCTGGCCGAGGATGAGGTGGGCCTGGAGGCCGACGCCGTCGATCGGGACGCCGCGCGCCTTGAGGGACTTGACCAGGTTGTAGAGGGCGGTGCTCTTCGCGTTGACGCCCTCGACGTTGTAGTCGTTGATGTAGAGCTTGGCGCTCGGGTCGGCGGCGTGCGCCCAGGTCAGCGCCTGCGCGATGTAGTCGGCGCCGAGGCCGTTGTACCAGAGGGTCGAGCGGTAGGTGCCGTCCTCGTTGAAGGGCTCGTTGACGACGTCCCAGGCGGCCAGTTTCCCCTTGTAGCGGGTGACTTCGGTGGTGATGTGGTCCTGGAGCAGGCCGCTCAGCTCGGCGGTCGTCCAGGTACCGTTCGTCAGCCAGCTCGGGTTCTGGCTGTGCCAGACCAGGGTGTGACCGCGCACCTGCTGGTTGTGGGCCTGCGCGAACGCGACGATCTGGTCGGCCTCGGACCAGTTGAAGCTGCCCCGGGTGGGCTCGACAGTGCCCCATTTCATGGCGTTGCCCGGCGTCAGCGAGTTGAACTGGGCCCCGGCGATGTCGCCGTATGTCCCCGTCAGCTTGGAGCCGGTGACCGCGGTGCCGATGACCTTGCCCTTGGCGGCGGCGAGGTCGCGCAGCGGGGCGTCGGCGGCGTGCGCCGTCGTACCGGCCGCGAGCAGGGCGCCCACGGTCACGAGTCCTGCGAACAGGGCGGCGACGCTGCGGCGTAAGGGGCGGGTTCTGGAGGTTCTCATGGCGGGTGCCTCCGAAAGTTTCGGTCGTATAACCGATTGACTTCGCAGGAGTGTGGAGGGGGATGCCCCACCCGTCAATACGGCCCCCCGGCCGACTTCGAGCCGATCCGGCCACCTCGGCCCCAAGCCGCACCCGGCACCGCACGGACACACAGGCCACGCGAACAACCCGGGCCACGGACGGACACCCCACCCCGCGACCCGCCCGCCGGCGGCGCACCCCTCACGCCGGAGGCGCCCCCGTGCTGCTGCGCACGACCAGGCTCGTCGCCAGTTCCATCCTTGTCCCGGCCGACGGCCTTTCCTGGCGGCTCAGGTCGAGCACCAGCTTCGCCGCCGCCTCGGCCATCTCCGTCAGCGGCTGCCGTACGGTCGTCAGCGGCGGCCCCACCCAGCGCGCCACCGGCAGATCGTCGAAGCCGACGACGCTCAGGTCCTCGGGAATGCGCAGCCCCAGCTCGCGGGCCGCCTCGTAGAGGCCGAGCGCCTGGAGATCGTTGCCGGCGAAGACGGCCGTGGGCCGGTCGGGACGGCGCAGCAGGTCGAGGCCGATCCGGCGGCCGGCCTCGTGGTGGAAGTCTCCGGCGACGATCAGCGAGGGGTCGACCGGCAGCCCGGCCGTCTCCAGCGCCGCACGGTAGCCGTCGACCCGCGCCCGGCTGCACATCATCCGTGACGGCCCGCTGATGGCGCCGATCCGGGTGTGGCCGAGTTCGACGAGGTGGCGGGTGGCGGCGAGGCCGCCCTGCCAGTTGGTGGCGCCGATGGAGGGCACGTCGACTCCGGGGTCGCCCGCGGGATCCATCACCACGAACGGGATGGACCTGCTGTTCAGCAGGGCACGCTGGGAGTCGTCGAGGCCCGAGAGGACGAGCACCACGCCGTGCGGTCGGCGGGCGGCGACCTGGTCGGCCCAGGTCCGGCCGGGGGTGAGCCGCCCGGCGGACTCGGAGAGCACCACGCTGAGGCCGGCCTCCCTGGCGACGTTCTCCACACCCCGGATGACCTCCATCGCCCAGGCGCTCTCCAGTTCGTGGAAGACCAGGTCGATCAGCGGCGAGCGGGAGGCCTCGGCCCGGCGGCGACGGTAGCCGTAGGCGTGCAGCAGCTCCTCGACGCGGGAGCGGGTCGCGGGGGCGACGTCGGCGCGACCGTTGAGGACTTTCGAAACAGTCGGAGCCGAAACGCCGGCCTCCCGGGCGATCTCGGCCAGCGTCGCCGTCTGTGGTTCTGCGGACTTCCCAGGCTTCATGGCGGCGATCGTATATCTGCGCGACCCCTTGACGGGCCCATCGGATCGTCTTACCTTCCCGGAACATTCGAAAAATAACTCGAAACATTCGCGATGGATCATCGCCGATCCTTCGCGCCTACCGAAAGGTGCCGTCCTATGGAGTCCCACAGCAGACGTTGGTTCCTCGGCGCGGGCACGGCCGCGCTGGCCTCTGTCGGCGGGCTCACCGCCTGCGGCTCCGGCAGCGGCTCGAGCGCCGACGGGACGCTCACCGCGTTCGTATACGGTGACGACGCGGCGAAGATCCAGGTCAAGTCCGTGAACCGGTTCAACGCGTCGGCCGCCGCGAAGAAGGCCAAGGGCACGATCAAGCTCCAGAAGGTGCCCGCCACCGACTACCCGGCCAAGCTGCGCACGGCCATGGGCTCGCCCAACGCCCCCGACGTGTTCTTCAACTGGGGCGGCGGCTCCATCAAGGCCTACCGGGAGGCCGGCCAGCTCGTCGACCTGACCGATGTCATCGCGTCCGACTCCGTGCTCAAGAGCGGTTTCCTGCCGTCGGTGCTGGCGTCGGGCGGACTGGACGGCAAGAACTACGGCGTGCCGATGCGTGGCATGCAGCCCGTGATCCTCTTCTACAACAAGACCGTCTTCGAGGAGCACAAGCTCCAGCCGCCCACCACCTGGGACCAGTTGCTGGACATCAACACCAAGCTGAAGAAGGCGGGCATCACGCCGTTCGCCCTGGGCGGAGCGGACATCTGGCCCGAGCTGATGTGGCTGGAGTACCTGGTCGACCGGATCGGCGGCCCCCAGGTCTTCGAAAAGATCAAGAACGGTGACGCCACCGCCTGGGGCGACCCTGCCGTCCTCAAGGCCGCCCAGACGGTCAAGCAACTGATCGACGACGGCGCCTTCGGCAAGGGCTACAGCTCGGTGGGTTACGGCAACGGCGGCGCTCCCGCGGTCTTCGCCAAGGGCAAGGCCGCGATGCATCTGATGGGTTCGTGGGAGTACTCCACGCAGCTCGGCAAGTTCCCCGACTTCGCCAAGAAGAACCTGGGCTGGTGCGCCTTCCCGCAGATCGAGGGCGGCGCCGGCGACATCCGTAACGTGGTCGGCAACCCGACCAACTACTGGTCGGTGAATGCCCGTACCTCCAACAAGGACGCGGCGATCGCCTTCCTGCGGGACTCCGCCTCCCTCGCGTACACGAAGGAACTCATAGCCAACGGTGACGTCCCGGCCACCTCGAACGCGGCGACCCTCCTGGACGCCTCGCCGAACCCGGAGTTCGCCAAGTTCCAGTACCAGATGGTGCAGAAGGCCCCCGCGTTCACGCTGAGCTGGGACCAGGCGGTCGACCCGGACGTGTCGACCCCGATGCTCACCGAGGTCAACAAGCTGTTCGTGGGCAAGTCCTCGCCGACGCAGTTCGTGTCGGCGCTCAAGGAGCTGAAGTGAGCGTGACGCAGGTCAAGGGCGGCCCGCGGAACGACGCGGGCCGCCCCCGCTCCAACCGACGCAACAGGGCCGGACGCCCGAGCGCGGCGCTGGCCCTTCCCGGCGTCCTGTTCTTCGCGTTCTTCGCCCTCGCCCCGATGGTCCTGGCCTTCTACCTGTCGTTCACCAAGTGGAACGGCCTGGGCGACCCGCAGCCGGCCGGTCTGGCCAACTGGCGCAAGCTGCTGAGCGACGACCGGCTGACCCAGTCGCTGACGGTCACCGTCGCGCTGACCGTGGTGAGCTGGGCGTTCCAGACGGTGATCTCCCTGCTGCTGGGCGTCTGGGCGGCGGGCAGGCAGCGCAATCGCGCTGTTCTCTCGGCAATCTTCTTCGTGCCGTTCCTGCTGTCGTCGACGGCGATCTCCCTGCTGTTCTACGCACTGCTGGACCCGAACTTCGGCATCATCCACAAGGACACCCTGGGGACGACCAGCGGCGCGTTCCTCGCGATCGTGTTCGTCGGCGGCTGGCAGTTCATCCCCTTCCACACCCTGATCTACCAGGGCGGAGCACGGCAGATCCCCGAGGTGCTCTACCAGGCGGCGGCGATCGACGGGGCCGGACGTCTGCGGCAGTTCTTCTCGATCACGCTGCCGCAGCTCCGCAACACGGCGACGACGTCCGGTGTGCTGATGGTCGTCGGTTCGCTGACGTACTTCGAGACGGTCCTGATCCTCACCCAGGGCGGTCCGGGCACCGACACGGCGATCCTGCCGTACCTGATGTACGAGGCGGGCTTCAAGAGCTACGACTTCGGCTACGCGAGCGCCGTCGCCTCGTTCCTGGTGCTCGCGGCGACCGCGCTGTCCCTGCTGATGGTGAAGCTGTCCGGCTTCGGCGCGATGCGCAGTACCCGGGAAGGAATGTGACGGCATGTCACACGACACATTGTCCCGTCCCGTGAAGACGGACTCCACCCCGGCCGCCGAGCGGCCCGCGCGCCGCCGCAGGCACTGGGCCAGGCGCGCCAACCCGCTCGCCGGCGCCGGAACGCTGATCTGGCTGGCCGTCGTGATCATCCCGATCTACGCGATGTTCTCGGCCTCGCTCACCCACCAGGACGAGGCGCTGGGCCACAACGCCCTGAAGCCGCCGTCCCATCCGACCCTGGACAACTACAACACCGTCCTGCACAACGGCTTCGGCCACCTGCTGTGGAACACGGTGCTGGCGGCGGCCGGCGTCGTCCTGATCGTCCTGGTGCTGTGCGTCCCGCTGTCCTACGTGGCCGTGCGGACCCGCAGCGTGTGGTCGGGGGCCGCGTTCCGGCTGTTCCTGCTGGGCGTGGCGATCCCGGCGCAGGCCGTCGTGGTGCCCCTCTACCTGATGATCGCCAAGCTGAACCTCTACGACAGCCTGCTCGCGATCGTGCTGCCGACGGCCGCGTTCGCCATGCCGGTGTCGGTGCTGATCCTCACCGGCACGCTGCGGGACATCTCGGAGGAGATGTACGAGGCGATGGCGCTGGACGGCGCCTCCACCACCCGGATGCTGTTCCAGCTCGTCATCCCGATGTCCAAGGGCGGCATCAGCACCGTCGTCATCTACGCGGCGCTCCAGGCCTGGAACGGCTTCCTCTTCCCGCTGATCTTCACCCAGTCCGAAGGGCCACGGGTGCTGACCCTCGGCCTGTTCGACTACGTGAGCGAGTTCGGCGTGAACATTCCCGCGATCCTCGCCTCGGTCGTCCTCTCCGGTGTCCCGATCTTCATCGTGTACCTGGTGGCCCGCCGCGCGCTGGTCGGCGGCCTCATGGGTGTGGGCGGCAAGTGAACGTGTACGACCAGGGGCGCTCGAACCCCCCTTTCCCCGACAGGAGTTCCATGACCACCGCTCCCTGGCGCGACCCCGCCCTGCCCGCCGCGACCCGCGTCGACGACCTGCTCTCCCGGATGACCCTGGAGGAGAAGACCGCCCAGCTCTACGGCGTGTGGGTCGGTGCCGCCACGGACGGTGGCGGAGTCGCCCCGCTCCAGAGCGAGATGTCCTCCGACTACGACTGGGACGAGCTGATCACCCTCGGTCTCGGCCAGCTCACCCGCTCGTTCGGCACCGCCCCCGTGGACCCGGCGCTGGGCGCGCAGGCCCTTGCCCGCGCCCAGCGCCGGATCACCGAAGCGAGCCGCTTCGGCATACCCGCGGTCGCCCATGAGGAGTGCCTGGCGGGCTTCACGGCATGGCAGGCGACGGCGTATCCGGTCCCGCTGTCCTGGGGCGCCACCTTCGACCCGGAGCTGGTGGAGGAGCTGGGCCTGCGCATCGGCGAGGACCTGCGCTCGGTCGGCGTCCACCAGGGCCTCGCCCCGGTCCTGGACGTGGTCCGCGACCTGCGCTGGGGCCGGGTGGAGGAGACGATCGGCGAGGACCCGTACCTGGTCGGCACCGTCGCCACCGCCTATGTGCGGGGCCTGGAGTCGGCCGGGATCGTGGCCACGCTCAAGCACTTCGCCGGATACGCGGCCTCGGCGGGTGCCCGGAACCTGGGGCCGGTGCGAGCGGGTGTACGCGAGCTCGCCGACATCACGCTGCCGCCGTTCGAGATGGCACTGCGCGAGGGCGGCGCCCGTTCGGTGATGGCCGCCTACAACGACACGGACGGCGTCCCGGCGTCGGCCGACCCGCAGCTGCTGACCGAGCTGCTGCGCGACGAGTGGGGCTTCACCGGCACGGTGGTCTCGGACTACTTCGGCGTCGGCTTCCTCCAGACGCTGCACCGGGTGGCCGGCACCGAGGCCGAGGCGGCGCACAAGGCGCTGGAGGCCGGCATCGATGTCGAGCTGCCCACGCTGAAGTGCTACGGCGAGCCGCTGGTGGCCGCCGTCCGCGCGGGCACCGTCCCCGAGACGCTGATCGACCGGGCGGCCCGCCGGGTGCTGCTCCAGAAGTGCGAGCTCGGCCTGCTGGACGAGGACTGGCAGCCGGAGACCGGCCGCCCCGTCGACCTGGACTCCGCGGGCAACCGGGCGCTCGCCCGCAAGCTCGCCGAGGAATCGGTGGTCCTCCTGGACAACGCGGACGGCGTGCTGCCGCTGGCCCCGGACACCCGGATCGCGGTGGTCGGCCCGCGCGCGGACGACCCCCTGGCGATGCTCGGCTGCTACTCGTTCCCCTCGCACGTGCTCATGCACCACCCCGAGGTGCCGATCGGCGTGGACATCCCGACCGTGCTCGACTCGCTGCGCGCCGAACTGCCGGACGCCAAGGTGACGTTCGCGCAGGGCTGCGAGGTCTCGGAGCCGGACCGGTCCGGTTTCGAAGAGGCGGTGGCGCGGGCCGCCGAGGCCGACGTGTGCGTGGCGGTGCTCGGCGACCGTGCCGGACTGTTCGGCCGGGGCACCTCGGGCGAGGGCTGCGACGTGGCCGACCTCGGCCTGCCGGGCGTGCAGGGCGAGTTGCTGGACGCCCTGGTCGCCACGGGGGTCCCGGTCGTCCTGGTGCTGCTCACCGGCCGCCCCTACGCGCTGGGCCGCTGGCAGGACCGTCTCGGCGGCGTCGTCCAGGCGTTCTTCCCCGGCGAGGAGGGCGGCCCCGCGGTGGCGGGCGTGCTGTCCGGACGGGTCGGCCCGTCGGGCAGGCTGCCGGTGAGCGTGCCGCGCGACCCGGGCGGTCAGCCGTGGACCTATCTCCAGCCGCCGCTGGGCCTGAAGGGCGAGGTCAGCAACCTGGACCCGACGCCGCTGTACCCGTTCGGCCACGGCCGCTCGTACACGTCGTTCGACTGGGAGCCGGCCGAGGTTCCCGAGACCGAGATCGGCACCGACGGCTCGTACGACGTGTCGGTGACCGTCCGCAACACCGGTGAGCACGCGGGCGCCGAGGTCGTCCAGCTCTACCTGCACGACCCGGTGGCCTCGGTGACCCGCCCGGACGTGCGGCTGATCGGCTACCGGCGCCTGGACCTGGCACCGGGTGAGGCCCGCCGGGTGACCTTCCGCTTCCACGCGGACCTCTCGGCGTTCACCGACCGCACCGGCGCCCGGATCGTCGAACCGGGCGCCCTGGAGCTGCGGCTCGCCGCCTCCAGCGCGGACGTGCGCCACACGGCCGGGCTGAACCTGACGGGTCCGGTGCGCAAGCTGGGCACGGACCGGCGCATGCGCTGCGAGACCGAGGTCGAGCAGGTGTCCTGATCCGACGGAGGGCACTCCGGGGGGCCGGCAGCCGGGTGAGGACTCGGCGACCGGCCCCTCGGGGGATCCAGCCCGTACGTCCGGCCCGCGCCCGGGCGGCGGGACCCACCAGTGGTCAGCCGCGTGGACGGCGGGAGTCACCGGTGGTCAGCCGCGTGGACGGCGGGAGTCACCGGTGGTCAGCCGCGTGGGCTGCGGGACTCACGGGTGACCGTCGGCCGAAGGACGGCGGTCAGTGTGCGTGGACCGACTCGAAGCGCCATCTGTGCACCGCCCGGGTCACCAACTCACCGTCCGGCTCGGGCAGTTCGGGCAGGTCCGCGTCGTATGCCGCGTCCCACCAGGTGATGACGAGGACCCGGTCCTGGGGTGCCCGCAGGATCTCCCGCCGCACCGGGTCCCCGGGGATCTCCTGCTCGCGCACCCAGGCGAGCAGGTCATCACCCCGGCCGGAGACGGCGCGTGCCTCCCACATCAGCGCGACGGTCACGGGTAGAGGTTCTCCTTCGCGACCTCGTGCACGTGATCATGCGTGTGCGCTTGCCCGCGCCCCGGCACATGCGGGTCCGTGACCGGCAGCGACGAGTCCGCCGACAGGTCCCAGTCGGAGGCGGCCCGGTTCCGGGCGACCATCTCGGCGCCCAGCGCGGCGACCATCGCGCCGTTGTCCGTGCAGAGCTTCGGGCGCGGCACCCTGAGCCGGATCCCGGCCGCCTCGCAGCGCTCCTGGGCGAGCACGCGCAGCCGCGAGTTCGCGGCCACGCCACCGCCGATCATGAGGTGGTCGACGCCCTCGTCCTTGCACGCGCGGACGGCCTTGCGGGTGAGCACGTCCACCACGGCCTCCTGGAAGGACGCGGCCACATCGCGCACCGGCACGTCCTCTCCCGCCGCCCGCTTGGCCTCGATCCAGCGGGCCACGGCGGTCTTCAGGCCGGAGAAGGAGAAGTCGTACGCCGGGTCGCGCGAACCGGTCAGACCGCGCGGGAACGCGATCGCCTTCGGGTCGCCCTCCTTCGCGTACCGGTCGATGACCGGGCCGCCCGGGAAGCCGAGGTTCAGCACACGCGCGATCTTGTCGAAGGCCTCGCCGGCCGCGTCGTCGATGGTCGCGCCCATCGGCCGTACGTCGGAGGTGATGTCGGTGGACAGCAGCAGCGACGAGTGGCCGCCGGACACCAGCAGGGCCATCGTCGGCTCCGGCAGCGCGCCGTGCTCCAGCTGGTCCACACAGATGTGGGAGGCGAGGTGGTTGACGCCGTACAGCGGCTTGCCCAGCGCGTAGGCGTACGCCTTCGCGGCCGAGACCCCGACGAGCAGCGCCCCGGCGAGCCCAGGTCCGGCGGTGACGGCGATGCCGTCCAGGTCCCTGGGCGACACCCCGGCGTCCTTCAACGCCCGCTGGATGGTCGGCACCATCGCCTCCAGGTGCGCCCTGGACGCGACCTCCGGCACGACCCCGCCGAAACGCGCGTGCTCGTCGACGCTCGACGCGATCGCGTCCGCGAGCAGGGTGGTACCGCGGACGATGCCGACACCGGTCTCGTCGCAGGAGGTCTCGATGCCGAGGACGAGAGGTTCGTCAGCCATGGGTCTCTGTTCCTTGTACGGAGGTCGATGGGTCGTGCAGGCGCATCACCAGGGCGTCCACGTTCCCCGGCTGGTAGTAGCCGCGCCGGAAGCCGATGGCCTCGAAGCCGAAGCGCTCGTACAGCTTCTGCGCGCGGACGTTGTCCACGCGGCATTCGAGCATCACCTCGGCGCAGTCGAAGTCGCTCGCGGCCCGCAGCAGTTCGGTGAGCAGCCGGCCACCGAGGCCGGTGCCCCACTGGTCCTGCCGCACCGCGATGGTCTGCACGTCGCCCAGGTCTCCCGAGGCGGCGAGCCCGGCGTATCCGACGAGCCGGTCGCCGTCGCAGGCGACCAGATAGCGCCGGGTCGCCTGGGGCCCGCGGGAGTGGGCGAGCTCGGACCAGAACATGCCCCGGGACCAGGCGTCCACAGGGAAGAGTTCCTTCTCCAGCTCCAGTACGGGATCGATGTCCCACCAGCGCATCTCGCGCAGCACGACGGTCACTTGGGGGTGACCACCTTGTAGTTCTTGGGCACCTGGGCGTCCGGGCGGCGCAGATACAGCGGCCGGGGCGGCTCCGGTTCCTCGCCGGCGGCGAGCCGTTCCGCGGCCAGGGCGGCGAGCGCGGCGGCCGAGACGTACTCGGGCGCGCGGGCGTCCTTGAAGGTGTCGGGGTACAGGAGGGCGCCCGCGCCGACGGCGGGCAGCGCGGCGACCGTCCCGTCGATCTCGGCGGGGCGGTCCACGGCGGGCTCCGACAGCCGGGTACGGCGGTCGGCGTAGCGCGCCCAGTAGACCTCCTTGCGGCGGGCGTCCGTGGCGACGACGAACGGACCCTCCACGTCGGCCGCGTACGCGAGCCCGTCGAGGGTGCACACACCGTGCACGGGCACGCCGAGCGCGAGTCCGAAGGTGTCGGCGGTCATGAGGCCGACGCGCAGCCCCGTGTACGGGCCGGGGCCGACGCCCACGACGATGCCGGTGACGGCGTCCAGCTTGAGGCCTGCCTCGGTGAGCACCCGGTCGACGGCCGGCAGCAGCAGCTCTCCGTGCCGGCGCGCGTCCACCTGGCTCGACGAGGCGATGACGGACGTGCCGTCGTGCAGGGCGACGGTCACGGCGGGGGTGGCGGTATCCAGAGCGAGCAAGAGCACGCAAACAGCGTACGGCGCCGGAGCCTGACGCAAGGCCGCCCGGGACTCCCGTCCCTCGGCTGCTACCGTCACAGCAAGTACGTACGAAGGTCGAGAGGTGGGCACACAAGGTGGCTAGGAGCAGCTCGGGAATCGTGGCCGGGCTCACCGTGGCGGCGATCGCGGCAGTCGGCTTCCTCGCCTTCCAGGCATCCGCGAACGTTCCGGACACCCTGGGTGAACCCAGTGCGAGCGTCTCGGCCAAGGCCTCCGCCCACAAGGCACCCCAGAAGAAGAAGGACCCGGCCGCGCTGCCGACCCCCTCCGGCACCGGCGTGCGGGTCGTGTACTCCACCGGCGGCGACCGCGTCTGGCTGGTCGGCGCGGGCAACAAGGTGCGGCGCACCTTCAAGGTCACCCCGGGCACCGTCGACCCGGCCGCCGGCACCTACGCCGTCACGACGCGGGCCGGCGCGGTCACCGGGTCCGACGGCACGCATATCGAGCACGTCGTACGGTTCACGCTGGTCAACGGCGTCGCGATCGGCTTCAGCGCCGCGGTGGACGGCTCCACGGACGCCCCGGACCCCGAGAAGAAGCTCGGCGGCATCCGTGCCTCGCGTGCCGACGGCGACGCGATGTGGGCGTTCGCGATGGTGGGCGCGAAGGTCGTCGTCGTCGGTTAGCGGCACCCTGCCGCGTCGGCGTCAGGCGGCCTTGCGGGGTCGCTCGGAAGCGCTCGGTTCACTCAGGGGCGCGCGGGGCGGCCTGGACACCGCCTCCGCCGCGGCGCACGCCGCCAGCAGATCCCGCATCGACACCCCGGCCATCGCGCGCGGCGCGGCCGGCACGTCACGTTCTGAAGCCGGCACTGCAGCCGACTCTGATGCCGACATGGACGCCTCCTCGGGCTTCGGGGGCAAGCTCGGTTAGGTAGACCTAACTACGTACTGATGTCCATGTGACCACGGCCGGGACGCCGAACGCAATATTTTGCCGACGTCCTGTCGGAAACGTTGGCCGAATGTACGAGCGAAAGACGCCCACGCCGCGAAGACCCCGGTGAGCCCACGAGCTCGGCACGGAGACGCCGCGAGCTCGTCGCGGCCAGGCCACACGCTCGCCGCGGAGAGGCCGGGAGCTCGGCGCGGACAGGCTGCGGGCTCGGCGCGCACAGGCCGCAAGCTCGGCACGGAGACGCCGAGAGCTCGGCACGGTCGGACGGCATGCTCGGCGCGGACAGGCCGCATGCTCGCCGCGGGGACGTCGAGAGCTCGGCACGGTCGGGCGGCATGCTCGGCGCGGACAGGCCGCATGCTCGCCGCGGGGACGCCGAGAGCTCGGCACGGTCGGGCGGCATGCTCGGCGCGGTCGGGCCGCAGGCTCGGCACGGACAGGCCGCATGCTCGCCGCGGGGACGCCGGGAACGTCGGCGCGGTCGGGCCGCGAACGTCTGGACGTCAGGCAGCGATCTTGTCGTCGTCAGGCCGCGAGCACGGTCAGGTCGGTGGCGGCCCAGCGCTGCCCGAGTCCCGTGACGGTCACGTGGCGCACCTCGTCGGTGGTGTCCCCGACGGCCCGGTGGATGACGACGTGCAGACGGTCGTCGGTCAGCTCCTCGACCTTGCCCTCGCCCCACTCCACGACGATCACGGAGTCGGGGAGCGAGACGTCGAGGTCGAGGTCCTCCATCTCGTCGAGCCCGCCGCCGAGGCGGTACGCGTCCACGTGCACGAGCGGCGGTCCGTCGCCGAGGGAGGGGTGCACGCGGGCGATGACGAAGGTCGGCGAGGTGACCGCGCCGCGGACACCGAGCCCCTCACCGAGTCCGCGGCTCAGCGTGGTCTTGCCCGCGCCCAGCTCGCCGTTCAGCATCACGAGGTCGCCCGCGCGCAGCAGCTTGGCCAGTCTGCGGCCCAACTCCTGCATCTGTTCGGGAGAGTTGACGGTGATCTGCACGCCGACGCCGTCCTGGGCGGGCTCAGCCGGGTTGTGCGCTGCTGCTGGTGCTTCCATAGCCGCCAACGGTAGCGCCTGCCGGCACGGCTCCCGCGCGCATGAGGAGGTCGGCGAGGCGGTCTATGACGACCTCGGGATGCTCCAGCATGACCAGGTGTCCCGCGTCGGGGACGAGCACCAGCTCCGCGTCCGGCAGCAGGTCGGCGATGGCCTCGCTGTGCTCGCTCGGCGTCACCAGGTCCTTGACCCCGGCGAGGACGAGGACGGGCATCTCGGTGAAACGGGCGAGCGCGGCGGTCTTGTCGTGCTCGGTGAACGCCGGGTAGAACTCGGCGACCACGTCGATCGGTGTGCCCTCGATCATCCGCTCGGCGAACCGCTCGATGGCCGGATCGACGTCCCGGCTCGCGAACGAGTACCGCTTGATGACCCCGGCGAACAGGTCGGCCGTGGCCCGCCGTCCCCGCTCCACCAGGGCGGCCTGCTGCCCGAGCGCCTTCAGTACGCCCGGCAGCACGCGCCGCACGGCGTTGACGCCCGCGACGGGCAGCCCGAAGTTGACCTCGCCGAGCCGCCCCGACGACGTACCGACCAGGGCGACGGCCACGACCCGGTCGCGGATCAGCTCGGGGAAGTGATCGGCGAACGCCATCACGGTCATACCGCCCATGGAGTGCCCGACGAGCACGATCGGGCCCTCGGGCACCGCCGCCTCGATGACGGCCAGCAGGTCGCGGCCGAGCTGGTCGATGGTGACCGGCTTCCGGTCCTCCAGCTGGGCGACACCCCGCCCGGACCGCCCGTGACTGCGCTGGTCCCAGTGCACCGTGCGCACGACACCGCGCAGCGCGGCGCGCTGGAAGTGCCAGGAGTCCTGGTTGAGGCAGTAGCCGTGGCTGAAGACGACGGTGACGGGGGCGGGGGCCTTGCGGCCGAAGAGCCTGCGCCGGCGCGGGGCGAGCGAGGCCTCCGGCTCGGCCTCGTCGACCTCGTAGTACAGCTCGGTGCCGTCGTCGGCGTAGGCCTTGCCGGGCGTGCCGCGCAGCGAGCCGTACGGGCCGGTCGAGTCGAGGGCGAGGCGCGCCTTCTTGCGCATGCCGCGGCCGACGGTGAGCCGCTCGATCGCGACTCCGGCCGCGGCGCCCGCCGCGACCACGCCTATCGCGGCGCCGGCGACTCCGGCCTTGCGCCAGTTCCCGGCGGAGGCGGCGGCCGCCGAGGCCGCGCTCACGACGACCTCCGCACTGCTCTCGCTCACGTCCCGCTCCTCTTCGCTCCGGCTGTCGGCTGTTGGCTTTGTCTGTGGCTGTGGCTGTGTCTGTGCGCGCGTCGGTGCGGCTCTCGTCCACCGTGTGCGGCCCGCCGCTCGCCGGGCCCGCGCGCCTGTTCGGCTAAGGGGTGTTACCCGCCTTGTTCCTCTTTCACATTCACGTAGACGCGCGGAACGCGGGTTCCGATGCGCGTGACGATTTCGTACGCGATCGTGCCCGCCGCGCGCGCCCAGTCCTCGGCGGTGGGCTCGCCGCCGTCGCCGGGCCCGAACAGGACCGCCCGGGCGCCGGGCTCCGGCTGGTCACCGCCGAGGTCGACGACGAACTGGTCCATCGCGACCCGGCCCGCGACCGTACGCCACTTGCCGCCGATCAGGACAGGGCCGGTGCCGGAGGCGTGCCGCGGGATGCCGTCCGCGTAGCCGACGGGGACGAGGCCGAGGGTGGTCTCGCCGGGGGTGACGTAGTGATGGCCGTAGCTCACGCCGTGGCCCGCCGGAGCGTGCTTCACCAGCGAGAGCGACGCGCTCAGCGTCATGACCGGACGCAGTCCGAAGTCGGCCGGGGTGCCGAGCTCCGGGCTCGGCGAGATCCCGTAGACCGCGATCCCGGTCCGTACGAGGTCGAAGTGGCTCTCGGGGAGGGTCAGCGTCGCGGGCGAGTTGGCGATGTGCCGCACCTCGGGGCGCAGCCCCTGCTCCTCGGCGTACGCCACCATCTCGCGGAAGAGCGCGAGCTGGGCCTGGATCGAGGGGTGCCCCGGCTCGTCGGCGCAGGCGAAGTGCGACCAGAGCCCGGTGACGGTGATCAGCCCGCGGGCCTCGGCGCCCAGGGCCTCGGCGACGAGCTCCGGCCAGTCGGCGGGCTGGCAGCCGCCGCGTCCGAGGCCGGTGTCGGCCTTGAGCTGCACCCGGGCGGGCGAGCCGACGGCCTCGGCGGCCGCCACGGCCTCCCGCAGCGCCCACATCCCGCTGACCGACACGTCGACGTCGGCCTCGATGGCCTCGGCCCAGGGGCCGCCGGGGGTCCAGAGCCAGCACATGATGCGCCCCGGCAGGCCGGCCGCCCGCAGTGCGAGCGCCTCCTCCGGGGTGGCCGTGCCGAGCCAGGTGGCGCCCGCCTCGCGCGCCGCGCGGGCACACGGGACCGCGCCGTGGCCGTACGCGTCGGACTTGACCACGGCCATCACGGCCGCGGTCGGCGCGTGGGCACGCAGGGTCCGCACGTTGGCTCGCAGGGCGGCCAGATCGATCTCGGCGCGGGCGCGCAGGGGTGCCGTCCGCGGGTGTGCTGTCTCTGTCATCGCGCCCCAGTCTCTCAGAGGCGAACGACAGCCTTCCGGCACCGGCCCCCGGGACGGGCCCGGGGGCCGCTCCGGGCGCTGCGACGGCAACGGGACCCGTCCGCTCGATCCGCCCTAGCTGCCGGGCCTCCGGCCCCACACGTACACGCGGTCGCGCGTCCTGAGCACCTTCCAGAGCGCGCGGGCGTCGGCGAGCCGCAGATTCACGCAGCCCATCGAACCGCCGACCGTGCGGATGCTTCCGTAGACGGCGTGGAAGGCCTGCCCGCCGCTGAAGAACTGGGCGTACGGCATGGGGGTGTTGTACAGGGTCGACCAGTGGTACCGGTGCTTCCAGAAGATCCTGAACCAGCCGGTCCTGGTGCGGTGTCCCGCCCCGCCGCTGCGCATCGGCACCGGCCCGTACAGGGTCCTGCCGCGTTGCTGCACCCAGGTGATCTTGTGGGTGAGGTCGACACAGGCGACCCGGTAGGAACGGGCCGGGCAGCCGCGGGTGACGTGCGGGGCGCTCCGGGCGGACAGCATCCGCATGCGGGCCCAGGTCAACGGTCCGGCGATTCCGGTGACCGGCTCGATGCCGTGCTTCTTCTGGAAGGCACGGATGGCCCGGCAGTCGGCCGCCGACTGCTTCCCGTCCACCCTCAGCTTCAGCCACCGCTCGGCCTGCCGCTGGTACGGGCCCCTGCGCCCGCCGCACGCCGCCGGACGGGCGACGGCCTCCCCGAACGGCGCGTACGTGATCGGTGCACCGGTGTCCTCGGGCGCGTCCCGCGCCTCCCGCTCGTCCTCCCGGGCGGTGGACGTGTCCACGGCCGGTGGCGGCACCGGGCGGCCCAAGGTCTCGCCCTGCCAGGACGGATGCGGTCCTCTCGCCGCACCGGGCAGCGACTGGCCGACGGGGCCGACGGGGCCGACGGCGGGCAGCGGCGGCGCGGACGCGGCCGCCGCCGTCCCCGCGGGCACGGCCACCACCACCGCCAGCAGCACCGCGAACCCCCGGCACACCTTTCGTCTGCTCATCATGCGAACAGCCATACGCAACGACGCGCCGCCCCCGGGTGAGCCGCGCGGAAAGGGTCCCCCGATCCGGGCAACGCGTCCGCCGCCCGGTCCCCGGCCCGCACCACACCCGCGGACGAGCCCTGTGCGGGACCGCGGACGCCGAGGGGGTGAACCTCGTGGCCGACGGACCGCGAGGGCCGAGCCTCGTGGGGCGGTGGTCAGTCGAGGGTGTCGCGCCAGGCTTCCGGGATGGCGGCGGCCACGTCGTGCGCGCCGGCGGGCGCGCCGTCCGCCGCGAAGCGCCCGGCGAGTCCGTGCAGATACGCGGCGACACTTCCCGCGTCGAGCGCGGAGAGCCCCGCCGCCAGCAGCGACCCCGCCAGCCCCGACAGCACGTCCCCGCTCCCGGCGGTGGCCAGCCACGCCGTCCCCGTGGCGTTGACACGCACCGCCCCGCCCACGGGATCGGCGACGAGTGTCGTCGCCCCCTTGAGCAGCACGGTCGCCCCGTACAGCCCCGCGAGCTCCCGTACGGAAGCGAGCCGGGCCTCCTCCACCGCCTCCCGGGCGACCCCGAGCAGCGCGGCGGCCTCCCCGGCGTGCGGGGTCATCAGCGTCGGCGCGCTGCGGGCCCGCACGACCCCCCGCTCGGCGAGCCGCAGCCCGTCCGCGTCCACCAGCACCGGCACGTCCGCGTCCAGCACCTCCCCGACCGCCGAGGCGTCGTCCCCGGCCCCGGGTCCCACCACCCAGGCCTGGACCCGGCCCGCCTTCGACGGCCCCTTGTCGGACACCAGCGTCTCGGGAAAGCGCGCGATGACGGCGTCCGCGGCGGGCCCGACGTACCGCACCGCCCCGGCGCCGCCCCGCAGCGCCCCGGACACGGCGAGCACCGCGGCTCCGGGGTAGCGGGCGGACCCCGCGGCGATCCCGACGACCCCGCGCCGGTACTTGTCGCTCTCCGCGCCCGGCAGGGGCAGCCGGGCCGCGACGTCGGCGTGCTGGAGAGCCTCCAGATCCGCCGGGTCCGGCAGGTCGAGCCCGATGTCGACGAGGCGTACGGAACCGGCGTACCCGCGCGCCGGGTCGACGAGCAGCCCCGGCTTGTGGGTGCCGAAGGTGACGGTGAGGTCGGCGCGGACGGCCGCGCCGAGCACCTCTCCGGTGTCCGCCTCGACCCCGCTCGGGAGGTCGACGGCGACGACGGCGGCACGGGACGCGTGCGCGAGTTCGGCGAGCCGTGCGGCATCCGGCCGCAGGCCGCCCTTGCCGCCGATCCCGACGATGCCGTCCACGACGAGATCGGCCCGCCGCAGGAGCGGTTCGGCGGCGCCGGGCGCGGCCGAGGTGCCGCCGGCGCGCAACAGCGCCGCCAGTCCCCCCGGATGGGTCCGTTCGGGGGCGAGCAGCACCGCGGTGACGCCGGCGCCGCGCCGGGCGAGGCGCGCCCCCGCGTACAGGGCGTCGCCGCCGTTGTCCCCGCTGCCCACCAGAAGCACCACCCGGCGGCCGTACACCCGGCCCAGCAGATCCGCGCAGGCGGCGGCGAGCCCGGCGGCCGCCCGCTGCATCAACGCCCCCTCGGGGAGCCGTGCCATCAACTCCCGCTCGGCGGCCCTCACTGTCTCCACGCTGTACGCAGTACGCATGCTGCCGAGTCTCCCGCACCGCCCCCCACCGTGCGCCCCATCCAGGACACCTCCCGGTGCGGCGCCGCCTTTGGCCGGAGCGGAGCGCGGCGCGGCGGAGCGGCGCGGCAGAGCACAGCGGAGCGCAGCGCGGCGGGATTGGCAGGACGCGGCGCGGAACAGAGCCGAGCAGGACGCGGCGCGGAACAGCGGCGGCGACCGGCTACGACCCCGCCACGGGCACCGGCTTCATCGGCAAGGGCGACGTCCAGACCGCTAGCCGGGCGGGACACCGCACGGGGCGGAGCCGGGCAGAAGGTGTCGCGGAGCCGGGCGGGACACGGCACAGGGCCGGGCCGGGCAGGACGCGGCGCGGAGCCGGGCCGGGCAGGACGCGGCGCGGAGCCGGGCAGGACGCGGCGCGGAGCCGGGCAGGACGCGGCGCGGAGCCGGGCCGGGCAGGACCGCCCGGCCCCGCGCCGCCGCCCGGCTACCCCTCCGCCACCACCACCGCCGAGGCCACCCCCGCGTCGTGACTGAGCGACACATGCCAGGAACGAACGCCCAGTTCGGCCGCTCGGGCCGCCACCGTGCCCTTCACGCGCAGCCGCGGCTGGCCGCTGTCCTCCACATAGACCTCGGCGTCCGTCCAGTGCAGTCCCGCCGGGGCGCCCAGCGCCTTGGCGAGCGCCTCCTTCGCCGCGAAGCGGGCCGCGAGCGAGGCCATGCCCCGCCGGTCACCGCTGGGAAGCAGCAACTCACGCTCCACGAAAAGACGTTCGGCCAGCCCGGGCGTCCGCTCCAGCGACACCCGGAACCGATCGATCTCGGCCACGTCGATACCGACCCCGATGATGCTCATGTCCGCACCCTAGAGGGCGGGGCCGCGGCACGGCCTCACGCTGCGGCGCCGCTCACTCCACCGTCACCGACTTCGCCAGGTTGCGCGGCTGGTCCACCTCGTTGCCGCGGGCCGTGGCCAGTTCGCAGGCGAACACCTGGAGGGGGACCGTGGACACCAGCGGCTGGAGGAGGGTGGGTGTGGCCGGGATACGGATGAGGTGGTCGGCGTACGGGACGACCGCCTCGTCGCCCTCCTCCGCGATGACGATCGTGCGGGCGCCCCGGGCCCGGATCTCCTGGATGTTGGAGACGATCTTGTCGTGCAGGACCGAGCGCCCGCGTGGCGAGGGGGCCACGACGACGACCGGCATGTCCTCCTCGATCAGCGCGATCGGACCGTGCTTCAGCTCCCCCGCCGCGAAGCCCTCGGCGTGCATGTACGCCAACTCCTTGAGTTTCAGGGCGCCTTCGAGCGCGACCGGATAGCCCACGTGCCGCCCGAGGAACAGCACCGTGTCCTTGTGGGCGAGGGAGCGCGCGAGCTCCCGTACCGGCTCCATGGTCTCCAGGACCCGCTCGACCTCGCGGGAGATGCGGGACAGCTCCCGGATCACGGCCTGGATCTCGTCGCCCCACTTGGTGCCGCGCACCTGGCCCAGGTACAGCGCCACCAGGTAGCAGGCCACGAGCTGGGTCAGGAACGCCTTGGTGGAGGCGACGGCGACCTCGGGGCCGGCGTGCGTGTAGAGCACCGCGTCGGACTCGCGCGGGATCGTCGAGCCGTTGGTGTTGCAGATCGCCAGCACCCTCGCGCCCTGCTCGCGGGCGTGCCGCAGCGCCATCAGCGTGTCCATGGTCTCGCCGGACTGCGAGATCGCGATGACGAGCGTACGGCGGTCCAGGATCGGGTCCCGGTAGCGGAACTCGCTGGCCAGCTCCACCTCGCACGGGATGCGCGTCCAGTGCTCGATGGCGTACTTGGCGATCAGCCCGGCGTGGAAGGCGGTCCCGCAGGCGACGATGACGACCTTGTCGGCCTCGCGCAGCACCTGGACCGGGATGCGCACCTCGTCGAGCGTCAGCGAGCCGGCCGCGTCGATCCGCCCCAGCAGGGTGTCGGCGACCGCCTTGGGCTGCTCGGCGATCTCCTTGAGCATGAAGTAGTCGTAGCCGCCCTTCTCCGCCGCCGACGCGTCCCAGTCGACGTGGTAAGAGCGGACCTCGGCGGGGCTGCCGTCGAACCCGGTGACGGTCACACCGTCGCGGCGCAGCTCGACCACCTGGTCCTGCCCCAGTTCGATCGCCGACCGGGTGTGGGCGATGAACGCGGCGACGTCCGAGGCGAGAAAGGCCTCCCCCTCGCCGATGCCGACCACCAGCGGCGAGTTCCGGCGCGCCCCCACGACCACGTCCGGATCGTCGGCGTCCACCGCGACCAGCGTGAACGCCCCCTCCAGGCGTCGGCACACCAGCCGCATCGCCTCCGCCAGGTCCGCGCACGAGGAGAACTCCTCGGCGAGCAGATGGGCGACCACCTCGGTGTCCGTCTCGGAGGCCAGGTCGTGGCCCCGTTCGGCCAGTTCGGCGCGGAGCAGGGCGAAGTTCTCGATGATGCCGTTGTGGACGACGGCGACCCGGCCCGCGTTGTCGAGGTGCGGATGGGCATTGGTGTCCGTGGGTCCCCCGTGGGTGGCCCAGCGGGTGTGCCCGATCCCTGTCGTTCCGGCCGGCAGCGGCCGACTGCCCAGTTCCTTCTCCAGGTTGACCAGTTTCCCGGCCCTCTTCGCGACGGCGAGCCCCCCGTCCGCCAGGACGGCGACACCCGCCGAGTCGTAACCCCGGTACTCGAGCCTCTTCAGTCCGGCCATCACCACGTCGAGCGCCGACTGCGACCCCACATAACCCACGATTCCGCACATGGCGGCAGCGTACGGTTCGCCGCCCGTCCGAATCAGGCTCACCGTGCCCGATATCGGAAATTCTGGCGCCCTTGGCGGCGGCCGCCGGGCTCCCCGGACCCCTCCCGCGTCACCCGGCGTGACGGACCCCACCCTCCATCCCGGCCATACTCCCGTAACAATGGACTGTGATCTCTCCGGTCTCCTCGTTGCCGCGGAGCGCCCACCGGTCAAAGCCGGAGGCGACTCCCTACGTCGACCTCACTCGTGCCGAGTGGAGCGCGCTGCGTGAAAAGACGCCGCTCCCGCTGAACGCCGAGGAGGTCGAGAAGCTGCGCGGCCTGGGCGATGTCATCGACCTCGACGAGGTACGGGACATCTATCTGCCGCTGTCCAGACTGCTGAATCTGTACATCGGCGCCACTGACGGGCTCAGAGGCGCGCTGAACACCTTCCTCGGCGAGAAGGGCTCGCAGTCCGGGACCCCGTTCGTCATAGGCGTCGCCGGTTCCGTGGCCGTCGGCAAGTCCACCGTCGCGCGGCTGCTCCAGGCCCTCCTCTCCCGCTGGCCCGAGCACCCCCGCGTCGAACTGGTCACCACGGACGGCTTCCTGCTCCCGACCAAGGCGCTCGAAGCGCGCGGCCTGATGTCCCGCAAGGGCTTCCCCGAGTCGTACGACCGCCGGGCCCTGACCCGGTTCGTCGCCGACATCAAGGCGGGCAAGGACGAGGTGACGGCACCCGTCTACTCGCACCTGATCTACGACATCGTGCCCGGCGAGCGGCTCACGGTCCGCCGCCCCGACATCCTCATCGTCGAGGGCCTGAACGTGCTGCAGCCGGCGCTGCCCGGCAAGGACGGCCGCACCCGCGTCGGCCTCGCGGACTACTTCGACTTCAGTGTGTACGTCGACGCCCGCCCCGAGGACATCGAGCGCTGGTACCTGAACCGCTTCAGCAAGCTGCGCGCGACGGCCTTCCAGAAGTCCGACTCGTACTTCCGCAGGTACACCCAGGTCTCGGAGGAGGAGGCCCTCGACTACGCCCGTACGACCTGGCGCACCATCAACAAGCCGAACCTGCTGGAGAACGTGGCCCCGACCCGCGGCCGGGCGACCCTCGTCGTGCGCAAGGGCCCGGACCACAAGGTCCAGCGTCTCAGCCTGCGCAAGCTGTAGTCCCGGACGGGCGTCCGGCGCGACCGCCCTGCCCGGCGGCCTCGTACAACCGCCCCTACGGCAGTCCCAGACGGACGACTAGTCTGCGGCCATGCTGCACCTGCGCCTGATCACTCCCGCCGACCGGACCGACGACGTAGTACGCCTGATCGAGAAGACGGTCGGTACCACGCACCTCGTCGTGCTCCCGGGTGTCGCCCGCAATCCGGCGGGCGATGTCGTGATGTGCGACGTCGCGCGCGAGGCGGGCGACGAACTCATCGGCGCGTTGCGGGAGTCGGGGCTCGACCGGACCGGGTCGATCGCCGTCGAGACCATCGAGCTGTCGCTGTCGACGCGGGCCGACGAGGCGGAGGAGGAGGCCCCGGGCGAGGGCGCGGACGCGGTGCTGTGGGAGCAGCTGCGGGACGCGACGCACGAGGAGTCGACGCTCAACGTCACCTATCTCGCGTTCCTCACCGTGGCCACGATGCTGGCGGCCTGCGGCGTGATGCTGGACAACGCGATCCTGATCGTCGGCGCGATGGCCGTGGGCCCGGAGTTCGGGCCGCTGGCCGGCATCTGCACGGCGCTGGTGCAGCGGGCCCCGCAGCTGGTGTGGCGGTCGCTGTGGGCGCTGCTCGCCGGTTTCGCGGCGGCGATGGTCATGACCGCGGGCTTCAGCTGGCTGATGGACGTCTTCGGGCTGTTCGACAAGTCCATGGTGGAGGCGGCCCGGCCGAACACGGCGTTCATCTGGAAGCCGGACTGGATGTCGTTCGTGGTGGCGTTCCTCGCCGGAATCGCCGGGACGCTGTCCCTCACGTCCGCCAAGTCGGGCGCCCTGATCGGCGTCGCCATCTCGGTGACCACGGTCCCGGCCGCCGCGAACGCCGCCGTGGCCCTCAGCTACACGGACTACGCCCAGACCTGGGGATCCACCAAGCAGCTGCTGTTCAACCTGCTCGGCATCGTGGTGGCCGGCACGCTCACACTGCTCACCCAGAAGTGGTTCTGGGCGATGCAGCGCAAGCGGCAGGTCGCCCGGCCGGACCCCGCCCGGTAAAAGGCCGCCCTGGCGGCGGCGCCGCGCACAGCCGTGAGGCCCGGCACCCCTGGGGTGCCGGGCCTCACGCGTTCAGGCGCAGAACTAGCCGAGCGCCGACTTCACCGCGTCGGCGAGACGGGCGGCCACCGAACGGGCGTGCTCGATGTCGGCGGCCTCGACCATGACGCGGACGAGCGGCTCGGTGCCGGAGGGGCGCAGCAGCACCCGTCCGGTGGTGCCGAGTTCGTGCTCGGCGTCGGCCACCGCGGTGGCCAGCTCGGGGGAGGTGTTCACCCGCGAGCGGTCGACGTCGGGCACGTTGATGAGGACCTGCGGCAGCCGCTCCATGACCGAGGCGAGGTCCCGGAGCGTACGGCCGGTCTGCGCGACCCGGGCGGCGAGCAGCAGGCCGGTCAGCGTGCCGTCGCCGGTGGTGGCGTGGTCGAGGATGATGACGTGCCCGGACTGCTCGCCGCCGAGGGCGTAGCCGTGCCGCTTCATCTCCTCAAGGACGTAGCGGTCGCCGACCCCCGTCTGGACGAAGGCGAGGCCCTCGCGCTCCATGGCGAGCTTGAACCCCAGGTTGGACATGACCGTCGCGACAACGGTGTCGGAGCGCAGTGCGGAACGCTCCCGCATCGCCAGCGCGAGAACGGCCAAAATCTGGTCGCCGTCGATCTCGTCGCCCGTGTGGTCCACGGCGAGGCAGCGGTCGGCGTCGCCGTCGTGCGCGATGCCGAGGTCGGCACCGTGCTCGACGACGGCGGCCTTGAGAAGCTCCAGGTGGGTGGAGCCGCAACCGTCGTTGATGTTGAGCCCGTCGGGCTCCGCGCCGATCGTGATGATCTCGGCACCGGCCAGCGCGAAGGCCTCGGGCGAGACCCGGGCGGCCGCGCCGTGCGCCTCGTCGAGGACGACCTTCAGACCGTCGAGGCGGTTCGGGAGGACGCCCATGAGGTGGGCGACGTACTGGTCGAAGCCCTGGTCGTACGAGTTCACCCGGCCGACCCCGGAGCCGGTCGGGCGGTCCCAGGGAGCGCCGGTGCGGTGCTCCTCGTAGACGCCCTCGATCCGGTCCTCCAGCTCGTCGGCGAGCTTGTGCCCGCCACGGGCGAAGAACTTGATGCCGTTGTCGGGCATGGCGTTGTGGCTGGCGGAGAGCATCACACCGAGGTCGGCGCCGAGCGCCCCGGTGAGATAGGCCACCGCCGGGGTGGGCAGCACGCCGACGCGCAGGACGTCCACGCCCGCGCTGGCGAGGCCGGCGACCACGGCGGCCTCCAGGAACTCCCCGGACGCGCGCGGATCCCGCCCGACCACGGCCACGGGCCGGTGGCCTGCGAACGTGCCCGCCTCGGCGAGTACGTGCGCCGCTGCCACGGAAAGCCCGAGCGCGAGCTCGGCCGTCAGATCCGCGTTGGCGACACCGCGCACGCCGTCCGTGCCGAAGAGTCGTCCCACTTGTCCTCCTGAGAAAGCTGCAGAGTACGGAAGTCCCCCGAGGATACGGAGGTCATCCGATCACATGAGCCTTTGAGCACCTTGTGCCGTTATACGCCCAACCACTGTGATAAACGAACGCCCCGGCGGCACTGTGGCGTGCAGCCGGGGCGTTCGGAGCTACGCGTACTACGCGCAGAAACAAGCGGCGAAGATTAACGCTTGCTGTACTGCGGGGCCTTACGGGCCTTCTTGAGACCGGCCTTCTTGCGCTCGACCGCACGGTCGTCGCGCTTGAGGAAGCCGGCCTTCTTGAGGGCGCCGCGGTTGTTGTCCACGTCGGCCTCGTTCAGCGCGCGGGCCACGCCGAGGCGCAGGGCACCGGCCTGACCCGAGACGCCGCCACCCGAGATGCGGGCGATGACGTCGTAGCGGTTGTCGAGCTCGAGCACCTTGAAGGGCTCGTTGACTTCCTGCTGGTGCACCTTGTTGGGGAAGTAGTCCTCAAGGGTGCGACCGTTGATCTTCCACTTGCCGGTGCCCGGGACGATCCGGACGCGGGCGATGGCGTTCTTGCGACGGCCCAGGCCGGCGGCCGGCTGCGGGTCGCCGAAGCGGCCGGCGAGCGACTCGGAGGTGTACTCGCCCTCGACGGGCACCTCGGACTCGCTGGTGTAGCTCTCGATGTCGACAAGCTCGGTCTCAGTCTCTTCGACCGGCTGCTCAACGGTGGTCTCGGCCACGATTCTCCTCAGATTCTTTTTCGTCTTAGGGGGTGGCCGGAACTACTGCGCGACCTGGGTGATCTCGAACGGGACCGGCTGCTGCGCAGCGTGCGGGTGGTTCTCGCCCGCGTAGACCTTCAGCTTCGAGAGCACCTGACGGCCCAGGGTGTTCTTGGGAACCATGCCCTTGATGGCCTTCTCGACGGCCTTCTCGGGGTTCTTCGCCAGCAGCTCGTCGTAACGGACGGAGCGCAGACCACCCGGGTAACCGGAGTGGCGGTACGCCAGCTTCTGGGTCTTCTTGTTGCCGGAGAGGTGCACCTTGTCGGCGTTGATGATGATGACGAAGTCACCAGCATCGACGTGGGGCGCGTAGATCGGCTTGTGCTTGCCGCGCAGAATGTTCGCAGCAGTGGTCGCCAGACGACCCAGGACGACATCCTGGGCGTCGATGACGTACCACTGGCGAGTGATGTCGCCGGGCTTGGGGCTGTACGTACGCACGGTCGTAGCCTTCGCTTCTTCAGTGAGTGGGTCCTGACATGGCCACCACGGACGATCACGACAGCCTTGACCGCACTGCGGTGACGCATACCGCGTGCTGGTCGCTGGTCATCAGCCCCGGTGGACCGGTGTAAGGGCCCCTCACGTGAGAATGAGCAAGCCAATACACATAACGAACTGCAAGCTTACCCGCGCGGCCCCGGAAGGGTCAAAACGCGAGTGCTCACACCCTCGTCGCCCGTCGTCCCTGCCGCGGAGCGACGAAGTGGTCGGGGCCGCCGAGCGGCAGATGCCGGGGACGCCGGAGCGCCACCGATGCAGTCAATACACAGGGTAAAGCAGTCCCGGACGGAACGCCGGGACTGCGCTTCCGGCCTGGGCCCCTCGGCGCCGGGCGCCTGCGACACCAGAGCCGGCCGGAACGAGGGCCCACGGGCCGCCGAACCGGGATACGGCAGCCCCGCGAGCAGCAGCGGCACCACGACGAGCAGACAGTGGTCGTACGACGGCCGGGGCACCAGGAACGCCGAGAGCATCAGCGGCACCGCGGCCCCAACGAGCCGCAGGGGCCCGGGAACACCGCCCGACCAGCGGCGTCACGCGCCCAGGACCCCGGCACCCGCCGCCGCGCAGGCGAGCGGCACCGCCACCCAGGACGGCACCCCGAGCCGCGGCGGCACCGCCACCGGAGAAGCTTCGTAAAGGCGTACGAATCGATCACGGCTCCGCAGCGGAAACGGCAGCGTCCGTGTGACGAACGCCGCAGGATCGGGCATCAGCAGTGCCGCCCCGGGGCCGGCACCAGGACCACCACGGCCGGCCCGCGCCGGCGGCGCGCGAAGAGGAAGAGCGGCGCCGCCCGGCGCGAGCAGCGGCTTCAGGGCGAGGAGCGCGCCGACGACCACACCGGCCCACCCCCGCCGCCCCCGCGCGGCCTGCAGCAGGGCGAGAGGCAGCGCCGCGGCGGCCGTCACGCACCGCGGCGAGCACCGCGCTCAGGAAATAGAGGAAGCGCCGGTCTGCGTGGGGCGAGCCGCCATCCAGCCAGGTGCGCGCGGCCCGTACGACGATCGCGTGCTCCGTCCCGCCTGTCGCGGTGTCGCGCGCGACCTCCACGGCATGCACGCAGAGCACCGCACCCGACACCGCCCACGCATGCCAGGAGGCCCTACGTACCAACCACCCGGAGATGTCACTTTTGCCCATCCGCAGTCAGATCACGCTAGGGGCTCAAGTGCCCGGTGGAGCGGACCGGCACCCCCCAACGCCCGTCTAAGATGCGGCGCATGAGTTATGGGCAGGGTGGGCAGGGGCAGCCCCCGTGGGACCCCTGGAAGCCGGGGTCTCAGCAACCGCCTCAGTGGGGCAATCAGCGGTCCGGCGGGAATCCCGACTGGGCCGCAATGGCAGAGGCTTCCGAAACGCGCAACAGGCGCCGCAAAGTGCTGTTCATCGTGGGCGGGGCGCTGGCCACCGTCGCGGTCGGCGCGGCCGTGGCCATGGCCGTCGCCAACGCGAACGGGAACAATCAGGCGGGGAACGAGCCGTCCAAACTGCCCGCCAGCGCGGACATCCCGGGCGCCACGACTCCCGCTCCGTCCTTCGCGCCGACCTCGGCTCCGCCGCCGCTGGATCCGAAGCAGTTCATAGCCAGCGCGCAGAAGGACACGGCGCCGCTGAGCCCGGACATCCTCTTCCCCGGTACGCAGCTCACCATGGGCGACCGCGTGTACCGCAAGGGTCCGACGGCCGACACGAAGAACTGCGCCTCGGCCGCCAAGGGCACGCTGCCACCGGTCCTCACCAAGGACGGCTGCACCCGTTTCCTGCGCGTCACCTACGTCAAGGACGGGGTGGCGGTGACGGTCGGCGTCGCGGTCTTCGACACCGAGGCGAAGGCCAACAAGGCCAAGGCCGACGCGGACAACAAGAGCATCATCGCCTCGCTCCCCGGCAACGGCATCAAGGCGTTCTGCGATTCGGCCGTCTGCCGTTCGACCACCAACGCCTACGGCCGTTACGCCTACTTCACCCTCGCCGGTTTCACCAACGGCAAGGACGTGACGGCGAAGGACACCGCGGTGTTCACGACCGGCGACGATCTCGCGGAGTTCGCCTTCCGTCAGATCAGCCGGCGGGGCCAGGCCCAGGCATCGGCCGCGGCCAACCAGTAGCGGTTCCGGGCGGCGGCCGACGAACACCGGCCGCCGCCCCGCTCCGCCGCCCTCGCCGGGTCACCCGCGACCGTCCACGGTCATCAAGTGGATCCCGGCACTCGGCAGTTGAAGCGCCCTCGGTCGAGGCACTGCCAGCCGAGGCTCTGCCGGTCGAGGCACTCCCGGTCGAGGCTCCGCGCCCGGCGAACACGCGCAGGTGTCAGCAGGTCTCGCACCCGCCCGCACCCGGCAACGCCCGCTTGTTCCGGGCCTCCTTGTTCCGCGCGGCCAGCAACTCGTCCGCGGGGTAACCGACTTCTTCGAGCGTCAGCCCGTGCGGCCGTACGACATGAACGGCCGAGTCCCGTACGCCGGCGGCGAGCACCTTCCCCGGCCACTCGGGCCCGCGGTGCCCGTCCCCCACGAACAGCAGGGCCCCGATCAGCGACCGCACCATGTTGTGGCAGAAGGCGTCGGCCCGCACCGTGGCGGTGATGACACCGTCCTCACCGCGTACCAGGCTCAGTTCCTGGAGCGTACGGATGGTCGTCGCGCCCTCGCGCTTCTTGCAGTAGGCGGCGAAGTCGTGCTCCCCCAGCAGCCGTTCGGCCGCCACGTTCATGGCGTCCACGTCCAACGGCCAGTCGTGCCACAGGACATGACTGCGCAACAGCGGGTCGACGCCGCCGGGTTCGTCGGTGACGCGATAGGCGTAGCGCCGCCAGATCGCGGAGAACCGCGCGTTGAAACCGGCCGGCGCCTCGGTGAGCGACCACACCCGTACGTCCTTCGCGAGCCGCCCGGCGAGCCGCTTCAGCAGCTTCTCCCGATGCTCGGCCCACAGCTCCTCGGGGAGGTCGACGTGGGCCACCTGCCCGCGCGCGTGCACCCCGGCGTCGGTCCGCCCGGCCACCGTCAGCTCGTACGTGGTGTCCTTCGTCCGCGTCACCGTCCGCAGCGCGTCCTCGATCTCGCCCTGCACGGTCCTGCGTCCCCCGGCCTGCTTGGCCCATCCGGAGAACTCGCTCCCGTCGTACGACAGGTCCAACCGCACCCGTACGAACCCGGGCTCCGCTTCGTCACTCACACCTAGATCCTCTCAGCACCGGGTTCCTCCCCGGCAACGCGAAAGCGGGCCCGCCCCCGAAGGGACGGACCCGCTCACAGCAAGGCAGTGCCTCAGGCGTCCTTCGACTCCTCGGCGGGAGCCTCAGCGGCGTCCTCGACCTTGGTGTCCTCGACCTTGGCCGGGGCCTCGGTCTCCTTGGCGGCACGCTTGGTGGCCGCCTCGGCCTCACCGGTGGCCTGCTGGGCCACGGTCAGGGCCTCCACCAGCTCGATGACAGCCATGGGCGCGTTGTCGCCACGGCGGTTACCGATCTTGGTGATACGGGTGTAGCCACCCGGGCGGTTCTCGTAACGCGGGCCGATCTCGGTGAAGAGCGTGTGCACGATGCTCTTGTCCGTGATCACCGAGAGCACCTGACGGCGGTTGTGAAGGTCACCCTTCTTCGCCTTGGTGACCAGACGCTCCGCGTAGGGACGCAGGCGACGGGCCTTGGCCTCGGTGGTGGTGATGCGGCCGTGCTCGAAGAGCGACTTCGCGAGGTTCGCGAGGAGCAGCTTCTCGTGCGCGGCGCTGCCGCCCAGACGGGCACCCTTGGCGGGCTTCGGCATTGTTTCTCCTAGGTGTCTGCCCCGGCCGTATCAGGTACCGGGGACAGTGTCCGAGCGGGCGATTGCCCGTCGAAGATCCGGGGTCCCGAAGGACCCCGGAGGACGGAAGCCGTCCCAGTACTGGCTCAGTACTGCTCGGTCTCCACGAAACCCGCGTCCGCGTCGTCGTCGGCGCCGAAGGCGTCGGCGGCGGCGGTCGGGTCGAATCCGGGCGGGCTGTCCTTGAGGGCCAGGCCCATGCCGGCCAGCTTCGCCTTGACCTCGTCGATGGACTTCGCGCCGAAGTTGCGGATGTCCAGGAGGTCGGCCTCGGAGCGGGCGACGAGCTCACCCACGGAGTGGATGCCCTCACGCTTGAGGCAGTTGTACGAGCGGACCGTGAGCTCCAGCTCCTCGATCGGCAGCGCGAGATCGGCGGCAAGGGCGGCGTCCGTGGGGGACGGGCCCATGTCGATGCCCTCGGCGTCGATGTTGAGCTCGCGGGCCAGACCGAACAGCTCGACCAGGGT
>NZ_JBVHQB010000020.1:0-187668 GCF_055567635.1 Streptomyces sp. NPDC026500 | reverse complement strand
GAACCCGGAAGCTAAGCCTCACAGCGCCGATGGTACTGCAGGGGGGACCCTGTGGGAGAGTAGGACGCCGCCGAACAAATTTTGAAGAAAACCCCGTACCGGGAAACCGGTACGGGGGTTTTCTGCGTTTACGGCCATTTTCCCGAACCCATAACCGCGAATACCCCGCACCCCGCACCCCGCACCCCGCACCCCGCACCCCGCACCCCGCACCCCGTACGTCGTACTTGTAGGGTCGGGGCTTTTTTCGCTCTTCGTCTACAGGCGGCCGGCGGACTTCAGGGCCAGATAGGCGTCCGCGAGGGCCGGCGCCAGATCGTCCGGAGTCGCGTCGACGACGGTGACTCCGCGGCGTCGCAACTGTTCGGCCGTGCGCTGACGGCCGGCTTCGGCCTGTGCCGCCGCCGCTGCCTCGTACACCGCGTCGATGTTTCCCCGGGCCTTCGCCATCTGCGCGATGTGCGGGTCCGCGACCGAAGCCAGCAGAACCGTATGGCGCTGGGTGAGGCCTGACAGCACGGGGAGCAGGCCCTCCTCGACGGGGGCCGCTTCGAGGCTCGTCAGGAGCACGACCAAGGAACGGCGTGGGGCCGTACGCAGGGCTGTGGCGGCCAGGCCGCGGGCGTCCGTCTCGACGAGCTCCGGTTCAAGGCCGGCCATCGCGTTGACCAGGGACGGAAGGACGTCGCCTGCCGCGCGGCCCTGGACGAGGGCGCGTACCCGGCGGTCGTAGGCGAGGAGGTCCACGCGGTCGCCGGCGCGGGAGGCCAGAGCGGCGAGGAGCAACGCCGCGTCCATCGAGGCGTCGAGGCGGGGGGCGTCCCCGACGCGGCCCGCGGAGGTGCGGCCGGTGTCGAGGACCAGAAGGATGTGGCGGTCGCGTTCGGGACGCCAGGTGCGCACGGCGACCGTCGTCCGGCGGGCTGTGGCCCGCCAGTCGATGGAACGGGTGTCGTCGCCGGGAACGTACTCGCGCAGGCTGTCGAATTCCGTGCCCTCACCCCGTGTCAGCACGCTGGTGCGGCCGTCGAGTTCGCGGAGCCTGGCCAGCTTGGAAGGGAGGTGCTTGCGGCTGGTGAACGGGGGCAGGACGCGTACGGCCCAGGGGACTTCGTGACTGCCCTGACGGGAGAACAGACCGAGGGGCCCGAACGAGCGGATCGTGACGCGGTCGGCCTGGCGGTCGCCGCGGCGCGTGGGGCGCAGACGGGTCGTCAGGCGGCGGCGCTCGCCGGCGGGGACCGTCAGATGGTGACGGGACGCCTCGACCTCGGTGCCGGGTTCCCAACTGCTCGGCGGCCAGGCGTCGCGGACGTGTGCGCGCAGAGGGCGGCCGGAGGCATTGGTGACGGTGAGGGTGACGTCCGCGGACTCGCCGAGGCGCACCGAGGTGTCCCCGGAGCGGGTCAGACCGAGGCGTCGTACGGGAGCCGCGAGGGCGGCGTCGCAGGCGCAGGCCAGGGCCAGCGGGGCGTTCACGGCGAGGATGCCTGTCCAGCTGGGCCCCCAGATGCCGACGGGGAGTGCGCCCAGAGCCGCCAGGAGAGCGGCGCGTCCGGTGAGTGCCATCAGCGTGGGACGGGGACGTGGGCGAGGATCGCGTTGATGACGGAGTCGGCCGTCACGCCCTCCATCTCGGCCTCTGGGCGGAGTTGGACCCGGTGGCGGAGGGTGGGCAGGGCCAGGGCTTTGACGTCGTCGGGGATGACGTAGTCGCGGCCCGTCAGCCAGGCCCAGGCGCGGGCCGTGGCGAGCAGGGCGGTCGCGCCGCGCGGGGAGACGCCGAGGGTGAGCGACGGCGATTCACGGGTGGCACGGCAGAGGTCGACGACGTAGCCGGTGATCTCGGGGGAGACCGCTGTCTTGGCGACCGCGGTGCGGGCGGCTTCGAGGTCGGCGGGACCGGCCACGGGGCGCAGGCCGGCGGCGCGCAGGTCGCGCGGGTTGAAGCCCTCGGCGTGGCGGGTGAGCACGTCGATCTCGTCCTGGCGGGAAGGCAGCGGGATCGTCAGTTTGAGGAGGAAGCGGTCCAGTTGGGCCTCGGGTAGCGGATACGTTCCCTCGTACTCGACCGGGTTCTGGGTCGCGGCGACCAGGAAGGGCTCGGGGAGCGGCCGGGGTGTGCCGTCGACCGTGACCTGGCGTTCCTCCATGGCCTCCAGCAGCGACGCCTGGGTCTTGGGAGGCGTGCGGTTGATCTCGTCGGCGAGCAGGAGGTTGGTGAAGACCGGGCCGGGCTGGAAGGAGAACTCGGCGGTGCGGGCGTCGTAGACGAGAGAGCCGGTGACGTCGCTCGGCATGAGGTCGGGAGTGAACTGGACGCGCCTGGTGTCGAGTTCCAGTGCGGACGCGAGCGCGCGGACGAGCAACGTTTTGGCCACTCCGGGGACTCCTTCGAGGAGAACGTGTCCGCGGCAGAGGAGGGCGACGACGAGGCCGGTCACAGCGGGGTCCTGGCCGACCACGGCTTTGGCGATCTCGGTGCGCAGGGCTTCCAGGGAGGAGCGGGCGGTGTCCGCACCCCCGGAATACCCGGTGTACCCGGCGTTGTCAGTGGTCGGGTCCATCATGAAATGCGTACCTCTCTTTCGAGGGCGTCGAGTTGGTCGGCTAGGGAGACGAGGGCCGCGTCGTCGCGGGGCGGTGGTCCGAAGAGGAGCGGGAGCAGGGCCTGTCCGTCGCCGTCGAGACGGGCGGACAGGGCGGGGAGCAGGGCTTCGGGCGCATGTGCCTGGGCCGGGGGCACGCCGATGAGGGGGGCGAGGCGGGTGCGGGTGGTGGAGCGCAGAGCGGCGGCCGCGCGGTCGCGGGCGTTGGCCTTGCGGTAGAGACGGGCGCGGCCTTCGGTGGTTTCGGAGGCGCGGATCGCGACGGGAAGCCGCTCGGGTACGAGAGGGCCCATTCGGCGTGCCCGCCACAGCGCGGTCAGGACCGCCGCGATGAAGAGCTGCAGCGTGCCCCAGAGCCAGCCCGACGGGAGCAGGTCGAGGAAGCTCTGGCGGCCCGCGTCGGTGGCCGAGTCGTCGGAGAGCGAGGGGAGGTACCAGACCAGATGAGCGCGGGAACCGAGGAGTTGGAGAGCGAGCGAGGCGTTGCCCTGCTCGTCGAGGCGGTCGTTGTAGAGGATGTCGGGGGCGCCGAGCACGACGGTGTCGCCGCTTCCGGAAGCTGCCGGTACACGCAGGAGCGTGGGCAGGCCGTCGCTGGGGTAGCAGGCGTCGGCGCCCGGGTCGGTGGCGGTGTAGCGGATGCCGCCCGTGTCGGCGCTGCCCGCTCGGCGGGCGGCGGGCAGGTCGCAGTCGGGGGAGAGTGTCGAGTCGAAGCTGACCGCGGGGTCGGCGGTGACTCCTGGGACGAGGGTGCCGATGGAGGGCGATCCGGGGGAGATCAGGACCGTACGGCCGGCGGAGCGTTCCGTCGTCGTGTGCAGGAGGGTCTGCTGACGCTTGGTCAGCAGGTCGGGGGCCGCGATCAGCAGAGTCGTGTCGGGGCCGGCCGCGGCGCGGGCCTCGTCGAGGGTGGTGACCACGCGCGTGGAGACCCCCTGGTCGGCGAGGAGCTGGGCGACGGCTCGGCTGCCGGAGGGGTCGGTGGAACGGGGGTCGAGGCGGCCGTGCCGGGCGTCCGAGCGGACCGCGGCTATCACGATGGCGGCCACCAGCAGGAGGACGAGCGCGAGGACGACTCCGCGCGCACGCCTCCACAACTGGCGGGCGGTGGGCGAGGCCGACGTGGAGTTGAGGGTGGCCTCGGTCATGAGGCGGCCCCCTGGCGGCTGTTGCGGGTCGTGTTCCGGTCCGTGCTGTGGGCACTGTCCGTGAGTACGGGTTTGGTGCGCTCCAGGTCGCGGTCGAGCTCGGTGAGGCGCTGGTACGCGCGCGGGTCGCCGG
The DNA here is from genome assembly GCF_055567635.1 of Streptomyces sp. NPDC026500. Classification (NCBI taxonomy): domain Bacteria; kingdom Bacillati; phylum Actinomycetota; class Actinomycetes; order Kitasatosporales; family Streptomycetaceae; genus Streptomyces; species Streptomyces sp. NPDC026500. The sequence goes on along the minus strand of NZ_JBVHQB010000020.1, from coordinate 183,778 downwards.
ACCGGCCACCGTACGTGATGTCGTCGAAGTCCCGTGCCGCGGTGCGCAGTCGGTCCGTGTGGGAGGGCAGGGAGCGGCTCGCCTCCGCGGCTGCCTCGTCGGCCGTGCGGCCGGGGCGCGGATCGAGCAGCGCGCGCTCCTCCAGGGAGCGGACGACGGCGCGCATCCGCTCCTGGACGGCCTGGTTCCAATGGCCCTGGGCGGCGTGGGCCTCGGCGGCTGCGCGGTGTTCGGCGGCGCTCCTCGGGCGGTCGTCGAAGAGAGTGGCGGACGAGGCGGGGGTGCGGTGCGGCGTGCCCAGGCGCCACCACAGGGCGGCCACGACCGCCACGACCGCGAGGACGATGACGACGAGTCCGAGCGTTCCGCCGGGTGCCGCGGCGGAGGCGGCGCCGAACAGCTTGTCGACCCAGTCCCAGAAGGCGTTCAGGGCGCGCTGGACGAGGCCGGGGTCGTTCTCGTGGTACATCCGCTTGGACAGCTCGCGTCGGGCCGCCTCCCGTGCGGCGTCACGCGGCGTCGTCACCGGTGGTGCGTCGCCGCGCGACAGCGCGCGGACAACTGTCGCACCGGTGTGCGGCCCTGCGAGTACCGCTGTGAGAACTCCCCCCGCCCCGTTCACCGCATCAACTCCCTGGTGTGGTGCCGGAGGCCTCGGTGCCGTAGCCCTGGACGCCGGCGGCCCGGGCCAGATCGAGGTCGAGAGCCTCGCGGCGGATGCGCTGGTCGATGTACAGGAGCACGGTGACGCCCGCGGTGATCGGGAAGGTGACCATGGATCCGATCACCGAGCCGATACCGCTGACGATGAGGAAGGTCCAGCCGAGGTCGCCGCCGGAGCTGTCGAGGAAGCCGGAGAAGCCGTCGCCGCTCAGCGCGGCGGCGATGACGGCGAACGGGATCACGATGATCGAAGCCAGGATATTGGCGATGATCGTGGCGAGCAGCTGGATGCCGAACACCCGCCACCAGGAGCCGCGTACGAGTTTCGCGGAGCGGCTCATCGACTTCAGGATGCTCTGCTTCTCCAGCATCAGGGCGGGAGAGGCGAGCGAGAAGCGGATCATCAGCCAGAGGGCGACGACGCCCGCGGCCAAGGCGCCGAGGACGGCGAGCGCGGCACCGGAGTCGTGCGAGCCGGCCGCCACCACGAGCAGACCGGGCAGTGCGCCGACGCCCAGGATCACGATGGCGATGAGCGGCAGCAGCAAGGTCAGGCCGAACAGCTTGGGCAGCTGGGGACGGGCGTCCCGCCAGGCCTCGCTCGTGGTCACGGGCTTGCCGAGCACGGCACGGCTGGTCACCGAGGTGAGCAGGGCCGTCGCGACGATGGTGCCGAGCAGCGTGATGAGCAGGACGAGACCGGAGCTCAGCATGGTGTCGCCCAGAGCCCGGCTCAGCTCGCCGACGGTGGCGCTCGGGTCGTTCAGGGCGGCCGCGTCGGTGTTGTTGTCCAGGATGAAGCCCTGGAGCAGGATGACGGCGATCTGCGTGATGACGGCGACGGTCAGCGAGATGCCGAGGACCGTGCGCCAGTAGGTGCGCATGGTCGAGACGGCGCCGTCGAGGATCTCACCGATGCCGAGCGGGCGCAGCGGGATCACGCCGGGCTTGGCGGCGGACGGTTGTCCGCCCCAGCTGCCGCCCCAGCCGGCGGGTCCACCGGGGCCGCCGTATCCGGGGCCTCCCCAGCTGCCGGATCCACCGCCCTGGCCGCCGGGCTGCTGACCGCCCCAGCCCGGACGGGGCGGGGCGGGCGGCGGGGCCTGGCCGGGACCTTGTGCGCCGGGAGCGGACCACTGACCGGGCGGGGGCTGCTCCTTGGACCACTTCGAGGGCTGCTCGGGCTGGTTCGCTCCGCCCTGGTCCGTCGGCTGCGGGGTGCCGGACGAGTCCGGCTCCTCTCCGCTGGAGGGTGCAGATCCGGGCGACGCCCAGCCCGGAGTGTCGTTCATCGTCGCTCCTTCACGGTGCCCGTTCCGCGGTCGCGGCGGCAGGTTGGCAGCCATCGTGTCACGGCGTGCCCGGCAAGGGACCGGCCCCCGTATCGGCTGCACACCTTCAATTGTCCGGCGGGTACGGGGCAGACTGGGCGGATGGCCGATCACTACGCGCAATCCCGCGAGGACAGCGGGCCGACGGAGATACCCGCGATCCGCTGGCACGAGCCGCCCGAAGGCCCTGTCGTGGTCCTTCTCGACCAGACGCGGCTTCCTGCCGAGGAGGTCGAGCTGGTGTGCACGGACGCATCCGCGCTGGTGGAGGCGATCGCTACGCTCGCCGTGCGGGGGGCGCCGCTGCTCGGGATCGCCGGGGCGTACGGCGTCGCGCTCGCCGCCGTACGTGGCTTCGACGTGGACGAGGCCGCCCGTTCGCTGGCCGGTGCCCGGCCGACCGCTGTGAACCTCGCGGCCGGTGTGCGCAGGGCGCAGGCGGCTCACCGGGCGGTGCTCTCCGGGGGCGGCGACGAGGAGGCGGCCGCCGCGGCGGCGCTCGCCGCGGCGCGGGCGCTGCACCGGGAGGACGCCGAGGCCAGCTCACGCATGGCCGAGCACGGGCTGGCACTGCTCGACGAGCTGCTGCCGGGCGGTGGACACCGGGTGCTCACGCACTGCAACACCGGGGCGCTGGTGTCCGGCGGGGAGGGCACGGCGTTCGCCGTGGCGCTCGCGGCGCACCGGGCGGGGCAGCTGCGGCGGCTCTGGGTGGACGAGACACGGCCGTTGCTGCAGGGTGCTCGCCTGACGGCCTACGAGGCCGCTCGCAGCGGAATGGCGTACACCTTGCTCACGGACAACGCGGCCGGGTCGCTGTTCGCGGCCGGGGAGGTGGACGCGGTGCTGGTCGGGGCCGACCGCATCGCGGCCGACGGTTCGGTGGCGAACAAGGTGGGGAGTTATCCGCTCGCGGTGCTGGCCAGGTACCACCATGTGCCGTTCATCGTGGTGGCGCCGGTGACGACTTTCGATCCGGACACGCCCGACGGGGCATCCATCGAGGTCGAGCAGCGCCCCGGTCATGAAGTGACGGAGATCACAGCCCCGCAGGTCCCGGTGGCGGGGGTGGAACCCGGAGGAGGTATACCTGTGGCACCCCTGGGGACCCAGGCGTACAACCCGGCGTTCGATGTGACGCCGCCGGAGTTGATCACGGCGATCGTCACCGAAGAGGGCGTTGTTTCGCCCGTGACGGCTGAGGCTCTCGCCGAGCTGTGTGACTTGTCACGCCAGGTAACGATTTAGTTAATGGGATGATGTCGTTTATGAAGGGACGAGTCCTTGTCGTCGATGACGACACCGCACTGGCCGAGATGCTCGGCATTGTGTTGCGTGGTGAAGGTTTTGAGCCGTCTTTCGTAGCCGACGGCGACAAGGCGCTGGCCGCTTTCCGTGATGCCAAGCCCGACCTGGTGCTCCTGGACCTGATGCTGCCCGGACGGGACGGCATCGAAGTGTGCCGCCTGATCAGGGCGGAGTCCGGGGTGCCGATCGTGATGCTCACGGCGAAGAGCGACACCGTCGATGTCGTGGTCGGCCTCGAATCGGGCGCCGACGACTACATCGTGAAGCCGTTCAAGCCAAAAGAGCTGGTGGCGCGGATCAGGGCGCGGCTGCGCCGTTCGGAGGAGCCGGCACCCGAACAGCTGTCGATCGGCGATCTCGTCATCGACGTCGCCGGTCACTCTGTGAAGCGGGAAGGCATGTCGATCGCGCTGACGCCGCTGGAGTTCGACCTGCTGGTCGCTCTGGCGCGCAAGCCGTGGCAGGTGTTCACGCGTGAGGTCCTCCTGGAGCAGGTGTGGGGTTACCGGCACGCGGCGGACACCCGTCTGGTCAACGTGCACGTCCAGCGGCTGCGCTCCAAGGTCGAGAAGGACCCGGAGCGTCCGGAGATCGTGGTGACCGTCCGAGGTGTCGGTTACAAGGCAGGACCGAGCTGACATGTCACGGGACAGTGCCGCTTCGGCGCCCGCTGAGCAGGGGGATCGTTCGGGGCGGCCTGTCGGCCGGAAAATGACGGGCTCCCGCTGGGAACGATTCTTCGAGGGCGGGCTGCTCCAGGGCGGAGTCCAGGGCAGCCCGGTCCTACGGCTGCTCATGCGCTGGGTGCGTCGTCCGCTGCTGCCCGTGATGCGGCTGTGGCGGCGCAACATCCAGCTCAAGATCGTCGCGACGACGCTGCTGATGTCGATGGGCGTCGTCCTGCTGCTCGGCTTCGTCGTGATCGGGCAGGTGCGCAACGGCCTGCTGGACGCCAAGGTGAAGGCCTCGCAGAGCCAGGCCACCGGTGGTTTCTCGGTGGCCAAGCAGAAGGCGGACTCGGCGGCGACGGCGAACGGCGACGACGGTACGAGCGCCGACGGCCGCCCGTCGAAGAACGTCAGCCAGTGGATGACCGACCTCGTCGTGTCCCTGTCCAGTGGCGGACAGGGCGCGTTCGACGTGGTGACCCTCAACTCCACCGCGTCGCGCGACGGCAGCGGCGGGCTTGCGCCGCGGTACTCGGAAGTCGACCCGATCGTGAGCGTGCCTGAGAATCTGCGCGCCCGGGTCGACCAGAGCACGGCGGCGGCGCAGAGCTACACCCGTGTCGTCTACAAGGACGGCCGGGAATCCCAGCCCGCTCTGGTCATCGGCAAGCAGGTCATCGACCCCAACGGCGACGCCTACCAGCTCTACTACCTCTTCCCGCTGACCCAGGAGGAGAAGTCCCTGAGCCTGGTCAAGGGGACGCTCGCGACGGCCGGACTGTTCGTCGTGGTGCTCCTCGGGGCCATTGCCTGGCTCGTGGTGCGCCAGGTCGTCACACCGGTGCGGATGGCGGCCGGGATCGCCGAGCGGCTCTCCGCCGGACGCCTCCAGGAACGTATGAAGGTCACCGGCGAGGACGACATCGCGCGTCTCGGCGAGGCCTTCAACAAGATGGCGCAGAACCTCCAGCTCAAGATCCAGCAGCTGGAGGACCTCTCGCGGATGCAGCGGCGGTTCGTGTCCGACGTGTCGCACGAGCTGCGGACACCGTTGACCACCGTGCGGATGGCCGCCGACGTCATCCACGACGCGCGCGTGGACTTCGACCCGGTGACCGCGCGGTCGGCCGAGCTCCTCGCCGACCAGCTGGACCGCTTCGAGACGCTCCTCGCCGACCTGCTGGAGATCAGCCGGTTCGACGCGGGCGCGGCGGCGCTGGAGGCCGACGCGATCGACCTCAGGGAGGTCGTGCGCCGGGTGGTCGGCGGAGCCGAGCCGCTCGCCGAGCGCAAGGGCACGCGCATACGCATCAAGGGCGACCAGCAGCCGCTGATCGCCGAGGCGGATGCCCGGCGGGTCGAGCGGGTGCTGCGCAACCTCGTCGTCAACGCCGTGGAGCACGGTGAGGGCAAGGACGTCGTCGTCAAGCTCGCCGCGGCGGGCGGAGCGGTCGCGATCGCGGTCCGCGACTACGGCGTCGGGCTCAAGCCCGGCGAGGCGACCCGGGTGTTCAGCCGTTTCTGGCGGGCCGACCCGGCACGCGCGCGTACCACCGGCGGCACCGGTCTCGGGCTGTCCATCGCCCTGGAGGACGCGCGGCTGCACGGCGGCTGGCTCCAGGCCTGGGGCGAGCCGGGCGGCGGTTCGCAGTTCCGGCTGACCCTGCCGCGGACGGCCGACGAGCCGCTCAGGGGATCGCCGATACCGCTGGAGCCCAAGGATTCCCGGCGCAACCGCGGACTCGACGACGCCGGTCTGCCGCACGGCGGCGCTGCCAAGCTGGCCACGGTTCCCGTGCAGCAGCCCGGGACGGCGGCGGCTCCGATACCGCCGCGCGGGGCCATGGCCCCGCGACTGGGCGGGGTCTCGCCCACGGCCGATCCGACAGCGCTGCCGGGCAACGGCGCCCGCGTGGTGCCCCGGCCGGCCGGGGCGCTGCGCCGCCAGGAGGAGACATCCGGCACCGGCCGGGAACGGACCGCGCGGGAGCGGGGGCGGGACGGCGAGACGCCGGAGGAGCTCGGACATGGGGAGGCATTTCGTGGGCGCTGACCGCGGGGGGAGCGGCGTCCGCGGACGCCGTCCGGTGCGCGTCGTGGTGATCGTGGGCTGTGGAGCCCTGCTGATGGCAGGGTGCGCCTCGATGCCGGACAGCGGGGGTCTGAGCGGGGTGGAGTCCACGCCGCGTCAGGACTCGCAGGTCCGCGTCTACGCCATGCCGCCGCATCCCGGCGCCTCGGCGGCTGAGATCGTGCAGGGCTTCCTGGAGGCGCTGACCAGCGACGACGCCAAGTACGAGACGGCCGGCAAGTACCTCACCGACAGCGCCCGCAAGACGTGGGATCCCTACCGTTCGACGACGGTCCTCGCGGACGCCCCGGAGCCCGTAGGAGCGCCCTCGGGAACCAAGGACGGCAGTCGTGACGTCCTGTTCCGGCTGAGCGGCAGCAAGGTCGCCACGGTGGACGACCGGCACGCGTACGGGCCGGACTCCGGCGCGTACAGCGGTTCGGTGCATCTGACCAGGCTGAAGAGCAACAAGCAGTGGCGCATCGATGGACTGCCGCAGGGTGTCGTGATGGGCACGTCCGACTTCCAGCGCAACTACGTGTCCGTGAACAAGTACTTCTACGCGTCGAACGGGACCTCCGGGACCGGCCGTCCCCTGGGGACCGTCGCCGACCCGGTCTATGTGCGCGCGCAGGTGGACCCGATGACGCAGATCGTGCGCGCGCTCCTGAAGGGGCCCACGAGCTGGCTGGACCCGGTGGTCAGGTCGAGCTTCCCCTCGGGCACGGAACTGAAGAACAGAGATGTGTCGCTGTCGCCCGACGACCGCAACAGCGTCACGGTGCCGCTGAACGCGAAGGCCGACCGGGTCGGAAGCGCCCGGTGCAGGGAGATGGCGGCGCAGCTCCTCGTCACCCTCCGGGATCTGACCCCCACCGGCGTCGACGAGGTGGAGCTCCAGAGGTCGGACGGCTCCCAGCTGTGCGTGCTGAACAAGGCCGGGGCCGAGAGCGTCACGTCGCACGGTACGGGCGAGCACCCGGAGTACCAGTACTTCATCGATCACGACCAGCGGCTCGTACGGATGTCCGGCGGCAACCGCGACAGGAAGCCCGAGCCGGTGCCCGGTGCGCTGGGCGAGGGCGGCAAGAAGCTGCGGGCGGCCGCGGTGTCGCGGGACGAGGGCATTGCTGCCGGAGTGTCGGCCGACGGCCGGAACCTGTACGTCGGGTCGCTGGTGTCGGGCGGTTCGCTCGGCGAGCCGGTGCTGCGGAGCCAGGGCAGGACGGCGGACGACCGCCTGACGACGCCCAGCTGGGACGCGCAGGGAGACCTGTGGGTGGCCGACCGGGACCCGAAGAACCCCCGGCTGCTTCTGCTGCAGAAGGGCGCGGGCGAGCCCATCGTCGTGCAGGCGCCGGAGTTCGACGGGCGCGTCGAGGCGGTGCGGGTGGCCGCCGACGGCGTGCGCATCGCGCTGATCGTCGAGAAGGGCGGCAAGAGCTCGCTGCAGATCGGACGCATCGAACGGTCCAAGCCCGGGGAGCCCGCCGGCGCGTACATCTCCGAACCGCGCTCCGTCGCACCCCAGCTGGAGGAGGTCACGGCCATGTCCTGGGCCGGGGACAGCCGCCTCGTGGTGGTCGGCAGCCAGAAGGGCGGCGTGCAGCAGATGCAGTACGTCCAGGTCGACGGTTCCACCCCACTGGGCACTTCGCCCTCCGCGCTCGCCAACGTCAAGGAGATCGCCGCGTCCGAGGACGAGCAGGCGCCTCTGGTGGCGCACTCGGAGACGGACGGGATCGTGCGGCTGTCGGCGGGGGAGCAGTGGCAGAAGCTGGTCCAGGACGGGACGGCGCCGGTCTATCCCGGGTAGCGCCGTGTGTTTCTCGGCGGTGGGCCTGTCCGGTTTCCGGGCGGGCCCACCGCCGTTTCGCGACGGTCCGCGTACCCACCCGCTGTCCCTGTGCCCCGCTCGTCGTGCTTCGGCGCTGTGGTCCTCAGCCCTGTCGTCCCTCCGTCCCACGCCCTGTCGTACGCCCGCGCACGGCCGCTCCCGGAGTTGTCCACAGGCGGTTTTCCACAGGGGTGGCCGAGCGGGCCGGGCGTTGGCACAGTGGTGGCCATGCGGGGGTGGTGGCAGGACCTCACGGATCTGGTGCTGCCGGCCGAGTGCGGAGGCTGCGGGAGGCCTCGTGCGGTGCTCTGCCCCGAGTGCCGCGCAGCCCTGAGCGGGGCCGCTCCGTGCCGGGTGCGACCGGTGCCCGAGCCGGCGGGGCTGCCCGTGGTGCACGCCGCGGCTCCCTACGAGGACGAGGTGCGGGCCGCGCTCCTCGCCCACAAGGAACGGGGTGCGCTGGCGCTGGCGGCACCCCTGGGAGCGGCTCTCGCGGGGGCTGTGCGGGCAGGTCTGGGGCCGGTACGACGTCCTGGTCCGGCAGGGCGGCCGACGGCTCCGGAGGGGCGGCTGAGGCTCGGGAAGGGGGAAGCGTGGGGCGAGCGGGACAGGTTGGAGACCGGTGGTGCGACGGTCCGGGCGACCGGGACGGGATACGGGCCCGTGCTGCTCGTACCCATGCCGTCGGCGCGGCGGGCGGTTCGGGCGCGGGGGCATGATCCGGCGCGGCGGATCGCGCTCGCGGCGGCGGGCGAGCTGCGGCGCGCGGGAACGCCTGCCCGGGTGCTCGGTGTGCTGCGGCAGCGGCGTGCCGTGGCCGACCAGTCGGGGCTGAACTCCCGGCAGCGGCTGGAGAATCTGGCGGGCGCCCTGGAGGTCGTCGCCGGAGGAGAGCGGCTGCTGGCCGAAGGGGGCCGGGTCGTGCTGGTGGACGACCTGATGACGACGGGGGCGTCGTTGGCGGAGGCGGCGCGGGCCGTACGGGCAGCTCAGTCGGGTGTGCGGGCGCTGCGATGGACGGGTGAGAGGACGGGACGGGCGGAGGTGTACGGGCGAAACGCGGGTAGGGAGCAGGCCGGAGGAACGAGCGGTGACACGGTCTGCTCGGCCGTGGTCGCCGCACCGCCGGGCGCTTTCGAAATAAACCGGAACTGACCGAGAACTTGCATCGTTGCAGGTAATGAGTGGGTCAATTCACCTGAACGGAGGTACGTATCAGTAGAGGGTGACGACATCCGTCCGGGCGAGATATGTTCGGTTGTGAGGCAATGGCGCAGGCCGTACCTCGCGCATCCGAGTGCCGAACCGCGGGTTTCCAGCAATCACCCGCATCGGTGGGGTGGAGATCTTGTCCTTGGGGGAGGAGGAGGTGAAAGTCACCGAGTCCGAGGTTCCGGTGCTCACCGGGGCCTGGTGCAAAAGGGAGATGCTCCGCCAGTGGAGCGGGGCTATCCGGGAACGGAGTTCTGCGTGGACATCGTCGTCAAGGGCCGCAAGACCGAGGTGCCCGAGCGGTTCCGCAAGCACGTGGCCGAGAAGCTGAAGCTGGAGAAGATCCAGAAGCTCGATGGCAAGGTGATCAGCCTCGACGTCGAGGTGTCCAAGGAGCCCAACCCCCGACAGGCCGACCGCAGTGACCGAGTGGAGATCACGCTCCACTCCCGCGGGCCGGTGATCCGGGCGGAGGCAGCGGCAAGCGACGCGTATGCAGCACTCGACCTGGCCGCGGACAAGCTCGAGGCCCGGCTGCGCAAGCAGCACGACAAGCGCTACACCCGCCGTGGCAACGGCAGGATCTCGGCAGCCGAGGTCGCCGACGTCGTCCCGGGTGCCGCGACCCTGAACGGCAACGGCAGCGTCGTCCACGATGAGGAGCCGGACGCCGTGCCCACCAAGAAGATCGGCTCTCTCGAGATCATGGGCGAAGGCCCCTGTGTCGTCCGCGAGAAGACCCACGTGGCCGCACCGATGACGCTCGACCAGGCGCTCTACGAAATGGAGCTGGTCGGGCACGACTTCTACCTCTTCGTCGACTCCGAGACAAAGGAGCCCAGCGTCGTCTATCGGCGGCACGCGTACGACTACGGCGTCATCCACCTCAGCACGGACCCGATGGTCACCCAGGGCGGAGCGGACGCGCCGGGCGGCGCGCTCGGCGGCTGACCATTCCCGGTGACGGCTGAGCCGGTGCCCCTGGAACGCGAGTGCGCCCCCAGGGGCACCGGTGTGCGACCACTTCACGTCCCGCTCTGTCCCCCCGCCGACGGCCGGGCATGGAATCATGGCCGGACCGGCTCAACCGGTGGGCCGTTGCCTTGGGTTGGCGATGGCACGGAAACACGGGCCACGGCCTTCAGGGGGAGGAACGATGGCGGACAGCTTCGGACCGATGCGTGCCGGTGGTGCCGACGACGGAGTCGTCGCCACCGGCCTGGACGTGGGCTCTTCACGCAAGGAGCCCATCCGGGTCCTTGTCGTGGACGACCACGCCCTCTTCCGCCGCGGTCTGGAGATCGTGCTCGCGGCCGAGGAGGACATCCAGGTCGTCGGCGAGGCCGGGGACGGGGCGGAGGCGGTCGACAAGGCTGCCGACCTGCTGCCCGACATCGTGCTGATGGACGTACGGATGCCCAAGCGCGGCGGTATCGAGGCGTGCACCTCCATCAAGGAAGTGGCCCCCAGCGCGAAGATCATCATGCTGACGATCAGCGACGAGGAGGCCGACCTCTACGACGCGATCAAGGCGGGTGCGACCGGGTATCTCCTCAAGGAGATCTCCACGGACGAGGTGGCCACGGCCATTCGCGCGGTGGCCGACGGACAGTCGCAGATCAGCCCGTCGATGGCGTCGAAACTCCTCACCGAGTTCAAGTCGATGATCCAGCGGACGGACGAGCGCCGGCTGGTGCCCGCGCCGCGGCTCACGGATCGCGAGCTGGAGGTCCTCAAGCTCGTGGCCACGGGGATGAACAACCGCGACATCGCCAAGGAGCTGTTCATCTCCGAGAACACCGTGAAGAACCACGTACGCAACATCCTGGAGAAGCTGCAGCTGCACTCCAGGATGGAAGCGGTGGTGTACGCGATGCGGGAGAAGATCCTCGAGATCCGCTAGGCGTCACCCGAGGGCTTGGCCGGGCGTCCCCCGAAGACGCCGCCGGGTGACACCCGAGGACTCCGCCAGGCATCACCCCAGGATGCGGACGAGCTCCGCCACGAGCGGCTCGCGCAGGTCCGGGGCCTCCACCCGCTCGACCCGTACCTCCGTGCAGTCCACCCAGCTCGCGGCCTCCGCCAGGGCCTGCGCCACCGCCGGGACGGCCTTGGCGCCGTCCAGGGTGACCTGCTTGGCGACCAGCGTGCGGCCCTCCCTGGCGGGGTCAACCCGGCCGACGAGCCGGCCGCCGGCGAGGACCGGCATCGCGAAGTAGCCGTGGATCCGCTTCGGCTTCGGCGTGTACGCCTCCAGGCGGTGCGTGAAATCGAAGATCCGCTCCGTGCGCGCCCGCTCCCAGACGAGGGAGTCGAACGGCGACAGGAGCGTCGTACGGTGGCGGCCGCGCGGCGCCGTCTCCAGCGCCACCGGGTCCGCCCACGCGTCTCCCGCCGGTCTCCCGCCGAGGCTTCGGGCGCCGCCCTTTCCGGCACCGGGCCTGCCCCAGCCCTCCACCGTCACGGGGACCAGGCCCGAGTCCGCGATCACCGCGTCGACCTGATCCAGCTTGAGGCGGTGATAGTCGGCGATGTCCGCGCGGGTGCCGACGCCGAGGGACTGTCCGGCAAGGCGGACGAGACGGCGCAGGCACTCCGTGTCGTCCAGCTCGTCGTGGAGCAGCTGCCGGGGGATGGCGCGCTCCGCGAGGTCGTAGACCCGCTTCCAGCCGCGCCGCTCCACGCACACCACCTCGCCGTACATCAGCGCGCGCTCGACGGCGACCTTGGTGCCCGACCAGTCCCACCACTCGCTGGTCTTCTTCGCCCCGCCCAGGTCCGTGGCCGTGAGGGGGCCTTCGGCGCGCAGCTGTTTGACGACCTGGTCGTAGGCGCCGTCGGGCAGGTCGTGGTTCCAGTGCGGGCGGGCGCGGTAGGCGCGGCGGCGGAACGCGAAGTGGGGCCACTCCTCCACGGGCAGGATGCAGGCCGCGTGGGACCAGTACTCGAACGCGTGCGGCGCCGGGGGTGTGTCGGCGGGCGGTGCGGACGTCCAGTAGGCCTGCTCGACCGTCTTGCGGCCGACGGCGCCGAGACGGGCGTACGGAATCAGCTCGTGGGAGCGGGCGAGGACGGAGATCGTGTCGAGCTGCACCGCGCCGAGGTGCCGCAGGACTCCGCGGACGCCCGCCCTGCGGTCCGGGGCACCCATGAAGCCCTGGGCCCGCAGGGCGATGCGGCGGGCTTCGTCCGCGGAGAGTTCGGCGGTGGGACGCGGGAGACTCGTCATGCCCACACGTTATTCGGTGCCACTGACAACGGGGGACGGGCGGGGCGACCCCGCCGACGCGGGTGCCGGAAACCGGCGCCGGGAGACGTCCGGAGCCGGCGCAGGACCCGGTACGGGCCTCACCTGGCCGGCAGGTACGGCGCCGTCGACGGCAGGCCCAGGTCCGACGGGAGCAGCGAGCCCACCCAGCAGTCCCTGCGTACGCCCTTGTTGTTGATGGCGGAGCGGAGGGTCCCTTCGATGGTGAAACCGGCGCGTTCGGCGACCGCGCGGGAACCGGCGTTGCCGACCTCGGCACGCCATTCGACGCGGTCGACCGACAGGTCCGTGAAGGCCCAGCGGGAGGCGGCGACGGTGGCTTCGGCGATGTAGCCGTTGCCGCGGTGCTCCTTCGTCGCCCAGTAGCCGACCTCGCCGACGCCCAGGGAGCGCATGGTGATGGAGAGCATGCCCACCAGCTCCCCGGAGGGGAGGAAGACACCGAAGGCGAAGGCCGCACCGTCCGCCCAGCCCTCGGGCACTATCTGGTCCGTGAAGCCCGTCGCGTGCTCACGCAGATAGGGCGACGGGATCGTGGTCCAGCGCTGGATGTCGGGATCCTGGGCGGCCTCGTAGACGGCGGCGGTGTCGTCCACGCCCACGGCGCGCAGGACGAGACGGTCGGTGGTCAGCGTGACGGGGTCCATCGGCCGATTCTGCTCGGGCATCCGGAAGGACGCCATTCCTTTGCCCTGAGTGAGCGGTTCGCTACTTTTCGCTGTGCGGACGCGGCACCTTCGGCAACCCCTGCCCGTTGTCCTAGTGGCTGTCACGGGCAGACCTCCCGGCGCGGTGTGGTCCTCGCTTACGATGGCCGTTGCTCAAGCTGTGATTTGAAACTGTCATTGAAACCGACCGTCCCAGGCCCGACCGGCAAGGAGACAAACCCCCGTGTCCGTCCTCTCAAAGATCATGCGTGCAGGCGAAGGCAAGATCCTGCGCAAACTGCACCGCATCGCGGACCAGGTCAACTCCATCGAAGAGGACTTCGTCAACCTCTCCGACGCCGAGCTGAGGGCCCTCACCGATGAGTACAAGCAGCGGTACGCCGACGGCGAGAGCCTCGACGACCTGCTGCCCGAGGCCTTCGCCACCGTCCGTGAGGCTGCCAAGCGCGCCCTTGGCCAGCGTCACTACGACGTGCAGATGATGGGTGGCGCCGCGCTCCACCTCGGCTATGTCGCGGAGATGAAGACCGGTGAGGGCAAGACGCTCGTCGGCACCCTGCCCGCATATCTGAACGCTCTCTCCGGAGCCGGCGTCCACCTCATCACGGTCAACGACTACCTGGCCGAGCGCGACTCCGAAATGATGGGCCGCGTCCACAAGTTCCTCGGGCTCGAGGTCGGCTGCATCCTCGCCAACATGACTCCGGCCCAGCGCCGCGAGCAGTACGCGTGCGACATCACGTACGGCACGAACAACGAGTTCGGCTTCGACTACCTGCGCGACAACATGGCGTGGGCCCAGGACGAGCTCGTCCAGCGCGGCCACAACTTCGCGATCGTCGACGAGGTCGACTCCATCCTCGTCGACGAGGCCCGTACGCCGCTGATCATCTCCGGCCCGGCGGACCAGGCCACCAAGTGGTACGGCGACTTCGCCAAGCTGGTCACCCGCCTCAAGAAGGGTGAGCCCGGCAACTCCCTGAAGGGCATCGAGGAGACCGGCGACTACGAGGTCGACGAGAAGAAGCGCACCGTCGCCATCCACGAGCCCGGCGTCGCCAAGGTCGAGGACTGGCTGGGCATCGACAACCTCTACGAGTCGGTGAACACCCCGCTCGTCGGTTACCTGAACAACGCCATCAAGGCGAAGGAACTGTTCAAGAAGGACAAGGACTACGTCGTCATCGACGGCGAAGTCATGATCGTCGACGAGCACACCGGCCGTATCCTCGCCGGCCGCCGCTACAACGAGGGCATGCACCAGGCGATCGAGGCGAAGGAAGGGGTGGACATCAAGGACGAGAACCAGACGCTCGCCACGATCACCCTCCAGAACTTCTTCCGTCTCTACAAGCGCCACGACCACAACGGCAAGGAAATGCCCGGTCTCTCCGGCATGACCGGTACGGCGATGACCGAGGCCGCCGAGTTCCACCAGATCTACAAGCTCGGCGTCGTCCCGATCCCGACCAACAGGCCGATGGTCCGCAAGGACCAGTCCGACCTGATCTACCGCACCGAGGTCGCCAAGTTCGAGGCGGTCGTCGACGACATCGCGGAGAAGCACGAGAAGGGCCAGCCGATCCTGGTCGGCACCACCTCGGTCGAGAAGTCCGAGTACCTCTCGCAGCAGCTCTCCAAGCGCGGCATCCAGCACGAGGTGCTGAACGCGAAGCAGCACGACCGGGAGGCGACGATCGTCGCCCAGGCCGGCCGCAGGGGCGCCGTCACCGTCGCCACGAACATGGCCGGCCGCGGTACGGACATCAAGCTCGGCGGCAACCCGGACGACCTCGCCGAGGCGGAGCTGCGCCAGCGCGGCCTCGACCCCGAGGAGCACATCGAGGAGTGGGCGGCCGCGCTGCCCGCCGCCCTGGAGCGTGCCGAGAAGGCGGTCAAGGCGGAGTTCGAAGAGGTCAAGGACCTCGGCGGCCTCTATGTGCTCGGTACCGAGCGCCACGAGTCGCGGCGTATCGACAACCAGCTGCGCGGTCGTTCCGGCCGTCAGGGCGACCCGGGCGAGTCCCGCTTCTACCTCTCCCTGGGCGACGACCTGATGCGCCTCTTCAAGGCACAGATGGTCGAGCGCGTCATGTCGATGGCGAACGTGCCGGACGACGTGCCGATCGAGAACAAGATGGTCACCCGTGCCATCGCGTCCGCCCAGTCGCAGGTCGAGCAGCAGAACTTCGAGACCCGCAAGAACGTCCTGAAGTACGACGAGGTGCTCAACCGGCAGCGCGAGGTCATCTACGGCGAGCGCCGTCGCGTCCTGGAGGGCGAGGACCTCGAGGAGCAGATCCAGCACTTCATGGACGACACCATCGACGCCTACATCGGGGCCGAGACCGCCGAGGGCTTCGCCGAGGAGTGGGACCTCGACCGGCTGTGGGGCGCCTTCAAGCAGCTCTACCCGGTGAAGGTCACCGTGGAGGAGATGGAGGAGACGGTCGGCGACCGTGCCGGTCTGACCGCCGAGTTCATCTCCGAGTCCATCAAGGACGACATCCACGACCAGTACGCGGCCCGCGAGGAGCAGCTCGGCTCCGAGATCATGCGTGAGCTGGAGCGTCGGGTCGTGCTGTCGGTCCTGGACCGCAAGTGGCGCGAGCACCTCTACGAGATGGACTATCTCCAGGAGGGCATCGGCCTGCGTGCGATGGCCCAGAAGGACCCGTTGGTCGAGTACCAGCGCGAGGGCTTCGACATGTTCAGCGCCATGATGGACGGCATCAAGGAGGAGTCCGTCGGCTACCTGTTCAACCTGGAGGTCCAGGTCGAGCAGCAGGTCGAGGAGGTCCTGGTCGAGGACTCCGCGCCGTCCCTCGCCAAGCAGGAGGCGGTCCCCGCCGGGGCGATGCGGCCCGAGATCCGCGCCAAGGGGCTCGACGCCCCGCAGCGGCCGGACCGGCTGCACTTCTCCGCGCCGACCGTGGACGGCGAGGGCGGCATCATCGAGGGCGACTTCGCCAGCGACGACGAGCCCGTGCGTTCCGAGGCGGACGGCCTCACGCGCGCGGAGCGCCGCAAGGCGCAGAAGGGCGCGGCGCGTCGCCGCAAGAAGTGAGTGAAGGTCGCGGGCGGCCGGTGACTGCCGCCGCCCGCGACCGGTAACGCGCTGGAAGGGCCGGGCACCTGGTGTCCGGCCCTTCGCGTTTGCCGAGGCCACGGACCGGAGCCGTTCAGTCCTTCGGGTGGGGCATACGGGGGCCGCCGAGTTCGATCGCTGTGCAGCGCCAGCGGAGGTCGGGGCCCTGCTCCAGCCGGAAGGCCATGGCGCGGACCTGGTCACCGGCGCCGATGCGGGCGAAGGCCTCGACGGCTCCGGGACGCGCGACGTAGTAGCCGATGTCCCGCACGACGGGGCGGGCGCCGCGGGTGCGGAGGGGGCCGCGTTCGGCGAGCCAGGCCAGTTCGTCGTAGGCGCGGCCCGCGGTGTGGCGCAGCATGCAGTGGACGGGACGCGCACCGCTCAGTACGGCCAGCAGGCGCTCGGCGAAGACGTCGGTGGGACGGGGCTGGGGAGCGGGGCGCCGAGTCGCTTCGGCGGACCTAGCGGCAAGCGGCCGGGCCCCGCCTCGCGCCGTTGCCGGAGGCCTGCCGCCGCCCGGTACCGCCGACGGGTGGCCCGTGGTCCGTGTCGCCGCCGGATCGCCGGTGGCGAGTGCCGGTGCCGGTCGGCTTCCGGTCGGCACGGGCACCGCCACCGCCGCCGTCCCATGGCCCGTGCCCGTGCCCGAGCCCGTGCCTGTGCCTGTGCCCGGTACGGCGTGCGGCCGGCCCGCAGAGCCTGCTGCCGAGGGGCGGTCGCCGGTCGGTCCGGACGCCCGGTCCGCGGCCCGTCCTGGCACGTCCGTCCGGCCCGCGGGAGGCGTCGGGGACGGCCGGGTCGGGGGTCGCGTGGACGACAGGGCGCTGGTGGGGCGGGCGGGGGACGAGTTCGTGTCCTGGGGAGGGGTGCCGCCCGGGGGCCTGGTGGGGGTGCCCGTGCCCGGCGTGCGGGGTGGGGTGCTGCCGGGGCGGCGGGTGTCCTGACGGCCGGGCGGGCGGGTGCCCGGGTGGCGCCCTGTCCTGGTCATCACCTTGTTCATACGTCGTCCCCGTTCGCCGTTGGGCCGATTGATACCGGTCGGTAACTTTCGTGTTGGGGATCTTGTACGAGGCGGGAACGGCCCCGCGCAAGGACGGCGGGCGTGCGTCGCGGCGGCCGGAGAGTTCACCTATCAGGGTTGCCGGGAGGGGCGGGACCCTTGGCGGCAAAGGGGAGTACCGGGTGAATCGCGGGCGCGGAGTTGACGCCACGGAGGGTGCGGCCAGGAACTCGAAAGGGGACGCCCGCACGTATCCTGAAGGCCCTCCCGGAGGCGCGGGACCGCCCTCCCCGGAGTGCTCGGACTGCGTGACCCTCGGAGCCCCGACTACGAAAGCGGCCAGCCATGCGCGTCTACGTCCCCCTGACCCTCTCCGGTCTCGCCGAGGCGTACAAGACGGGAGAGCTGGAGGCGGGACCGTTCGTCGCGTACGCGGTCACGCCCGCCCTGCGCGAGTGGTACCTCTCCGACGACATCGAGGAACTGGAGTACGCGGCGCTGAGCCGTGCCGCACTCGCCTCGCTGCGGCTCCTGGCGGTCGATCCGGGGGCCGTACGGCGCCGGGTCGTCGTCGCGGTCGACGTTCCGGACCGGGCCGCGGTCGCCGACCCCGACCGGGGGCTCGATCCCACGGCACTCGGCGAGGTACGGGTCTCCCAGGACGTGCCGCTGTCCAAGGCGGCCGCCGTGCACGTCGACTCGGTGGACGCCGAGGCGGATGTGACCGCGGCGGCGGACGCGCTGGGCGCGGCGGACGTGGGGGACGACGACGCGCAGTTCGTGGTCGACGGGGCCGAGGACCACGTACTGCTGTGGTTCGCCACGCAGGAGATTCCCAACCTGGTCGGACTCGGGGAGTAACCGCCCGGTTTCCGCCCGCGGTGAAGTGTTGTCAGTGGCGGCGGGTACTTTCTTGATATGGGGAAGCAAGGAAACGCGCACATTGTGTGGGACTGGAACGGAACGCTGTTCCACGACAATGACGCGATCATCGGGGCGACGAACGCGGCATTCGCCGAACTGGGTCTTGAGCCGATCACGCTGGAGCTGTATCGGACGTTGTACTGCGTGCCCGTGCCGAAGTTCTACGAGCGGCTGATGGGTCGGCTGCCCACGGACGCCGAGTGGCAGATCATGGACGACACGTTCCACCGGTACTACACGGAGCACCGCAGAATGTGCGCGCTCACCGCCGGGGTGCCCGCACTGCTCGCGGGCTGGGAAGCGGCGGGTCGCAGCCAGTCCCTCCTGAGCATGTACGGGCACGAGGAGCTGGTCCCCCTGGTGCGGGGCTTCGGGATCGAGCCGCACTTCGTACGGGTCGACGGGCGGACCGGTCCCTCCGGTGGCAGCAAGGCCGAGCACATGGTGCGACACCTCGGGGCGATCGCGGGTGTCGAAGCGGCCCGCGTGGTGGTGATCGGCGACGCCGTGGACGACGCGATGGCCGCCCGGCACGTCGGGGCCGGGGCGGTCCTCTACACCGGGGGTTCCCACAGTCGCGCCAGCCTGGAGGAGGCCGGCGTTCCCGTAGTGGACAGCCTGGAGGAGGCCGTCGAGGAGGCCGGGCGATGGGCGGCCTGAGAGCCTGCCCGGGCGTCGGCCCGGAGGCCTGTCCAGAAGCCGGTCGGTAGGTCTGTCCGGGAGCTCGCCGCAGGGTCTGTCCGGAGGCTTGTCCGAGGGGCGGTCCGGGAGCCGCACGAAAGCCACACGGGGGCCGTGTGCCAGGCCCCCGTGTGGTCGTGCCCGTCAGTTCACCGGGGCCTTCGAGCGCAGCACTTTGAGGAACTCGCGCATCCAGGCGGAGTGGTCCGGCCAGGCGCGGGCGGAGACCAGGGTGCCGTCCACGACGGCCTCCGCGTCCTGGAAGGTCGCGCCCGCCGCCTGCATGTCGAGTTCGAGCGCGGGGTAGGCGGTGACCCGGCGGCCGCTCAGGCTGTCGACGGCCGCGGTCAGCAGGGGACCGTGGCAGATCTGGGCCACCGGCTTGTCCGCGTCGAAGAAGGCCTTGAGGATCTTGCGGAGTTCGAGGTCGTTGCGCAGGTACTCCGGGGCGCGTCCGCCGGGGATGACCAGGGCGACGTACGCGCCGGGGTCGACCTCCGCGAACGCGAGGTCCGCGGGCCAGGTGTAGCCGAGCTTCTCGGTGTAGGTGTCGAAGCCGGGCTCGAAGTCGTGGATCACGAACTGCAGCTTCTTGCGGGTGGGGGCCGCGATGTGGACCTCGTAACCCTCCTCGCGCAGGCGCTGGTAGGGATAGAGGACTTCCAGTGACTCCGCCGCGTCGCCGGTGACAATGAGGATCTTCGCTGCCATGGTGCTGCGCTCCCGTCGGCCGTCCTTGCGCGTTCCGTTCGCCGTCCCGGTCAACCTGCCTCCGGGGGAGGTGCTTGCCAAGGGGCAGAACACTGCCCGTAGGACGACGGTAGCCCGCAGTCGGCCCACACTGCATGCCATCGCCCCATTCGTCCCTGTGCATAGTGTCAAAGTTCCACCCCCGGTTTTGTACACATACGGCTCATGACGACCCCCGGGTCGGGGGCGATAGCCTGGTGGCGTGATCAGCGCGATATCTCGCGGGGGCATCGTCGCCCCTGCCCCGCGCCCGGAGCGCACGGACGACATCCGTGACCGGGCGGCTATCGCTGATCTTCACGGGCGGGACGGGATCATGGCGGCGGCCGTATGCGCGAGCGGAAACGCGGCGAGCGCCGGCGGCAACGCACTCCGTACGTCGATGGCACCCCGGGAACGGACGTCGCCGAGAGCAGCGTCACAGTCTTCGGGGCCGTCGAGAATGGCCGATACCCCCCCGCCCATCTCACCTTGCGGCATAGCGTCGAAGCAGACCGGACACCCCGCGTCACGGCGTTGCGTCGGAAGCGACGAGACCGAACTTCCTTCAACGTCACGCAACGGCGCGCGACAGGAGCCAGAGGACAATGCAGACCAAGCTGGACGAAGCCAAGGCCGAGCTGCTCGAACGGGCCGCCCGGGTAGCTGAGAACAGCCCGGTCGGGGGGCACCTACCGACTGGGACGACGGGCGAGGGCACCCCCGACCGGGACACCGTGCTCGCGTTCCTCCAGCGCTACTACCTGCACACGGCCCCGGAGGACCTCACCGACCGCGACCCGGTCGATGTCTTCGGAGCGGCCTTCTCCCACTACAGACTGGCCGAGAACCGCCCGCAGGGCACGGCCAACGTGCGCGTGCACACGCCCACCGTCGAGGAGAACGGCTGGACCTGCAGCCACTCCGTCGTCGAGGTGGTCACCGACGACATGCCCTTCCTCGTCGACTCGGTGACCAACGAGCTGTCCCGCCAGGGACGCGGCATCCACGTCGTCATCCACCCGCAGTTCGTCGTGCGGCGCAACCTCACCGGCGAGCTCATCGAGGTGCTGCCCACGCGGCCCTCCGTCGAGGAGCTGCCGCACGACGCGCACGTCGAGTCGTGGATCCACGTCGAGATCGACCGCGAGACCGACCGGGCCGACCTGAAGCAGATCACCGCCGACCTGCTGCGCGTCCTGTCCGACGTCCGTGAGGCCGTCGAGGACTGGGAGAAGATGCGCGACGCGGCGCTGCGGATCGCGGAGGAGCTCCCCAAGGAGCCGACCGCCGACGATCTGCGCGACCAGGAGGTCGAGGAGGCCCGTGAGCTGCTGCGCTGGCTCTCCGGCGACCACTTCACCTTCCTCGGGTACCGCGAGTACCAGCTGCGCGACGACGACTCGCTGGCCGCCGTCCCCGGCACCGGGCTCGGCATCCTGCGGTCCGACCCGCAGCACGGCGAGGACAGCCACCCGGTCAGCCCGTCCTTCGAGCGGCTGCCCGCGGACGCCCGCGCCAAGGCCCGCGAGCACAAGCTGCTGATCCTGACCAAGGCGAACAGCCGGGCCACCGTGCACCGCCCGTCGTACCTGGACTACGTCGGGGTCAAGAAGTTCGACGAGAACGGTGACGTCATCGGGGAGCGCCGCTTCCTGGGCCTGTTCTCCTCCGCCGCGTACACCGAGTCCGTGCGCCGGGTGCCCGTCGTCCGCCGCAAGGTCGAGGAAGTCCTGCGCGGTGCCGGGTTCTCGCCCAACAGCCACGACGGGCGCGACCTCCTCCAGATCATGGAGACGTACCCGCGCGACGAGCTGTTCCAGACCCCCGCCGACGAGCTCCGGGCGATCGTGACGTCCGTCCTGTACCTCCAGGAGCGGCGCCGGCTGCGGCTCTACCTGCGCCAGGACGAGTACGGGCGCTACTACTCGGCGCTCGTCTACCTTCCTCGCGACCGCTACACCACCGGTGTGCGCCTGCGGATCATCGACATCCTCAAGGAAGAGCTCAACGGCACCAGCGTCGACTTCACGGCCTGGAACACCGAGTCGATCCTGTCCCGGCTGCACTTCGTGGTCCGCGTCGAGCCGGGCACCGAGCTGCCGCAGCTCTCCGACTCCGACAAGGAGCGCATCGAGGCGCGACTCGTCGAGGCCGCCCGCTCCTGGGCCGACGGCTTCGCGGAGGCGCTGACCGCCGAGTGCGGCGAGGAGCGCGCCGCCGAACTGCTGCGCCGGTACGGCAACGCCTTCCCCGAGGGCTACAAGGCCGACCACTCCCCGCGCTCCGCCGTTGCCGACCTGGTCCACCTCCAGGCACTCGGGAAGGAGCCCAGCAAGGACTTCGCGCTCAGCCTGTACGAGCCCGTGGGCGCGGCACCCGGCGAGCGCCGTTTCAAGATCTACCGCACCGGTGAGCAGGTCTCGCTCTCGGCGGTCCTGCCCGCGCTGAACCGCATGGGCGTCGAGGTCACCGACGAGCGGCCGTACGAACTGCGCTGCTCGGACCGTACGACCGCGTGGATCTACGACTTCGGGCTGCGCCTGCCCAAGTCCCTGAACGGCAACGGTGACTCCCTCGGCGACGACGGACGCGAGCGGTTCCAGGAGGCCTTCGCCGCCACCTGGACCGGACAGGCCGAGAACGACGGTTTCAACGCCCTCGTGCTGAGCGCCGGGCTGACCTGGCGGCAGTCGATGGTGCTGCGCGCCTACGCGAAGTACCTGCGCCAGGCCGGTTCCACCTTCAGCCAGGACTACATGGAGGACACCCTCCGCAACAACGTCCACACCACCCGGCTGCTGGTCTCGCTGTTCGAGGCGCGGATGTCGCCGGAGCGCCAGCGCGCCGGCGTCGAGCTGACCGACGCCCTGATGGAGGAGCTGGACGCCGCGCTCGACCAGGTCGCCTCGCTGGACGAGGACCGGATCCTGCGGTCCTTCCTCAACCTGATCAAGGCGACCCTGCGCACGAACTTCTTCCAGCAGGCGGTCGGCGGCCGGCCGCACGAGTACGTCTCCATGAAGTTCGACCCGACGGCCATCCCGGACCTCCCGGCGCCGCGCCCGGCGTTCGAGATCTGGGTGTACTCGCCGCGCGTCGAGGGTGTGCACCTGCGCTTCGGCAAGGTCGCCCGCGGTGGTCTGCGCTGGTCCGACCGGCGTGAGGACTTCCGCACGGAGATCCTCGGTCTGGTCAAGGCCCAGATGGTGAAGAACACCGTCATCGTGCCGGTCGGCGCCAAGGGCGGCTTCGTCGCCAAGCAGCTGCCCGACCCGTCCGTGGACCGTGACGCCTGGCTGGCCGAGGGCATCCGCAGCTACCGGACCTTCATCTCCGCGCTGCTCGACATCACCGACAACATGGTGGCCGGAGAGATCGTCCCGCCCGCCGACGTCGTCCGGCACGACGAGGACGACACCTACCTCGTGGTCGCCGCCGACAAGGGCACGGCGACGTTCTCGGACATCGCCAACGAGGTCGCCCAGGCGTACGACTTCTGGCTCGGCGACGCCTTCGCCTCCGGCGGCTCCGCCGGATACGACCACAAGAAGATGGGCATCACCGCCCGCGGTGCCTGGGAGTCCGTGAAGCGGCACTTCCGGGAGCTGGGCGTCAACACCCAGACGCAGGACTTCACCGTGGTCGGCGTCGGAGACATGTCCGGCGACGTGTTCGGAAACGGCATGCTGCTCTCCGAGCACATCCGCCTGGTCGCCGCGTTCGACCACCGGCACATCTTCATCGACCCGAACCCGGACGCGGAGACCTCGTACGCCGAGCGCCGCCGCCTGTTCGAACTGCCGCGCTCCTCGTGGGCCGACTACAACACCGAGCTGATCTCGGCCGGCGGCGGCGTCTTCCCGCGCACCGCCAAGGCCATCCCGGTCAACGCGCACGTCCGCGAGGCCCTCGGCCTCGAGTCCGGCGCCGCGAAGATGACGCCAGCCGACCTGATGAAGGCCATCCTCCAGGCGCCCGTCGACCTGCTGTGGAACGGCGGCATCGGCACCTATGTGAAGTCGTCCGCCGAGTCGCACGCTGACGTCGGCGACAAGGCCAACGACGCGATCCGCGTCGACGGCGGGGACCTGCGCGTCAAGGTCGTCGGCGAGGGCGGCAACCTGGGTCTGACCCAGCTCGGCCGGATCGAGTTCGCCCAGCACGGCGGCAAGATCAACACCGATGCCATCGACAACAGCGCGGGCGTGGACACCTCCGACCACGAGGTGAACATCAAGATCCTGCTCAACGCGGTGGTGGCCAACGGCGATCTGACCGTCAAGCAGCGCAACAAGCTGCTCGCCGAGATGACCGACGAGGTCGGCGCCCTGGTGCTGCGCAACAACTACGCGCAGAACACGGCGATCGCCAACGCGCTGGCCCAGTCCCCGAGCATGCTCCACGCCCAGCAGCGGTTCCTCCGCCATCTGGTCCGTGAGGGGCATCTCGACCGGGCCCTGGAGTTCCTGCCCAGCGAGCGGCAGATCCGCGAGCGGCTCAACTCCGGTCAGGGGCTGACCGGTCCGGAGACGGCGGTCCTCCTCGCGTACACGAAGATCACGGTCTCCGTGGAGCTGCTCGCCACCTCGCTGCCCGACGACCCGTATCTGCAGAGCCTGCTGCACGCCTACTTCCCGACGGCGCTGCGCGACAAGTTCCGCGAGCAGATCGAGGGGCACGCGCTGAGCCGCGAGATCGTGACGACCGTCCTGGTCAACGACACGGTCAACACGGGCGGCACGAGCTTCCTGCACCGTCTCCGCGAGGAGACGGGTGCCTCGCTGGAGGAGATCGTCCGGGCGCAGACCGCGGCCCGCGCGATCTTCAACTCCAGCGCGGTGTGGGACGCGGTGGAGGCGCTCGACAATGTCGTCGCCGCCGACGTCCAGACCCGGATCCGGCTGCACTCGCGCCGCCTCGTCGAGCGCGGCACCCGCTGGCTGCTCAACAACCGGCCGCAGCCGCTCCAGCTCGCCGAGACGATCACCTTCTTCAGTGACGGTGTCGAGCAGGTGTGGTCGGAGCTGCCCAAGCTGCTCCGCGGCACGGACCTGGAGTGGTACCAGCAGATCTACGACGAGCTGTCGAGTGCCGGTGTGCCGGACGAACTCGCCACTCGCGTGGCCGGGTTCTCCTCAGCCTTCCCGGCGCTGGACATCGTCTCGGTGGCCGACCGCATGGGCAAGGACCCGATGGCCGTCGCCGAGGTCTACTACGACCTCGCCGACCGGCTCGGCATCACCCGGCTCATGGACCGCATCATCGAGCTGCCGCGCGCCGACCGCTGGCAGTCCATGGCCCGCGCGTCGATCCGCGAGGACCTGTACGCGGCGCACGCGGCGCTCACCGCGGACGTCCTCGCGGTGGGCAACGGGACCTCCACTCCCGAGCAGCGCTTCGAGGCATGGCAGGAGAAGAACACGGCCATCCTCGGGCGGGCCCGCACCACCCTGGAGGAGATCCAGGGTTCGGACTCGTTCGACCTCGCCAACCTGTCGGTGGCGATGCGGACGATGCGGACGCTGTTGCGCACGCATTCCTAGGCGGTGGGTCCCAAAAGGTAGTTCCCGGGCGTTCCTGCCCGGGCGGTACGCGAACGGGGGCGCCCCGGGTCATCACGACCCGGGGCGCCCCCATTTGCGTGTGGGGCTGCGGTCGTTCTTTCTTGCCTGTCTCTGGCGAAACTCCGGCTCGTAATTTACCTATACCTGGTAAATAGGACATTTAGCTTAAGGTTGGCTCTGCTGACGGCCCGACCGGCGGCTTCACCGACGGACAGACGCGTGGAGGATCTGGACCCGTGACAGTGCACCTCACCGAACGGCGGGCCCCTGTGGCGACCCCGCCCGTCATCGGCCCCCGGAGAGCCCCGAAGGCTCCCAAGGCCCGGAAAGTCAGCCGGCTCGTCCTGGAAGTGGCCCGTTTCTCGGTCGTCGGCGGCAGCGGAGTCGTCGTCAACATCCTCTTCTTCAACCTGGCGCTGCACGGCCTGAAGTGGGCCCCGATGGCCGCCACGGTGGTCGCCAGCTGTGTCGCCATGGGGACGAACTACCTCGGCTTCCGCTTCTTCGCCTACCGGGACCGGGCCTCGCGCACCCGTCGCCAGATCGCCCTCTTCTTCGCGTTCAGCGGGCTCGGTGTCGTCATGGAGAGCGCGTTGTTCTATCTCGGCTATCACGGCCTGGGGATGAGCGGTCCGCTCGGCTCGAACGTCGCCAAGGCGCTGTCGATCGTGCTGGCCTCGGCGTTCCGCTTCGTGGTGTACCGGACATGGGTCTTCCAACACGCGAAGAACGGCCGATAACGTCCTTAAACAGGTCGCAATGTCTACGATCAATAGGATGAATGTGGATCAACGTCGTGCGTTCGCTGAACACGGGACCGAGCCCACCGACCCCGGGGCAGAACACTCCCGGCCCGTGACCGGGCCGTCCGAGCACCGGACGGAGCCCCCCGGGCAAGGGACAGGACCGTCGGAGTACGGGCCCGAGCCCGCCGCTTTCACGGCCGGGTCCGCCGGGTCCGGGACGGACCGGCCGGCCGTCTCCGTGGTCGTCATCGTCTACAACGATGCCGCCCGGCTGCCCACGGCCGTGCGCTCCGTCCTGGACCAGACGCTGCACGACGTCGAGGTCGTCGTCGTCGACGACCGGAGCACCGACGGCTCGTACGAGGTGGCGCGCGGACTGGCCGCCGCACACCCCGGCCGGGTCCGGGCCTTCCAACTGCCCGAGAACAGCGGCGGCTGCGGCGCCCCCCGCAACCGTGGCATCACCGAGGCCCGCGGCACCTACCTCCTCTTCCTCGACAGCGACGACGTCCTGGAGCGCAACGCCTGCCGCAACATGCTGGAGGCCGCCGAGGCCACCGGCGCGGACCTGGTCTCCGGCCTGTGCGTGCGCGTGCACGTCGACTCGCGCACCGGCAAGGAGGTGAAGTGGTACCCCTGGCTGTACGAGCGCACCCGCACCCTGGAGTCGATCTCCGAGCTGCCCGACCTGCTGGTCTTCGACACCCTGTCGACCAACAAGTGCTACCGCCGGCGGTTCCTGCTCGACGAGGGGCTGCGCTTCCCGGTCGGCATCCACTACGAGGACCTGCTCTTCTCCGCCCAGGCGTACGCCACCGCCCGCCGCATCACCCTCATCCCCAACCGTGTGTACGACTGGCGGGTCGCCGACAAGGCGGCGGCCAAGTCCATCAGCAACCGGCGTGACGAGATCGCCAACTTCACGCACCGCATGGAGATCCACCGGAGGGTCGACCAACTCCTCGCGGACAAGGGGCTCCTGGAGCTGAAGTTCGCCAAGGACGTCAAGTTCCTCAAGCACGACCTCGTGCTGCACATGCGTGAACTGCCCTTCCGGGACGCCGCCTTCCGCGAGGAGTTCGCGGCGATCGCCCGGCAGTACCTGGAGTCGATCGACCGCGCCGCCTTCGACGAGGCCGAGCCCATCCACGCCATCTGCGCCTATCTCCTCCAGGTGAGCGACTGGAACAACCTGCTGCCCGCCGTGGACACGCTCGCCAACCGCGACAAGATCTCCTCGCCGCTCGTCGAGCGCGACGGCCGGGTGTACTGGTGCGCCGAGCATCTCGACGACCCCTTCGGCCGGCACGTCCTGGACGTCACCGACCTCGGCCACCACGTCAAGCCGGTCGACAAGATGTTCCTGCGCAACGCGCTGACCTCGTACGAGAGCAACGGCACAACCGTCCGTCTCGCCGGGCGCATCACCAACCCGCTCGGTGTGATCCCGCCCGGCGCCCGGCTCACCGGAGAACTGGAGTTCTACGCCCGCCGCCCCGGGGTGCGCTTCCAGACCTTCCGCTTCCCCGTGGCGAACGTGTGGCACGCGGGCGAGTCCGTCGCCTGGGAGACGTCGGCGGACCTCACGGCCGTGCGGCCGCTGGGCATCGTGGACGCGGTGTGGGACGTACGGCTTCACCTCGACGTCGACGGCGTACGCACCACCACCCGGCTCACCGCGGCCGAACCCGACCTGGCCGCCGGGCAGTTGCCCGTCCGGCCCCGGCTCACCCGACTGGTCGCCGACCGTATCGAGCCGGTCGTCTCCTCGCGCGGGCACCTGTCCTTCCGGCTGGTCCCCGACAAGAAGACGAACGTCCTCCTGCAGCGCGGTGTGCACGGCCGGGCCGGCACGCTCGCCAAGACGGGCTACCGCAAGGCCCGTTCCCTGCGCAAGAAACTCACCTCGGGGGACACGAAGATCCGCCTCTACCACGAGGTGTTCAGCCGGCTGCCCGTCCGCAAGGGGCTCGTCGTCTTCGAGAGCCACCTGGGCCGCCAGTACAGCGACAGCCCCCGGGCGATCTACGAGGAGATGCGCCGCCAGGGCCTGGAGTTCGAGCCGGTCTGGGCGTACACCGGCGATCCGGCCGGCTTCCCGGACGACGCCACCCTCGTACGCCGCTGGTCGCTGCCCTATCTGAGGGCACTCGCGCAGGCCGAGTACTGGGTCGACAACCAGAGCTACCCGCTGAAGCTGGCCAAGCGGCCGCACACGACCTACATCCAGACCTGGCACGGCTCCGCGCTCAAGCGGATGGGCTTCGACGAGGCCGAGTGGAAGCTCAAGTCCCGTGAGGAGCAGGCCGAACAGCAGCGCACGCTGGACCGCTTCGACCGGTTCCTGATCCGCTCCGAGCACGATGTGCGCACCCTCGCGCGGGCGTTCCGGCTCCAGGAGCGGACCCTGCTGCGGGTCGGCTACCCGCGCAACGACGCGCTCGTGCAGGCGAGACAGCGGGAGGAGGCCGACGGGCGGCGCGAACGCGGCCCGCTGGCAGCCGAGTTGGGCATCCCCGAGGACAAGCAGATCCTCCTCTACGCGCCGACCTTCCGCAGCCGCGGCAGCGGACAGCGGCGGTTCGAGCTGCCCTTCGACGTCGAGCGCTTCGCCGACGCGTTCGGCGACCGCTACGTCCTCCTCGTCCGCTCCCACTACCTGAACCACGTCGTTCTCCCGCCCTCCGTGCGCGGCCGCGTCATCGACGTCACCGCGCACCACGACGTGACCCCGCTGCTCGCCCTCGCCGACGGGCTGATCACCGACTACTCGTCCGTGATGTTCGACTACGCCCTCCTCGACCGCCCGCTGTTCTTCTTCGCGTACGACTACGACGCGTATGTGCACGAGGACCGCGGCACCTACTTCGACCTGCTGGAGCGGGCGCCGGGCCCCGTCGTGCGGACCGAGGACGAACTGCACGCGGTGCTCGCCTCGCTGGAGGAACAGACCGTCAAGTACGCGCCCAGACGCGAGCAGTTCACCGCCGAGTTCGGCGAGTACGACGAGGGAACGGCGGCCCGCAGTGTCGTCGACGAGTTCTTCGGACAATGGAGGCGTGGATGACCGGCCATGCGCAGCGGGACATCTTCTTCGTCTCCAACAGCGTCGACGAGCTGGGCGGGGTGACCAGCTGGTCGCACCAGATGGCCCGGCTGTTCACCGAGCGCGGTCACCGCGTGCACGTCGTGGGCATCACCGAGCCCGCCGTCCCCCAGGAACTGGGCGAAGTCCCGTACCCCACCACGACGTTGTACGACGTCCATCCGCCGAGCGTCGGACCCGCGCGTGGGATCAAGGGGCGGCTCGACGTCACGAAGCGGAGGCTGCGTGCCCAGCGGGCGGCGGGCATGCGGGAGCGGGCCGCCGAGCTGACCGCGCTGTTCCGGGCCGCGCGGCCCGGCGCCGTCGTGATCGTCACCCAGGTGTGGGCCATGGAATGGGTGGCGCTCGCCGACACCAACGGGCTGACCGTCATCGGGATGAGCCACGAGTCCTACGCGTACTCCCGGAAGACCTCGCGCTTCCGGCGCGTCCTGAAGCACTACCAGGACGTCGACCGGATGCTGGCGCTCACCCGCGAGGACGCCGACCTGTGGATCGGGCAGGGCATGAACAACGCGTCCTTCATGCCGAACCCGATTCCGTTCATGCCCGAGGTGCCCTCGCCGCGCACCGGGAACGTCGTCGTCAGCGTCGGCCGGCTGCACGACCAGAAAGGCATCGACATGCTCCTCGACGCCTGGGCCGAGACCGCCCCGCGCCACCCCGACTGGCGGCTGCGGATCTACGGCTCCGGCGAGGACGAGGAGATCCTGAAGAAGCAGTGCACGGCCCTGGGGCTCGACGACTCCGTCGACTGGATGGGCCGGACGAGCGATGTGCCGGGCGCGCTGCGCAGCGGTTCGGTCTTCGTGCTCTCCTCCCGGGGCGAGGGCTTCCCGCTCGCCCTCATGGAAGCCATGGCCACCGGCCTGCCGTGCGCCGCCTTCGACTGCGCGCCCGGCGTCCACGAGATCATCCGGGACGGTGAGGACGGCCTGCTGGCCACCCTCGGCAACACCGGTGAACTGGCCCGTCGGCTGGACACGCTGATGTCCGACAAGGCCCTGCGGGACTCCATGGGTGAGGCGGCGCGCGCGAACATCCAGCGCTTCGCGACGGACGAGGTCGTCCGCAAGTGGGAGGGACTGTTCGCGTTCCTGGAGCGCTGACCGGCCGCCGGTGCGCGCAACGACCTGAGGCGGAGCCGTTTCGGCTTCGCCTCAGGTCGTTGCTCACGCGCCCGCGTGACTACTTGCCCGTGAACTTCTCGTACTCCTTGATGACGTCCTCGGTCGGGCCGTCCATGCGCAGCTCGCCGCGCTCCAGCCACAGCACGCGGTCGCAGGTGTCGCGGATCGACTTGTTGTTGTGGCTGACCAGGAACACCGTGCCCGCGGTCTTGCGCAGCTCGCGGATGCGGGCCTCGGACCGCTTCTGGAAGGAGCGGTCACCGGTCGCGAGGGCCTCGTCGATCATCAGGACGTCGTGGTCCTTGGCCGCCGCGATGGAGAAGCGCAGCCGGGCCGCCATGCCGGAGGAGTAGGTCCGCATGGGCAGGGTGATGAAGTCGCCCTTCTCGTTGATGCCCGAGAAGTCGACGATCTCCTGGTAGCGCTCCCTGACCTGCTCGCGGGACATGCCCATCGCGAGGCCGCCGAGGTAGACGTTCCGCTCGCCGGTCAGGTCGTTCATCAGGGCCGCGTTGACGCCGAGCAGCGAGGGCTGGCCGTCGGTGTAGATCTTGCCGTTCTCCACCGGGAGCAGTCCCGCGACCGCCTTGAGCAGCGTGGACTTGCCGGAGCCGTTGGTGCCGATCAGACCGATGGCCTCGCCGCGGTAGGCGGTGAAGGAGACGCACTTGACCGCGTGCACCGTGCGGACGCCCGAAGCCTTCTCGGACTGCTTGCGGCGCAGCATGCGGTTGAGGGCGGCGGTGGCACTGCCCCGCCCGGCGCCGGTGCCGTTCACGCGGTAGACGATGTCGACGTGGTCCGCGATGACGGTGGGGACGCGCTCGGCGTCGGCCGGGGTGGTCCCGGCCGTGCTCCCGGCGTTCTGCGGCTGGATGTCCTGCGCGATGATGTCAGCCACGGCCGTAGGTCTCCTCAGCCTTCCAGAAGTAGATGAAGCCGCCGACGCCGACGACCAGCGCCCAGCCCACCGCGAGCGCCCAGACATGGTGCGGCAGCTGGTGCGCGTGGAAGCTGTCGATCAGCGAGAAACGCATCAGGTCGATGTAGACAGCCGCCGGGTTGCTCTCCAGCGCGACCATCGCCCAGCGCGGCAGGCTGCTGTGGCTGAGGACCTTGTCGATGCTCCACATGACACCCGAGACGTACATCCAGGTGCGCAGGATGAACGGCATGAGCTGCGCGATGTCCGGCGTCTTGGCGCCCATCCGGGCCATGATCATCGCGACGCCCGCGTTGAACGTGAACTGGAGCACCAGCACGGGCACCGCGAGCAGCCACGAGACGCTCAGCGGGACGCCGAAGCACAGCAGGATGACGACCAGCGCGGCCATCGAGAACAGCAGCTGCTGGAGCTGCTGGATGGCGTACGACACCGGCAGCGCGGCGCGCGGGAAGTGCAGGGCGCGGACCAGGCCGAGGCTGCCGGAGATCGCCCGGGTGCCGGCCATGATCGAGCTCTGGGTGAAGGTCCAGATGAAGACGCCGGTGACTAGGAAGGGGATGTAGTCCGGCACGCCGTGCTTGGTGCCGAGCAGGACACCGAAGATGAAGTAGTAGACGGCCGCGTTCAGCAGCGGGGTCATCACCTGCCACACCTGGCCCAGCTTGGCCTGGCTGTACTGCGAGGTGAGCTTGGCGGTGGCGAAGGCGGTGATGAAGTGGCGCCGTGCCCACAGCTGGCGGACGTACGCGGGCAGGCTCGGGCGTGCGCCGCTGACGGTGAGGCCGTACCGGGCGGCGAGGGCCGCGGCGTCGTCGGCGGGGGAGGCCGGCGTCGCTGTCGGGGGCGGTGTGTTGAGAACCTGGCTCACATCCGTTGCTTTCGCTCGGGGGGTGGGGGCGCGCGCGGTCCGTCCCGGACATTTCCCACGGCGCTTCCTGCCGTTTTCCTGCGTCGGAACGGGACCGTATCGTCGTAACGCGAGAGTAGGCCCAGTCGACGTCGGAACGCAACCGTTTCGTCGTAACGCCCTATGCTGGTCCGTATGACGACGAACGCCGATACAGCCGCGAGTGCCGCCACGCCCGCGCCTGCCGCCGGGAAGGCCCGGCGTCGCCGGGCTCCCGCCGGTGCGGCCGTCCTTCGCGAGGATGTCACCGAGGCGATCCGCGCCGCCGTCTTCGAGGAGCTCGCGTCCGTCGGCTATGCCCGGATGTCCATCGAGGGCATCGCCCGCCGCGCGGGGGTCGGCAAGACCGCGGTGTACCGCCGCTGGCGTTCCAAGCTCCATCTCGTGCTCGACCTGGTCTCGGCGGTCGCGGTCCAGGGGCTTCCCGCGCCGGACACCGGCTCCCTGGAGGGTGACCTGCGGCTGCTGTACGAGGTCACCTCGCGCGCCCTGCGGCACCCGGTCGCCGGCCAGATCATCCCCGACCTCCAGGCCGAGGCGGCCCGCAACCCCGAGATCGCGGACGCCATGCAGCAGGCGCTGCGGGAGGGCCAGCAGTCGGTGTCGAGCGGGATCGTCGCGTCGGCCGTGGCGCGGGGCGAGATCCGTGAGGGGATCGACGTCGAACTCGCGCTGGACCTGATGTCCGGCCCGCTCTACTGGCGCGCGGTGGTGGTCCGCGGTCCCAAGGTCCCGAAGGGCTACCTGGCCAGCCTGGCCCGCGCGACAGCGGCGGCGCTGAAGGCGCTCTGACCCGAGCGGGTCGGTCCGCCGGCCTGCAGCCTGCCCCTTCCTCCGCTGCTCCGGTTCTCCGGTCCTTCGCTCCTTGAGTTCTTCAGTTCTTCACGGCCAGGAGGCCGAACAGATCGGGGACTCCGCCCGGACCCGCCTCGGCGGTGCGCACCAGCCGGAGGCCGGCCGCGGTGGTGGCGTTGAGGAGGTCCGCGAGCGGCAGGTGCCAGGCGCCGACCCGGGCCCGGACGCCGGCCGGGTTCCACGCGGCGAAGCTGCGGGAGCGGTCGGCGTACCGTTCGTCGACGACGATCCTCGGACGCTCGCTCCAGTCGGCGAACGCGCCGATGAAGCACGGGTGCACCCCGAGGTGCACGAAACGTCCGCCGGGCCGCAGTACGCGGGCCACTTCCCCCAGGACGGCGGCGTAGTCCGGCATGTCGGTGTGGGCGAGTACGCACGCGGCGGCGGGCAGCGAACCGTCGGCGAGGGGCAGCGCGGTGGCGTCGGCCCGCGCCACCGGCAACCGCCCCACCGCATGCCGCAGTTGGCCCCCGGACAGATCCACGCCCACGGGTGTCCAGCCCTGTCCCGCCAGGGCCGGAGCGTGGGCCCCCGTGCCACAGCAGATGTCCAGGCAGGTTCCCGTGCCGGGGCCCAGCAGTTCCCCGATCGCGGCGTGCACCCGCTCGATGTACTCCCCGGCCGTGCCCGCGGACATGAACTCGTTGTACCAGTCGGCGTGCGCGTCGTACGGCGCCCTGGATCCCATGGCACCGAGGGTAGGGACAGCGTCCGGGCCAGGGGTGCCGTTCGCTCAGGGCATGCGCTCCCCGGCGGGCGGTTCCTCCGCCAACCGCTGTGCGAGGTCCGTGAGTTCGGCCGCCCGCAGCACCCGCCCGCCCGAACCCGGCAGGGGTACGTGCAGCACCTCGGTCCAACGCGTGGGCAAGGCGCCCTCTCCGTGTACCGCTCCCGCGAGCGCGCCCGTCACCGCCGCGACGGTGTCCGTGTCGCCGCCGAGGTCGATCGCCGCGCGTACTGCGTCCTCGTAGGAGTCCGTGGTCCGCAGTGCCCATACGGCCGAGCCCAGACAGGGCCATACGGCGCCGTTGAACTCCGTTGCCCTGTCGGGGTGCCAGTCGGCGGCGAGGACCGTGCCGTACCGGGTCCGGTGGTCCGGGTGGACGGCGTCGAGGGTGTCCGGGAGCGCGGTGAGGGGGTCGTGCCCGAGCAGGGCGACGCGGATCAGTTCGTGGAGGATCGCCGTGCCCTCCCAGGCGGCGCGGTCGCCGTGGGTGAGCGCGGCGATGCGGCGGGCGGCGGACATCGTGGCGTCCCGGCCGTACGGGGCGAAGAACACGGCGGACGTCGACGCCCGCATCAACGAGCCGTTCCCGGCGGCGCGTTGGTTGACCTGGAAGTGCAGGGCGGCTGCCGTGTCCCACGGGTCCCCGCTCGTCAGGACCGCTTCGGTCTGCAGGCCGATGTCCTTGGGGTCGGCCGCCGCCCACCGCCGGAACCGGTCGAACATGTCCGGGAGTTCGAGGCGGCCGTGCCGGACCAGCGACTCGCCGACCAGGACGGCCATCTGCGTGTCGTCGGTCGCCTCACCCGGGTCCCAGCCGCCGCCCCCGCACATCTCCCCGCCCTGCCCGGGTGCCGGGAAGCGTCGCGTGAACGCGCCTTCCGGGCCGAACTCGAACGGCGCGCCCAGCGCGTCGCCCACCGCGGAGCCGAGGATGGTGCCGGTGGCGGTCATGCGGCGAGCGTAGGCCGGCGAGCGGGAAGGGGCGAGGGCAAGGGGGCGTCCGGGAAACGGAGTTCAGGGGCCGGTCCGGCCCTAGGTCCGGCTTGCGCCCGGGTGGTGGCGGATCCAGCCGGACCAGGCCGAGGTGATCATGTCCTCGACGTCGTAACGGGCCTTCCAGCCCAGTTCGACGGAGATGCGGTCGGCGGAGGCGACGACGCGGGCCGGGTCGCCGGGGCGGCGCGGGGTGGTGACGGGGGGCCGGTCGTAGCCGGTGAGGGCGTTGATGCGGTCGATCATCTCGCGGACCGAAACACCCTCGCCGCGGCCGATGTTGAGGGTCAGGGCGGTGCCGGGGGAGGACTGGAGGGCGCGGGCCGCGGCCACATGCGCCTCGGCCAGGTCGACCACGTGGATGTAGTCGCGGACGCAGGTGCCGTCGGGCGTCGGGTAGTCGTCGCCGAAGATGCGCGGCGGAGCGTTCTCCGTCAGCTTCTCGAAGACCATGGGAACGAGGTTGAAGACGCCCACGTCGGCCAGTTCGGGGGTCGCCGAGCCGGCCACGTTGAAGTAGCGCAGGGAGGCCGTGGACAGACCCGTGGCGCGGCCGGTCGCGCGCACCAGCCACTCGCCCGCCAGCTTCGTCTCGCCGTACGGGCTCATCGGCACGCACGGTGTCTCCTCCGTCACCAGCTCCACGTCCGGCATCCCGTACACCGCGGCCGAGGAGGAGAAGACGAAGGAGGACACGGAGGTGGCCGCGGAGGGCGCGGTCACGGCCTCCAGCAGGACGCGCAGGCCCTCGACGTTCTCCCGGTAGTAGTGCAGGGGCAGGTCCACGGACTCGCCGACCTGCTTCTTCGCCGCCAGATGGACGACACCGGTGACGGAGTGCTCCGTGAGCGTCCGGGCCAGCAGCTCGCCGTCCAGGGTCGAGCCGACCACCATGGGAACGTCCGACGGCACCCGCTCCGCGATCCCCGTGGACAGGTCGTCGTACACCAGGGCCTGCTCGCCCGCCTCGCGCAGCGCGCGGACGACGTGCGCTCCGATGTAACCGGCGCCGCCGGTGATCAGCCAGGTCATGTGCGGCCGTTCCCCTCGTCAGTGAGCTCGTGGTGCTGTCGCGTGTGCCGTGCGGTCGGGGAGGGGCGGGGCGCGCGTGCGGTGTCCGCGTTCGCGCGTCGCGTCTCCGCTTCCGCGTATCAGTGAAGCAGGCGACGGAGCCTTCGGGACACCACTTCGGTCATTCCTCGCCAACCGGACGCCGTCCGCAGACCCAGTGCCCCCGCGTGCGTCCGGTACGGCTGTACGAGGAGAACACCGTGGTGAACGTCCGGAACCGCGCGGCGGCTCAGCAGGCCGGGGCCGCCGCGCGCGTGCGCCGACACCTCCCGGCTCGTGCCGTCGCGAAAGAGCACGGTCAGGCGCAGATCCCAGGTGCCCGCGCCCAGTGCCGACAGTTCCACCGGTGTCTCCGCCGACCAGGTGTCGCCGTAACGGTCGGCCACCAGGGGCGCGGTGCCGCTCAGGCCCACCCGTCCCTGCTCCCGGTGGACGAACTCCACGTCCACCGAGGCGGGACCCGCCTCCGCCATCCGTCCGTACAGCTCGTGCAGGCGCAGCCGCAGCCGGGTGCCCCGCGCCCGCGGCCGCAGTTCCGCGTCGACGGCGGCGGGCAGGAGGTGGGCCGGCCGGCCGAGGAAGTGGTCCAGGGTGACCTGGGGGAGGTCGGAGGACCAGACGGGGGTGCCGTCGGCGGTGCGGGTGTAGGGCGGCAGCAGCCGTGCCGGGCGGGCCGCCAGTTCCTTGAGGCGGGGCAGGTCGCGCGGGGCGGGGGAGGCGAGGACCACGCGGGCGACGAGGCGGCCGGGGGCGGCCGGATTGACGGTGAAGTCGGCCGCGTCGAACCTCGACAGGTAGGCGCGCGTGAGGTCCCACCAGGCGGTGCGGTACTCGGGGGTGCGCAGTTCCAGCTCGCGCGCGTACATCTGCAGCTCGTGGTCGAGGAACTTGGCGTGCACGGCCCACGCGAGCTGTTTCTCCCCGGCGCTCAGGAGGATCTCGTACGCCGCCTGGTTCGCCTCGGTCCGTGCTCGCCAGTTGTCGACATCGGCGCGGTCGAGCGAGATGGACAGGCGGTCGGCGGTGCGCCGGACGTGCCAGATGTACACCGTGTCGGGGATCAGCGCGATGCGCGGCGCGGCGGCCAGCACCCGCGCGGTGAACACGAAGTCCTCGTAGGGGTAGTGGCCTTCGGGGAAGCGGATGCCGTGCTCGCGCAGAAAGTCGGTGCGGTACAGCTTGTTGACGCACAGCGTGTCGTGGGTGAGACGGAGGCGACGCGAGGGGCGGACGATCAGGGCGGGCCGCGCGTACAGTGCGCGTTCCCAGGGGACCTCGCGGCCCGAGGGGAGTTCGCGGCGCACGCACAGTCCGGACGCGACCTGGACGTCGTGTTCCTCGGCGGCGCCGAGCAGCGCGTCCACCGCGCCGGGCGGCAGGACGTCGTCGCTGTCCAGGAACATCACGTACGGGGCCGTGGCCGCGTCGATGCCGTCGTTGCGCGGGCTGCCGCAGCCGCCGCTGTTGGTCGGGCGGTGGATCACCCTCAGACGCGGCTCCGCGTCGGCGAGGGCGTCGAGGAGGGCCGCGCTGCCGTCCGTCGAGCAGTCGTCCACGGCGATCACCTCGCGGACGGCCGGGCCTTGGGCGAGCGCCGAGCGCACGGCGTCCGCGACATGAGCGGCGTCGTCGTACCCGATGACGACGACGCCGACCTTCGCCTGGTGAGGGTTCATATGATCCACGAGCCGGAATCGTAAGGATTGCGAGTAATTCTCCGTTAAGAGGCAGTCACTGTCTTGTTCGGAGCCCGGCGGGAATCCGGTGTGGATTCCGCGCGTTGCCGGTCGGACGGGTGCGGTCCGCGGTGGCCGTGGCCAGGCCCGACCGCCACAGCCGTAGGAGCGACACTCCAGCAGCCGTCGCCAGCAGGCCATTTCGTACGAGCATCAGCAGACAACCCGTCCAGGTGCTGCGCACCACGTCGCCGTAGAGCCCTGGGTACACCACCGAGCTGACCGCCGTCGCCGCCACGATCAGCGCGGCGACCGGGCGTTGCGTGGTGTGCCGCGACGTCAGGCAGACGGCGGCGAGGCCCAGCAGCCACACCATGTACTGGGGGCTGATCACCCGGCTCGTCACGGTGAACAGCAGGACGGCGGTGAGCGCCGCGTCGTACGGGGTGGCCGTCGTCCAGCGCCGTGCCCGTACCCGCCACAGCAGCACGAGCCCGAACGCGGCGACCGTCAGGGCGAGCGAGCAGGCCGCGACCACGCCGACGTACGGCCCGACGAACTCCATCGCGCCGTACTGGTAGCGGACCGTCCCCGGCCATCCGGCGCGGCGCGCGAAGCCCAGCAGCGTGCCGCCGAGGGACTCGATCTGCACACCCCGGCCGCTCTGCTGGCGCAGGAAGTCGAACGGGCCGCTGAAGACGGCCGCGAGGACCGCGAGCAGCGCGGCCGCGGTGACCGCCGCCGACGTCCACACCTCGCGGGTGGTGCGGCCCCGGGGGGTCCCGATCAGCGCCAGCGCGGGCCAGACCTTGACCAGCGCCCCCATCGCGGCGAACGCGCCGCACACACGCGGGCGGCGCGAGAGCGCCAGCAGGGAGACGACGGCGAAGGCGGTGACCTGAACGTCGTACCGGGCGAGCGGGATGTGCAGCAGGAGGGGCAGGCCCAGCACCCACAGCCAGGCACCGCGCAGACTGCGGCCGGGCCGCCGCCCCGCGCGCGTGAGGACGACGGCGATCACCGCGTCGGCGGCGAGCGTGCAGGCCACGAACGCGGTGAAGTACGTCAGCCACGGCAGCAGTCCGGGCGCCAGCAGCACCGGGCCGGCGCCCGGCGGGTACTGCCACAGCCGGTCGCCCGCCGGGAACGCGCCCTGCGACAGGACGCCGTACCAGTGGAAGTACAGATGACCCACCTCACGGGACACCCCGCCCCTGCCGAGCGGGGCGAGATGGTCGTGGGCGAGCAGCCACAGCATCAGGGCACGGGTGGCGAGCCAGGCGGCGGCGAGGGCAAGCGGGCGGTGGTTCCGGAAGACGCTCATCAAGCCCGGATCGTAAGCCGCATGGATGGGTGATACGGCGCGATACGCCGTCAATACCGGTCAAAGGTTGGTTAATAGCAAAAAATCGCCCCCATGGTGCACGCGTGGGTGAGGCGGTCGGCGGCTCGGCGTCCGGAGGCGGTGGCCGTCCTTCTGCCGGTGCTGGTCATGCTCGTGATCGGACTCTGGGGGCTCGACCGCGGCGGCATGTGGCGCGACGAGGCGGTGACCTTCCAGGTCGCGCGGCGCTCGGTGCCCCAGATCTGGCGTCTTCTGCACACCGTGGACGCCGTGCACGGCCTGTACTACCTCCTCATGCACGCCGTCCTCGCCCCGCACCCCGGTGAGATCGCCCTGCGCCTGCCCTCCGTCTGCGGCGCCGCCGCGACCGCCGGGCTCGTGGCCGCCCTCGGCGTGCGACTGTGCCGCCCGCGCGTCGGCCTGTGGGCGGGCCTGCTGTACGCCGTCACGCCCATGACCGGTCACTTCGCCCAGGAGGGCCGCTCCTACGCGCTCGTCGCTTCCGGGGCGGCCGGAGCGACCGTGCTGCTGGTGCGGGCCGCCCGGTCCGCCCGGCC
This sequence comes from Streptomyces sp. NPDC026500, assembly GCF_055567635.1. Lineage (NCBI taxonomy): Bacteria > Bacillati > Actinomycetota > Actinomycetes > Kitasatosporales > Streptomycetaceae > Streptomyces > Streptomyces sp. NPDC026500. The sequence continues at coordinate 144,701 of NZ_JBVHQB010000020.1, read as the reverse complement.
CGGACCCTGGTGCGCGTACGGAGCGACGGCCGCCGCCACCTGCCTGCTGCACGAAATGGCCCTGCTCCTGCTCCTCGCCCATGCCGCGACGCTGGCGCTCGCCCGCGTACCGGCGCGGGTGTGGCGGGCCTGGCTCCTCGCCGCGGCGGCCGTGACCCTGGCGCTGATGCCCCTGGTCCTGGTCTCCCGGGGCCAGTCCGCGCAGGTCGCCTGGCTGTCCCGCACCACCCTCGGGAGCGCGGAGCGCCTGCTCGGGATGTTCACCGGCCCGGCCCTGCTCGTGATCGTGCCGTACCTGGTCCTCATCGCCCTCGCCCTGCGGCCGGCGCGGACCCCGCGCGGCACGCTCTCGCTCCCGGCCGTCGCCCTCCCCCTGCTGGCGGTGCCCCCGGCGGTGCTGCTGACGGTGTCGCACTGGCGGCCGCTCTACGACGAGCGTTACGTCCTCTTCGCCCTCGCCGGAGCCCCGCTGCTCGCGGCCGCCGGAGCCGACCACCTCGCGACGAGGCTGCCGCGGCCCCTGCCCCACGCGGTCCTCACCGGCGTCCTCGCCGTGACCCTCGTCCTCGCCGTACAGCTTCCGCTGCTGCGCCAGGACCGCAGTCCCGACCGCCGCCCCGACAACCTGGCCGACGTCTCCGCCGTCGCCCACCGCGAACTGCGCCCCGGCGATCCGGTGCTGTTCCTGCCGTCGCTCGCGCGGCGCGCGGCACTGGCGTACCCGAAGGGCTTCCGCGGGATCCGCGACATCGCGCTGAGCGCCCCCGCCCCCGCCTCCGGCACGCTGTACGGCCAGGAGGCGGACCCCGGTGAACTGCGCCGCAGGCTGGACCGGCTCGACCACGTGTGGCTGGTCGCCGCAGTCTTCGCGACGCATCGGGCCTGGGACCCGGGCAGCGCGACCGAGCGCGCCAAACTCGCCGTGGTCGACGAGGAGTTCGTGCCCCGCGAGCAGGTGGTCCGCGGAGGTGTGATGCTGCGCCTCTATGTGCGCAGGCCTACGTACATCCCGGCGCCTCCGACAGGGCGGCCTCGTCCAGCGCTGCCGTCAGTCGGTCGAGCCGGGCCCGGAGCTCTCGGATCTCCTCCAGGTCCGCCCCGGTAGCGGCCGCGATCCGGCGCGGCACGGACAGCGCGCGCTCCCGGAGCGCGGCGCCCTCCTCGGTGAGCCCCACCTGCACGGACCGCTCGTCCCGCGCGCTGCGCTCCCGCCGTACGAGCCCCGCCGCCTCCAGCCGCTTCAGCAGCGGCGACAGGGTCCCGGAGTCGAGGCGCAGATGCTCGCCGACCTTCTTCACGGGCAGCTCGCCGTGCTCCCAGAGCACCAGCATCACCAGGTACTGCGGGTAGGTGAGCCCGAGGTCCTTCAGGAGTACGCGGTAGACGCCGCCGAAGGCGCGTGAGGCGGCGTTCAGCGAGAAGCAGATCTGCTCGTCGAGGCGGAGGAAGTCCCCTGCCGCGGGGGCCTGGGGGCTCGGGGCGGGCGTTGCGGTCATGTGCCCAGGATAGCTCTTGCCAGCAATTTAGTTGTGCACAACTGAATTGCGTGCTCTAATTCTGGTCGTGGGGCCGCCGGACCGGCGGTCCCCGCCAGGATTTCGACTTGAGAGGGATGGTCCCCATGGACGCGCTCTACACCGCTGTCGCCACCGCCACCCACGGCCGCGAGGGCCGCGCCGTCAGCTCCGACGGCACGCTCGACCTCCAGCTGGGCATTCCGGTGGAGATGGGCGGCAGCGGCCAGGGGACCAACCCCGAGCAGCTGTTCGCCGCCGGCTACGCCGCCTGTTTCGCGAGCGCCCTCGGCCTGGTCGGCCGCGCCGCCAAGGTCGACGTCAGCCAGGCCGCCGTGACCGGCGAGGTCGGCATCGGCAAGCAGGGCGAGGGCTTCGGCCTGGCCGTCACGCTCCGCGTCGAGCTGCCCGACACCGTGGACGAGGCGACCGGCCGCAAGCTGGTCGAGCAGGCCCACCAGGTCTGCCCCTACTCCAACGCGACCCGCGGCAACATCCCCGTCGAGCTCGTCATCGAGTAACTCGTCGTCGGGCGGCCCGTCATCGGGCAGGGCGGACCGCGGCACCGGCCTCCGTACCGGCCGCCGTGTCCGCGTCCGTGCCTGTGCGGGCACGGGCGCGGGTGCCCGTTTCCGGGCCGGACCCCGTGCCGATCCGGGCCAGCACCTCGCCGGTCTCCCGGCTCCACGCCACCACCGTCGCCTCCTCGGGCACCCGCCGCCAGCGCGTCAGCAGCAGCCAGCGGACGTGGTACCGGCGGGCGAGGGTGGTGCGCCCGGCCCGGGTCGAGGACGGGGCGAGGTAGGCGCGGACCGCCGCGAGCCTGCGCAGCCGCTCGCCCTCGTCGAGGGCGGGGTCGGGCCAGGCGGGCGCGGCGAGATCCGGGCCGTAACCCGCGATCAGATGGACGGAGTAGTACCCGTCCGCGATGACCGCCTCGCCGGGCCGGATGTGCCGTGCCGCCCAGTCGTACGTCGGCCAGCGCGGCGGCTGGTCGAAGCCGACCGGGTCGAGCGAGCGCGGCACCACCGCCCCCGCCTGCACGGTGAGGAAGCCGGCCAGCGCGCAGGCGGCCGCGACGCCGCCCAGCAGCCGCCGCCCCGGTCCCCACGGCCGGGACGCCGCCAGCTCCACTCCGAGCGCGAACTGGAGCGGCACCAGCGTCAGCCCCAGGATCCTGCCGTACGTGTAGTGCCCGCTCACCCAGCCGTACGCCACCGCCGCGCACTCCAGCGCGAACATCAGCACCAGGGGATCGCGCCAGCCGTGACCCTCGCTCCGCCGGGCGCGCCGGGCCCGGAGCCACAGTGCGGGCACCCCGGTCAGTGCCAGCCAGAAGTGTCCGGGCATCCCCTCGTACAGCCGCTCGTGCATGGCGTCCACGCTGCGGTCCCCGGTCAGCGCGAAGACGTCGAAGTACGGCCAGCCGTACGCGACGAGGAACGCCACCGCACCCGTCAGCAGCCACCGGCCCGCCACGGCCGGCCGCCATCCGCGCTGCCCGCCCGCCACGAACGCCACCGCGCCGAGCACAGCCGCGACCGACGTGATCGGATGCACGAGCAGGATCAGTCCGTACAGGGCGCCGAGAGCCGCGTACCCCCACCAGCTCCTGAGGCCGCTCGGGCCCACGTACCGGACGGGGCCGCCGGTGCCCGCCGCGCGCGTACCCGTGAACGCCCAGGCCCAGAAGGCCAGCCCGATGGCGAACGTCGAGGGATAGCCGAGGTTGCCGGTCATCGACATCAGCCCGAGGTAGCCGCTCCACCAGGCCCGCTCGGTGCCCCACAGCAGCACCATCGCGAACAGACAGAGGACCGGCGCCCAGCGGCGGGGTGTCAGCACCCGCGTGAAGCGGCCGATGCCGGTCAGCAGCACGAGCAGATTGACGGGCCCCGACAACCGCACCACCACCCAGCCGCCGAGACCGGTCAGCCGGGCGAAGGCGCCCTGTGCCACCGCGTACGGCGAGTAGTACGGGCTGCCCGCGCCCGGCAGGTCCGCCATCGGGTGCCGCGGGTGGAGCAGGTTCGCCCGCAGCCGTTCGACGACCGCCGCGTGCTGGCCCGCGTCGCAGCACAGCGGGATCCGCCAGTGGGCGAGCGTCATCACCAGCCAGAACAGGCCACCGAAGACCTGGTACGGCGTCGGACGCCAGGTGCCTTTGGCGCGCAGCGCGGTCGCACCGCGGACGGCCCCGCGCCGCCGGGAGACGACATCGGCGCTCATCGGGCGGCGGGGGAGACGGGAGTGGCGGTTTCCGGCATCTGCCGTATATGCCCGCCCGGATCGGCGGCCTAGCCCAAGATCACCTCATCGGGCGACCTCGGTGTCTCCGCGCGACTGCCCCGGAACCGTGCCGCCGAGCGCCCGCGCGCCCGGCAGGACGACCGCGTCGAGGAGCAGCGGAAGACCCACCGCCGGCAGCAGCCACAGCAGCACGATCAGCCGGGCGCCCCAGACGGTGATGTCGGGGTGCGCGGCCTGGTTGAGCACCCCGGTGCCCGCCGCCGCCAGCAGGAAACCGGCGAAGGCGGGGTGCCGGCGCAGCGCCCCCCACGCGGCCGCGACCACGGCCGTCAGGAACAGCGGCTCCCAGAACTGGCGGCGCACCCACTCCACCCAGAAGGCGACCTCCATATGGAGGAACTCCGACCACGGATGGGCGCGGTCGGGGCGCGCGTAGTGATCCGTCAGCAGGTCCTGCACGCTCTCCGACTCGGACGGGTAGTGCAGCGCCCTCGCGAGCAGCACGGTGGCCAGCACGCCGCAGCCCGCCACCACCCCGAGGGTCCGCAGCGGCCCGTCCAACCGGCGCCGGCGCGCCAGGAGCACCGCGCAGGCAGTGGTCAGGCACAGCCCGAGGAAGAGCGCCTGCGAGTGCTTCACCGTGAAGAGGACCGCCAGGGAACCGCCGACCAGCCAGATCCCGGCCCGCGCACGGCCTTCCAGTACCAGGGCGCAGCCCCACAGGGCCGCCAGGGTCACGGCCATCATCAGGCCCTCGGTCATCGGGCGCATCGCGGTCGTACCGCACGGCAGGACGTAGAAGAGCGCCTGCCCGGTCAGCGCCGCGCCGGTGGAGACGCGCAGGGTGCGCAGGACGAGGAAGAGGAGGACGCCCCCGGCCACCGTGACGGCGACCCCCGACGCCCACAGGCCCCACTTCACCCCCAGAGCCGTGATGAACGGCAGCAGCAGCACCGGATACCCGGGACGCGCCTCGAAGATCCGCATGAAGCGGGCCGACATGAACGGCACGGTGTGTCCCGCCGTCTGCCCGGCCGCGAGCCGCGCGGACACGCCCCGCCACTCGTCGCGCCGGCACTCCTCGATGACCTGCCGGGTCGGACTCGCGCGGTGGAAGCGCACCACGTCGACGGCCTGGTTGCGCCGGGCGACGGACGCCTTTCCCGCGCAGACGTAGTCGATCGTCAGCGCTGCGGCCTCCTGCTTGTTCTCGCCGCGCAGACTCAGCGCGTACGAGAGGTAGTTCTTGGTGTCGGGGGTGTCCCGGGAAGTGACGTTGGCGAGTTGGAGGACCGCGAAGACGACGGCGATCAGGATCACCCGGGCGCGGGCGGAGCGGGGTGTCCGCAGGACCCGCGCCCGGATCCGGCGGGAACGCGCGGTCACGGAGGAGCTCACGGTGTCGCTCGTGGTGTCGTTCACGTGGACCTTCACGGGGCCTTTCACCGGGCCGCCCATGAGGAGGTGAGGACGTCGTGGTCCGCCTTCGCGGGCCCCGGGACGACCGCCGCCCGTTCTGCGGCCCGTTCGCCGAGCATCAGCGTCCGCACCACCCGCTCGGCGGCCCGGCCGTCGTCGAACTCGCAGAACCGCGACCGGAATCCCGTCCGCCGCCGCGCCGACTCGCCGTCCTGCCAAGCCCCCGACGCGAACAGCCAAGCCAACTCCCGCTGCGAGCGGGCCACATGGCCCGGCGCGTCGGCCGTGATGTCGAAGTACGCGCCCCGGCTCGCCGCGTACGCGCCCCAGTCGTCCGTGAGGAGCACGATCGGCCGGTCCAGGTTGGCGTAGTCGAACATCAGGGCCGAGTAGTCGGTCACCAGGGCGTCGGAGGCGAGCATCAGATCCTCGACGCACGGTTCGTCGGTCGCGTCGACCACCTCGCCGCGCCGGTGCAGTTCGGCCAGCCCCATCCCGCGCGGCGGACCGTCCGCGAGCGAGGGATGCAGCCGAACGACAAGGGTGTGGTCCGCGCCGAGATCGTCCGCGAACCGGGCCAGGTCGAGACGGTCGACATGGCCGCCGCGGAGATAGTCGCGACGCGTCGGCGCGTACAGCACCACCCGGTTGCCGGCCGGGATCCCGAGACGGGCGCGGACCGCCGCCCCGTCCTCGGGCCGGGCCCGCACGAGGACGTCGTTGCGCGGGCTGCCGCTGCGCAGCGAGGTGAAGTGGCAGGGGTAGGCGCGGTCCCAGACCAGCTCCGAGTGCCGGTTGGCGACCAGGCTGTAGTCCCAGCGGTCGGCCCGGCGCAGCATCTGCGGCACATCGAGTCCGTGCCGGGCACCCGGCTTGTGCAGCAGGTCCGCGCCCATGTACTTCAGCGGAGTGCCCTGGTGGGTGTGGATGTGGACGCTGCCGGGGCGCTTGATCACGGAACCGGGCCAGTTGACGTTGTTCACGAAGTACGTGGCCCGCGCGGTGACCTGGCGGTAGCGCAGCGAGTCGAGGAGGACGTGCTCGGTCCCCGGCGGCAGCAGCGCGGCCTGCTCCTCGTCGCGCACCACCCACACTCCGCGCAGCTGCGGGGCGAGCTCCCGGGCCGCTGTGTACACCGCCGCGGGATCACCGAGGACCCCCCGGTGCGAGAACGCCGAGTACACCGCCAAGTGCGGGTCCAGCGGCCGGTGTTCGTGGACCGCGGACCAGCCGTGCTTGACGCGCGCGGCGACGATCCGGCGCGCCTGCTGCCCGCGCCGGCCGAGTTCCCGGCCCGCGCGGGCCGCCTGCCCGCGCACCCGGTAGCGCGTGAAACCACCCTCCAGGACGCGCAGTTCGGACGGCACGGGACCGCTCTTGTGCTTGCGGAAGAGCGCGGCCGTCAGCCGGAAGAACTCGGCCTTGTCCTCCTCCGGAAGCCGGTCCTCCTTGGAGAGGATGTCGAGGCAGTGCTCGCCCATCTTGTGGTGCAGATACGGGCGCCAGTCCGACAGGGCCGGGCGGGAATCGACGAACGCGAAGACCCGCTCGTACTGGTCGTGGATGTCGAAGTGCTTGCGGCTGGTGGTGGACAGGATGTTGCCCTGACGGCGCTGGCGGTAGGCCAGACAGATCCGGTCCAGCGTCGCGATCCGCTCCGCGCTGAGCATCACCGGGAACGTCCAGGGCGTGTCCTCGTAGTACCCGGGCGGGAAGGCGAAGCCCTCCCGTTCGACGAACGCGCGGCGGTAGACCTTGTTCCACACCACCATCAACAGGTCCAGGATCTCCGGGTGTTCGGCCGCCGAGAAGGTGCCGGCACCGGCCTCCGCGAGCACCCGCGCGAGCACGTTCCTGCGGGTGCCGCCCCACCAGTAGGTGCGCGCGTAGTCGAAGACCAGCACATCCGGGTCGGCGGTCTCGTCCAGGCGGTCGGCGACGGCGCGCAGCGCGCCCGGCGTGAGGGTGTCGTCGCTGTCGAGGAAGAAGAGGTAGTCCCCGCCGGCGAGCGGCATTCCGGCGTTGCGGGCGCGGCCGAGCCCCACGTTCTCCGGCAGGTGCAGCACCCGTACGCGCGGATCGCGGGCCGCGTACTCGTCGAGGATCGCGCCGCAGCCGTCCGGGGAACAGTCGTCGACGGCGATGACCTCGATGTCCGTGTACGACTGCTCCAGGACCGAGTCGAGGCACTCGCGAAGAAAGCCCTGCACCTTGAAGACGGGGACGATGATGCTGAAGCGGGGCACGTCAGCTCCTTACGAGGGTGGACGCGGCGGGAGCCGGGACGCGTTCGGCGAGCGGCAGGACGGGCGGGATCGCCTCGGGGGGTTCACCCAGCAGCACTCTGCGCACGACCCGCTCGGCGGCCCTGCCGTCGTCGAACTGGCAGAAGCGCTCCCGGAACCGGGCCCGCAGCGCGGCGGCGGCCGGATCCGCGTAGGAGCCGTCGGTGAAGAGCGCGGCCAGCTCTCCCGGGGTGCGCGCCACCCGGCCCGGCGGCTCCTCCATCACGTCGAAGTAGACGCCCCGCGTCTCCCGGTAGACCTCCCAGTCGTCCGCGTACACGACGATCGGGCGGTCGAGGTTGGCGTAGTCGAACATGATCGACGAGTAGTCCGTGATCAGCGCGTCGGCGGCCAGACAGACGTCCTCGGAGGACCGGTGCCCGGTCACGTCGATGATCCGCCCGGAGCCGCGCCCGCGCCCCTCGTCGTAGAAGTAGTGGGCGCGCAGCAGGACGACGAACTGCTCGCCGATCTCCTCGCAGAAGGCCTCCAGGTCGAGCCGGGACTCGAAGCCGGTGCTGTAGTCGCGGTGCGTGGGCGCGTACAGCAGCGCCGTCGTGCCCTCGGGCACCCCGAGCCGTTCGCGGACCTCGGCGACGTCCTCGGCGGTCGCCGTGCAGTAGACGTCGTTGCGCGGATAGCCGTACTCCAGCGCCTCGTAGCCGCCCGGGAAGGCCCGCTCCCACATCTGGGTGGAGTGCCGGTTGGAGGAGAGGTTGTAGTCCCAGCGGTCCACCCGGGACAGCAGCTTGGTGAAGCTGCCGGTCGCGGCGGCCACCACCGGATACGTCGACTGGTCGACGCCCATCTTCTTCAGCGGTGTGCCGTGCTGGGTCTGGACGTGGACGCTGCCGGGGCGTTTGACCACCCCGTCCGCGAAGTTGGCGTTGTTGACGAGGTACTTGGCGCGGGCCAGCACCTCCCAGCCGCGCCGGCTGCCGATCACCGCGTGCTCGATGTCCTTCGGCAGCGCGTCCACCGCCTCCGGCTCCACGAGGAACACCGAGCGGATGTGCGGGGCGAGTTCGCGGGCCTTGGCGTGGATCGCCGCCGGGTTGCAGGCGTAACCCCGGCCCCAGTAGGCGCAGTACACCGCGAGGTTCTCGTCGAGCGGGCGGCTCAGCTGGACGGTGTAGAGCGCGCGGGTGCGCAGCGTCCTCCCGCGGGGCACCCGCCGGGCCACCCCGGAGACGGCCCGGTTCGTGCCGCGCAGCGCACGGAACGCGCTGTACGCGCCCGCCGCGAGCAGCCGGTGCTGGACACCGAGACTGCCCGCCGGCACCCGGAATCCGGCAGGGCGGTGGCGCCGGTAGAGCTTGCCCGCCCGGCGGAAGAAGGCACGGCGGCGGCGCGCGGGCAGCCGGGCGGGGTGCGCCGCGGTCTTCAGGACCTGGGAGAAGAGCTGGCCGAACAGCGCCTTCGACCGGGCCGCCGGCAGGGTCTGTTCCGAGGCCCGGACGAGGACCCGTTCGACCTGGTCGAGGAGTTCGAAGTGGTGCTCGCCCGGCGCGTTGAGCCGGCTGCCCTGGCGGCGCAGGTGATGCCGTACGCAGACCGTGCGCAGCAGGGCCGACCGCTCGGCCGCCACCGTCACCAGACCGCCCCAGCCCGTGTCCGTGAAATGCCCTTCGGGGAAGGCGAGTCCGTGCTCGGCGATGAAGCCGCGGCGGTACGCGGCGCTCCACGCCGGAACGTGCACGCCCAGCACCTCCGGGGCCTTGTCGAGCGGGGGGACGCTCGGCTCGCCCTCCCACCAGTGCACCCGCTGATGCCCGAACCAGAGGACGTCCACATCGGCCGGGAGCCCCGCGTCCAGGGCGTCCAGCGCGCCCGGCAGCAGGTCGTCGTCGCCGTCGAGGAAGAGCACGTACGCGCCCTTCGCGGCCGCGATCCCGGCGTTGCGCGCCGCGCTCAGCCCGCCCGACGGCGGCGAATGGACCGGGGCCACCCGGGAGTCCCGCTCCGCGTACGCGGCGGCGACCGTCGCGGCGGGGGAGTCCGGCTCGTCGCAGACCGGGATCAGCTCGAAGTCGCCGAAGGACTGGGTCAGGACCGAGTCCAGCGCGCGGGCCAGTCGCCCGGCGACTTTGAAGGTGGGCACGATGACGCTGAAGCGGGGCATTCTGCTCTTTCTCTCAAGGGGCGCCGAACGGGGGGATTCATCGCCCGGGGCGCCCGGTCGGCCGCCAGGTGGAGGGCCGGGTGGGCGTGGGCCGCGACGGACTGGAGGGCACGCGGACTCCGGTTCAGAGGGTCTCGGTCACGGGAACGGCACCACCCTGAGCGGGAACGCTCCCGAGCGGCCGGGCGACGGCGGGGGTGCTCGCCGGCAGGGCGGAGCCCGCAACGCGGGGGAGGGACGCCGCGGCCGAGGGGACCGGGCGGCGCTCGGCCGGCGGGACGAACGGCGGCACCGAGGCCGTCTCGCCGAGCACCACGTGCCGTACCACGCGTTCGGCGGCGCGCCCGTCGTCGTACGGGCAGAACCGCTCGCGGAACGCGGCCCGCAGCTGCGCGGAGCGCGAGCCGCGCCAGTGACCGGTCGCGAAGATGTCGATCAGCTCGTCCTCGCTGCGCGCGACCGCGCCCGGCGGGAAGGCGCGCGGGTCGAAGTAGGTGCCGCGGGCCGCCTCGTACGCCTCCCAGTCGTCCGCGAGGACGACGATCGGCCGGTCCAGGACCGCGTAGTCGAACATCAGGGACGAGTAGTCGGTGACCAGTACGTCCGAGGCGAGGCACAGCGACTCGATGCTCGGATGCCCCGACACGTCGATCAGCCGGCCGCCCGCCGTGTCCGTGAGCGGCGCCCCGTACGTGTGATGGGCGCGGGTCAGCACCACGAAGCGCGGACCCAGCCGGCGCAGCACCCGCTCCAGGTCCAGGGCGCGGCGCTGGGTGCGCCGGTAGTCGCGGTAGGTCGGCGCGTACAGCACGGCTACCGCGCCCGCGGGGATGCCGAGCGACTCGCGCATCCCCTCCACGTCGGCCGAAGTCGCCTGCTGGAAGACGTCGTTGCGCGGCAGCCCGTACTCCAGCGTCGTGTACGAGGAGGGGAACGCGCGCTCCCAGACCAGCGTGGAGTGGCGGTTGGCGGACAGGCAGTAGTCCCACTTGTCGGCGCTGCGCAGCAGTTCGGCGAAGTCGGTGCCGCGCGCGGCGGCCGGGCGGTCCTGGAGGTCGAGCCCCATCCGCTTGAGCGGCGTCCCGTGCTGCGTCTGGATCATGATCTGGCCGGGCCGCTTGACCAGCCGCCGGTCGAAGTTGACGTTGTTCACCAGGTACTTGGATCGGGCGAGCGCCGTCCAGTAACCCGCCGTGCCGGGACGCAGCCGGGCCGTCGCGGCCGGGATCGTGTCGTGGTGTTCGGCGTGCGCGATCCACGCCGTGCGGATGTGCGGCGCGAAACTGCGGAACGCGGACTCCAGGGCCCCCGGATTGCAGCCGTGGCCCCGGCCCCAGTAGCTGGAGAACACGGCACGGTCGGCGCGCAGCGGGAGACGGAGCTGCACGCGGTAGTGGAACCGGAGCGCGGCGCCGCGCACCGCGCGCAGCAGCCCGGCGGTCAGCCGAACGGCTCTCTTGCGGATCCGCGACAGGAAGGAGAACAGACGGTACGTGCGATGCGTGCCGAGCCCGACCAGCGCGTGCCGCAGGCGGGTGCGCGGGCCGGCCGGTGCGCCCGGGACGCGGTAACGGCGGTAGTACGCACGGGCCTTGCGCAGGAATTCGGCCCGGGCGGCGCGCGGCAGCCGGCCCCGCTTCACGAACACCGTGGCGAAGTGGTCGACCATGCGCCGGAACAGCACCGGGCGCCACCGGTCCAGCTCCGGGTGCGCGTCGACATGCGCGAAGACGCGGTCGTACTGCTCGAAGACGTCGAAATGCTTACGGCTGCTGGTGCCGAGGATGCTGCCGTGCCGCCGCTGGCGGTAGTGCACACAGACCCGGTCGAGGGTGGCGATCGTCTCGGCGGACAGCAGCGCCGGATACGTCCAGGGCGTGTCCTCGTAGTACCCGGGCGGGAAGGTGAGGCTCGCCCGCTCGACGAACTCCCGGCGGTACGCCTTGTTCCACACCACCATCAGCAGCCGGAGCAGTCCGGGCCGCTCGTCCAGCCGGAACGGTGCCGGGCCCTCCTCGGTCAGCTGCGCCGAGACCTGGTTCCGAACGACCTCGCCCGACCAGAACGTACGCGCGTAGTCGTAGACCAGGACGTCCGGTTCGCCGGTCTCCTTCAGCCGGTCGGCGATGGCCCGCAGCGCGTCCGGAGTGAGACTGTCGTCGCTGTCCAGGAAGATCAGGTAGTCGCCGGTGGCGCGTTCGAGACCGGCGTTGCGGGCGCGCCCGAGCCCCACGTTCTCCGGCAGGTGCACGGCGAGGACGCGGGCGTCGCGGGCCGCGAACTCGTCGATGACGGCCCCGCAGGCGTCGGGCGAACAGTCGTCGACCGCGATGAGTTCGAGATCCAGGTAGGACTGTTCGAGGACGGATTCAAGGCACTCGTGCAGGTACGCCTGAACCTTGTACACGGGGACGATGACACTGAACCTGGGCACGGGACATCCATGGGTCGGCGCGGGCATACCTGCCCGGAAACGGCCGAAGGGGTGACTTGGTTACGCCAGATGTGGCATCCGGGGGATGCCGGGTGAACGGCGAGGGGCGGGCCGGTGTCCGGCCCGCCCCTCAAACGCTGCTGGGATCGGCCTACTTGACCGCGCCCGCCATCACTCCGGACACGAACTGCCGCTGGAACGCGAAGAACACGGCCAGCGGGATCACCATCGAGATGAAGGCGCCGGGCGCCAGCACGTCGATGTTGTTGCCGAACTGGCGTACCTGCGTCTGGAGGGCGACCGTGATGGGCTGGCTCCCCGAGTCGGAGAACACCAGCGCGACCAGCATGTCGTTCCACACCCACAGGAACTGGAAGATCCCCAGCGAGGCGATGGCAGGGCCGCCGAGCGGCATCACGACCCGTACGAACAGGCGCAGTTCACCCGCGCCGTCCAGCCGGGCCGCCTCCAGGAGCTCCCGCGGGATCTCCGCGAAGAAGTTCCGCAGCAGGAACACCGCGAAGGGCAGGCCGTATCCGACGTGGAAGAGGACCACGCCGGTGATCGACCCGAAGATGCCGATCTTCCCGAAGAGTTCGGCGATCGGGATCAGCGCCACCTGCACCGGAACGACCAGCAGCCCGACCACGCCGAGGAACCACCAGTCGCGGCCCGGGAACTCCATCCAGGCGAAGGCGTAGCCCGCGAGCGAGCCGATGACGACGACCAGGAGGGTCGCCGGGACCGTGATCAGCACGGTGTTGAGCAGCGAGTTGGTGATGTCGCTGTTCTCCAGGAGCTTCTGGTAGCTGTCCACGGTGAGCTGCGAGGGAGCGCTGAACACCTTCCACCAGCCGCTCGCGCTCATGTCTTCGGGCCTGCGCAGCGACGACAGCAGGAGCCCGATCGTCGGCACCAGCCAGAACAGGCCGACGAGCAGCAGGAAGACACGGACGACGCCCCCGCTGACACCGCTCGCGATCCGTGAACCGAGCGAGGGCCTCGCCCTGTTCACCGCCGCGGCGGGCACGGTCTCCGCCAGCCGTCCGGCATGCGTGGTCATCGCCGCACCTCCCGCCTGAGCCGCCGTACGTTGAACAGCATCACCGGGATCACCAGGAGAAGCAGGAACACCGCGATGGCGCTCGCGATGCCCGGCTGATCCTCCGAGAAGCCCTTGCGGTACAGCTCCAGGGCCAGCACGTTCGCGTCGTCCTGGGAGGAGCCCGGCGCGATGATGAAGACCAGGTCGAAGACCTTCAGCACGTTGATCATCAGGGTCACGGCGACCACCGCGAGCACCGGCGCGAGCAGCGGCACGGTGACCCTGCGGAACACCTGCCACTCGTTCGCCCCGTCGACCCTGGCCGCCTCGAGCAGTTCGCGCGGCACGCCCGCGAGCCCCGCCGCGATCAGCACCATCGCGAAGCCCGCCCACATCCAGACGTACGAACCGATGATGGCCGGGGTGACCAGGGACGGGCCGAGCCAGTCGACGCCGTTGTACGGCTCCTTGAAGTTGCTCGCCGGGAGCCGCAGCCTGGCTCCGTCCGCCGTGCCCGAGAGCGAGAACGTGCCGTCGTCACCGACCTTCGCCGTGTCGACGACCTTGCCGTCCTTGACTGCCTCGATCCTCATCCCGGAGTAGCCCAGCTCGCCCGGGTCCACCTGGCCGAGCCGGCCGACGCCCTTGCCGCGGGTGAAGTCCTGCCATGCCGTCCCGGTGATCCTGCCCGGCTCGGACGCGGCCCGGACGGCCTTCTTGGCGCCACCCGGCATCTGGTCCGGGGCGACACCGACGAGCGGGAGGGTGACGGGCTGTCCGGTGTGCACGGCCCCCCGGGTGATGAATCCGCCGTTCTCGGCCTCCAGCGGCGACTGCCGGCCCGGATGGGCCTTCGGGAACGCCGACGACGGGGCGAAGGTGTCGTGCACCCCCACCCACACCGCGTTCGCGACGCCCTTGGCCGGATCCTGGTCGTACACCAGCCGGAAGATGATGCCCGCCGCGAGCATCGAGATCGCCATCGGCATGAAGACGACCAGCTTGAACGCCGTTCCCCAGCGCACCCGTTCGGTGAGCACCGCGAAGATGAGCCCCAGGGCGGTCGCGACCGTCGGGGCGAACACCACCCAGATGATGTTGTTCTTGAGCGCGGTGCGGATGCCGTCGTCGGTGAACAGCGCCTTGTAATTGTCGAACCCGGCGAACCCCTCGCCCTGTTGGTCGTAGAAGCTGCGGACGACCGAGTACCCGATCGGGTAGACCACGAGCGCGCCGAGCAGCACCAGGGCGGGCAGCAGGAACAGCGCCACCACCGTCCTGCGGGTCCCGGTCACGCTCTTGCGTGTACGGGCCGGGGGCACCGGTGCGGTGCCTCCGGCCGTTGCCGACGTCATGGCCGGATCAGCCCTTGTAGGCCGCTGCGGCGTCCGATTCGAGCTTCGCCTGTGTCCCCGCCACGTTCTTCGGGTTCTTCAGGAAGTCCTGCAGGTCCTTCCACTCGCCCTTGCCGGGCGTTCCGCCGAAGGCCTGCGGTGCCTGGTCGGACATGTCGAAGCGGAAGTCGTCGCCCGCCGCGATCAGCGCCCTGGCCATGGACTGCTGGACAGCGTTCGGATAGGCGGAGTCGGCCACGTTCTTGTCGGGGGAGAGATAGCCGCCGAGCTTCGCCCAGATCGTCGCCGCGTCGGGCGAGGCGAGGAAGGTCAGCAGCGCCTGGCCCGCCTTGGACTCCTTCAGCAGCACGGCCGCGTCGCCGCCGCTCACCACGGGCGCCTTGTCGCCCACGGCCGGGAACGGGAACACCTTCGCGTCCGTCCCGATCTTCGCCTTGGTCTCCGCGATGTTGACGCCCACGAAGTCACCCTCGAAGACCATGCCCGCCTTCGGCTGGTCGCCGCCGGTGAACGTCTGGGTCACCGAGGCCGGGAACTCCGTCTGGAGGGCGCCGTCCGCGCCGCCCGCGACGAAGTTCTTGTTGCCCCACACCTGGGCGAGCGTGGTCAGCGCGTCCTTCACGGACGGATCCGTCCACTTGATCTTGTGCTGTGCGAGCTGGTCGTACTTCTCGGGTCCCGCCTGGGAGAGATAGATGTTCTCGAACCAGTCGGTGAGCGTCCAGCCGTCGGCGCCGCCGACCGAGACGGGGGTGACCCCGGAGTCGTAGATCGTCTGCGCGGCGGTCAGGAACTCCTTCCAGGTCTTGGGCTCCTTGGCCCCCGCGTTCTCGAAGACCTTGGTGTTGTACCAGACCAGCGACTTGTTGGCGGCCTTGAAGTACACGGCGT
Organism: Streptomyces sp. NPDC026500; assembly: GCF_055567635.1. NCBI lineage: Bacteria > Bacillati > Actinomycetota > Actinomycetes > Kitasatosporales > Streptomycetaceae > Streptomyces > Streptomyces sp. NPDC026500. Next base: position 129,386 of record NZ_JBVHQB010000020.1, on the reverse strand, counting down.
ACTGCTTGCCGTCGACCTTGCCGAGGTCCTGCCAGCCCTGTGAGTAGTTCTTCGTCAACTGCGCCTGCGCGTCCGCGCCGACGGGCTTGGCCCACTTCTTCTCGACGGCCTGCTTGACCGCGCCGACCTGGGGGAGCAGCGCCACGTCCGGGGGCGCTCCGCCCGCGATCTTCGAACCGAGGAAGTTGATGATCGGGTCCTGCGCCGGTACGAAGGTGACCTTCGCGCCCGTGCGCTTCTCGAACTCCGCGAGCACCTTCTTGAAGTTGGCCTGTTCCGCCCCGGTCCACACGGCGGCGACTTCCAGGGTGGCGCCGTCGAGCTTGGGGAGGGTGACGGAGCCCGCGCCGGCGCCACTGCTCTCCGTGCCCTTGTCGTTTCCCTTGCCCTTGTCGTCGTTGCCGCCACCGCACGCCGTGAGCGTGAGAGCACCCGCGACGACGGCGGCCGCGGCGGCCTGTGCGGCTCTGCGCGAGCGGCGCGTGGAGTGATCGGGCGACCTGCGTATCTGAGGATTGCTGCGCATCACTGCCCCGTTCTTCGTTCTTCGTTGAACGTCAAAGCGGCTGCCCCGTGCGCTCCGGTCTACGCCAGGTCGCTCGGGGGCGGCAAGACCGCCGGTGCTGTCAAGTGGGCGATCGTGATTGGGTCGTGACGTGGGGTCACGGATGCCGAAGCGTGCCGAAGGGGCGAGCAGGCCTTCCCCGTGGCCCCGGTCCGCGTACAGCGACGGGACCCGCGCGGTGACGCGCGAGTCCCGAAGAATCCCCGTGACGTGCGGGCCGAAGGTCCGCGCATCCCGTGACGCGCGGGCCGAAGCGGTGCCGGTCCGGTGACGTGTGGGCCGAAGTGGTGCCGGTCCGGTGACGCGCGGACCCAAGCGGTGCCGGTCCCGTGACGTGTGGGCTAGGGCATGTCTGGCGGTTCCCGCCGGGCCCGCGGCCCCTGGCCGCACCGCGCCTCGCCGCGTTGTCGGGCACGCCCGAGTACGCCCGGTACGAGGGCGACCCTCCGCCTTGCGATGCAGGGCACCAGACGCCGGGGCCCGATCCGACGTGAAGTGTCAGACAGGCCCTAGAGCAGTGAGGGCACCTCGACCGCGGAGACGGAACGCGCGGCTCGCTCCAGGGCGCTGGCGAGCAGAGCCAGGTCCGTGGGTCCGTTTCCCAGCTCGCGGACCGGGCGGCGGGCCGGCGGGTCGCCCATGCGGTGCCACTCCAGGGGGACGACCGTGGGGCGGAGTGTGGCCGTACGGGGAATGCGCCCGGTCACCCGCCCGCCCTGGAACGGTGTCTCCCGGCCGTCCGGACGGAGCAGCCGGCCCCGCCCGGGGGCGGGTTCCTCGGGCCCGGGCAGCGGTGCGTCGAGCGTGACGCGCAGCGCGGCGGAACGCGCCAGTTCCGACGCCGCCGTACGGCCGCCGACCCCGGACGCCGCCACGAGGTGCACCCCGAGCCGGTCCCCTTCCCGGGCGACGGCCTCCAGAGCCCGGACGACCGAACCGGCAGCCGGGCGTCCCGGGGATCCGAGCGGCGGTGACAGCAGGGCGTCCAGGTCGTCGACGACCACGACCAGGCGGGCCAGCGCCGGCCCCGGCTCCGTCCGCTGCCGCGCGGCGGCGGGCCGCAGCCGCAGCGTCGAGCTGGGCGGTGTGTCGAGGTCAGAGGCGCCCAGGGACGAGTTCGCGCCCGACGAGGGCCCGGCGGAGCGCTGGGCCACGATCCGGCCGGGCACCGTGCGCCCCGCGTGCCACTCGGCGAAGCCGAGCCTGCCCAGCAGCTCGGACCGCCGCTTCAGCTCCGCACTCAGCGACTGCGCGAACTCCCGCATCCGAACAGGGTCGTTGGCCGTGAGATGGGTGGTGACGTGCGGCAGGTCCGTGCAGACCTGAAGCCCTTCCCCGCCGTTCGCCGCGCCATGGCCTCCCGTGCCGTCGCGTCCGTCCATCAGGACTATTCCGAGCCGGTCGGGCCGCTCGGCGGCGGCGAGGGACGCGGCGACCGAGCGCAGCAGTTCCGTACGGCCGCTGCCGGGCGGCCCCTCGATCAGCAGGTGCGGGCCCTCGACGGGCAGGTCGACGGCGACGGGTCCGCGCGGTCCGGCGCCGAGCACGGCCCGCGCCCGGCCGCCGAACGCCTCGGAGTCGTCCGCGGCGTCCGCCCAACGCGCCATCAGGGAGGCGGGGGTGGCCCGCGCCAGCCCCAACTCGTCGAGCAGGCGCGCCATCTGGGGCAAGGGCGCCGAGACGCGCGTGTGCCGGTCCCCGAGCGCTCCGTCCGTCCGCAGGGGCGCGAGGGACCGGGCGAACCGCTCGGCCCAGGCGAGGGACACGGCGTCCACGGCGGCGACGGTGCCGTGCCCCACTGGGCCGCGCGGCAGCTGTCCGGCCGTTCCGGAGGACGTACGGCCCGTGCGCGGCGCGGTGGCGTCGGCGGGTCCGGCCGTGCCTGCGGGACCCGTTCGCCTTGCGGATCCGGGGTGCGGGATGCCCGTGTGGGTGGATCCGTCCTGCCGGGGGCCGGAGTGCGACGGCGCCGTGTGCGCGGGCCCGGAGCGCGGTGATCCGGTGTGCGCGGGCCCGGTGGGTCCCCGTCCGCCGCGGTCGGGTCCGGCGCCGTCGAGTCCGCCGTACCGGGAGTCGGTGTGGAAGGACCCGGCGCGCGGCGCTCCGTCCGGGGCGCGCTCGCCCGAACCGCCCGGTGCCACCCGCATCAGCCGCAGTGCCGTGGCCACGTCGCCGCTGAGCAGCGCCACCGCCCCGCACTCGCGGAAGGCCGGCGAGGCCTCGCAGGCCGCTTCGTACGTCTCCGTCACCGGCGACGCGGGCGACGCCGCCGCGGTCTCGGCGAGGCACACCAGATGGATTCCGGCCCGCGAGCCCTCGTGCGCGAGGCGCATCACGGCCTCCCGCAGGTCGGCGCCCCCGGGGTCCCCGTCCACGACGACCACCGTGTACGGGCCGTCGTAGCCGTCGTCCGTGCCGTCCTCCCGCGCCCAGGAGGGCCGCCGCAGCGCGCCCCGCGGGCCGTCGTCGGCGACCGGGGCGACGCGCTCGCCGTCGTCGTGCGTCCCGGACCGGGCGGCCGGAACCGTCCCGCCGGCGCTTCTGGGCAGCGGGTCACGGCCGCCCGGCGCGCCCACCGCCTCCGCCAGGTGGTCCTCCAGGCGGCGCAGGAGTTCGTCGGTGCGGGCCGCCGCCTGCTCGCGGTCGTACGCGAGGAGGAGTCGGCAGTCCTGGCCGTGGGCGGGGCGCAGATGGGGGAGCCAGCCGAGCCAGGACCACTCGGCGCTGCGCTCCTCCACCGTGCGGGCCCGGTCGGTGCTGATGAGGACGATTTCCAGGGTGTCGGGGGAGTGCAGCGCCGCGAGCTGCGCGACGACCGCGCGGGCCAGCCCCGCGAGACGCGCGCGCGGTCCGGCCAGGCCCAGTGAGCCGGCCTCCCGCAGCCCGGCGGTCACCGGTACCGCGGGGAGCAGGCCCGAGCCGTCCGGCGCCGTCCGGTCGGCCGTGCCCAGACGCACCGTCAGCGCCTCGGGGTGTCCGGGGCCCCGCTCCCACAGCCGGGGACCCGGACCCAGCGCGGTGAGCAGCAGCGTCGCCGGGTCGGGCCAGCTCTCGGGCGACCGCCTCACGGCGGGAGGGAGTTCGTCCACCGCGACGGTTCCGTCGTCGTACGCCTCCTGCGCGGTCCCGGCCGGTCCTCCGCGGCCGCCGGCCAGACGCCGGGCCCACGCACCGATGCCGCCCCGCCTGCGCACCCCCGGCGGGATGTCCGTGCCGCGCGGCGGCGTGCCTTTGCGTGCACCCGGGAGGCCCGGTCCGAGGGTGCCGGACGCGTCGGCGGCCCCGGGGGCGAAGGTCCCCGCTGCGGCGGCCTCCGTCCCGGGCCGTTCACCGGGGGTCTCCGTGGGACCGTCGGGGCGACCCGCCCCGCGCGTGGACGCGCCGGGGCCGGAACCGCGGCCCGCCGCCGTCGCGCCCCGCGGCTTGCTCTCGATCCGGGGTGCCCCGCCCTGTTCCGGCACGGCCAGGGGCACCGCCCGTCCGTGCTCCAGCGCTCCGGGGACGCCGCCACCGGAGGCCCCCCACTCCGCGGTCCCGTAGGCGTGGTGCGTCTCGCCCACCGGCGGAAGGGCACCTCCCTGCGCGAGGGAGGCGCTCTCCCCGCGCGCGTGGGGCACGGCACCGCGCGGGGGCTGCGCGCCCTGCGGGGAACCCGGCGAAGCGGAGGAGGGCGTGTTCGGCGCGGTGGCGGAGCCGCCCCGCGAGACCTCCGCGGGGGAGCGGACCGGAGGCGCGGAGGCCGTGTCCGGCCGGGCGGCGGTGCCGGCGCCCGCCGGGTCGCCGTGCCCGTCGAACCCGTCGACCCCGGAGCGGCCGTCCTCGGCCGACCCGGCCCGCACCCTTACATGGCCTTCGCCGTCCGGAGCCGTCTCCACGACGCCCGGACCTCCCGGCGGGGCGAGCCGCAGGGCGGACTCGCCGACGCGCAGCAGGGCGCCCTCCGCGAAGGGGACCGGGCGGCTGCCGACGCGGGAGCCGTCGAGCGTCGTGCCGTTCGTGGAGCCGATGTCGGCGACCGAGACGCGGCCCTCGGGGGTGACGGTGACCGCGCAGTGCAGGCGGGACACGTCGGGGTCGTCCAGGGGTACGTCGGCGTCCGCGGAGCGGCCGACGCGGATCTGGCCGCCGTGCAGCAGATGCACGCCGCCGGCGTCGGGTCCCCCGACCACGTGGAGCTGGGCCGAGACGCCGTCCAGGTCGGGACCGGGCTCGGCGGGTGCGCCCAGACAGAGCACGGCGCCGTCGGTCAGCGGTGGCTCACCGAGGGTGCAGCGCTGGGCGTCGAGCCGCTCGGCGCCCGCGTAGAGCACGATCTGGCCCCCGCCGGGCTCACGGCCCCGCTCGCCCTGGGAGGCACCCCCGCTTCCCCCGACCGCCGCGGCCAGCCCCGACGCGACCGCGGCCAGCGCCGTCCCGGCGGGCGCGGTGACCAGCACATCGCAGGCGGTGGCTCGCCCCCGCGGCTCCGAGGGCGGGCCCAGCGGGTCTACGACGGTCAGCCGGATCTGCATCGCCGTCAGGGGTCCCTTCCGCGCAGGTGTCCGCGACGAGAACGAGGCTGCGCTGCGGTCCCCCACCGCAGATCCCCCCACCGCACACGGGCACGTCGGCCAGTACTGGGGGCATCCTCGCACCTGCCACCGACAACACGCCCGCCCCCCACCCGTAAGTGATCTTGATTGGTCGGCTCTGCCCGTAAAAGTGCCTGACCAGTGCCCGGCGGCTGTCCGCTTGAGATCGGTCACGCCCGGCCCCGGCAACCAAGTGACCGGAGTGAGCGTCTTTCCGTCGAACACGAGCGAGCGACTTTCCGTGGGCCGTCGAACATCGACGGGAGTGCATACGTAAGCGCTTATGCGGACCACAGGTGCGCATGGGACCTATGGGAAAGCACACGAGGAGGACAGCCCTGTGCTGGGCAGGGCGGCACTACAGTGGGTCGGAAACTCCTGTACCACGGTGATCACGGTGGACGGACCAGGCAAGCAAGCAACAGGGAGCGCATGACGTGCGGCCGGTAGGGAGCAAGTACCTCCTTGAGGAGCCGCTGGGGCGCGGCGCCACAGGCACGGTCTGGCGAGCCCGCCAGCGGGAGACCGCGGGCGCCGAGGCGGCCGTCGCCGGGCAGCCCGGCGAGACCGTGGCGATCAAGGTCCTGAAGGAAGAGCTCGCGAGCGACGCCGACATCGTGATGCGGTTCCTCCGTGAGCGGTCGGTGCTGCTGCGCCTGACCCACCCGAACATCGTGCGCGTACGCGACCTCGTCGTCGAAGGCGATCTCCTCGCCCTCGTCATGGACCTGGTCGACGGCCCCGACCTGCACCGCTACCTGCGCGAGAACGGGCCGTTCTCGCCCGTCGCCGCCGCCCTCCTCACCGCCCAGGTCGCCGACGCGCTCGCCGCCAGCCACGCCGACGGCGTCGTACACCGCGACCTGAAGCCCGCGAACGTCCTGCTCAAGCAGGACGCCGGCGGGATGCACCCGATGCTGACCGACTTCGGCATCGCGCGGCTCGCCGATTCCCCCGGCCTCACCCGCACCCACGAATTCGTCGGCACGCCCGCGTATGTCGCCCCGGAGTCCGCGGAGGGACGCCCGCAGACGTCCGCCGTCGACATCTACGGCGCGGGCATCTTGATGTACGAGCTGGTCACCGGGCGCCCGCCGTTCGCCGGCGGGTCCGCCCTCGAAGTGCTGCACCAGCACCTGAGCGCCGAACCGCGCCGCCCCTCGACCGTCCCGGACCCGCTGTGGACGGTCATAGAGCGCTGCCTGCGCAAGAACCCGGACGAGCGGCCCAGCGCCGAGAACCTCGCGCGCGGACTGCGTGCCGTCGCCGCCGGTGTCGGGGTGCACGCGACCCCGGCGCAGATCGCCGCCGCCGATGGCGTGGGCGCCCTGCTCGCCCCCGACCCGGCCCCGGCGCACGTCCCGGACATGCCCGGCGCGGCCGACCCCACACAGGTGCTGCCGCAGGGCGCGGCCTCCTACGACCCGTACGGCGCGACCAGCGTGCTGCCGCACACCTCCGGCGCGGCCGACCCGACCGCCGTGCTGCCGCCCGTGCCGCAGCACCAGCCGGGCGGACCGGGCGGACAGCCCGGCCAGGGCGAGGACCCGCACCCCTGGCAGAACCAGCTGCGCGCGGCCCGTGACCGCAACGAACAGACTCAGGTCCAGTACCTCGACCCGAACGAGGACCCGCTGCGCCGCCGCCCCCAGCGGCAGGTCGCACGACCGCAGCAGCAGCGTCCGCAGCGCGGCCAGCAGCCGCCGCCCGGATACGGCCATCCGCAGCAGCAGCAGTACGCGCCGCAGCACCAGCAGCAGCCGCAGCGCTACGCCCCGGCGCCCCAGCAGCAGCCCCAGCCGCAGCGGTACGCGCCCGAGCCCCAGCAGCCCGCGCCGCGTCAGCCGCGCGAGCCCCGTCAGCGCAGCTCCAACCCCATGAAGATCCCCGGGCTCGGCTGTCTCAAGGGGTGCCTGTTCACGATCATCATCCTGTTCGTCGCCGGCTGGCTGGTCTGGGAATTCAGTCCCCTCCAGCACTGGATCGGGTCCACCAGGAGTTTCTGGGGCGAGCTGACCCACAGGTACGACCAGGTCAGCAGCTGGATCGGCGATCTCAGCTCAAAGACCTCCTCGAGCAACTGACTCTGGGGATTTGTCGATATCTGACGGGTGATTTCGGTCTCGGGAGTGAAGGTTGGCTCCGCGGGCGCGTACTTTAAGCGGCAACACGCGTCTGTAGGAGCAGTCTTGGCACGCAAGATCGGCAGCAGGTACACCGCGCACCAGATCCTGGGGCGGGGGAGCGCCGGCACGGTGTGGCTGGGCGAGGGACCCGAGGGGCCCGTCGCCATCAAGCTGCTGCGCGAGGACCTCGCGTCCGACCAGGAGCTGGTGGGGCGCTTCGTGCAGGAGCGCACCGCACTGCTCGGTCTCGACGATCCCCACGTGGTGGCGGTGCGCGACCTGGTGGTGGACGGAAACGACCTCGCCCTCGTCATGGACCTCGTACGGGGCACCGACCTGCGCACCCGGCTCGACCGGGAGCGGCGGCTCGCCCCCGAGGCCGCGGTCGCGATCGTCGCCGACGTCGCGGACGGACTCGCCGCCGCGCACGCGGCCGGGGTCGTCCACCGCGACGTGAAGCCGGAGAACGTCCTGCTCGACATGCAGGGCCCGCTCGGCCCCGGCGGCTCCCACCCGGCCCTCCTGACCGACTTCGGTGTGGCCAAGCTCATCGACTCGCCGCGCCGGACCCGGGTCACCAAGATCATCGGTACACCCGACTACCTGGCGCCCGAGATCATCGAGGGCCTGCCGCCGCGCGCCGCCGTCGACATCTACGCGCTGGCGACCGTGCTCTACGAGCTGCTCGCCGGGTTCACGCCCTTCGGGGGCGGACACCCCGGCGCCGTCCTGCGCCGCCACGTCACGGAGACCGTGGTCCCGCTCCCGGGCATCCCGGACGAGCTGTGGCAGCTGATCGTGCAGTGCCTGGCCAAGGCGCCCGCGTCCCGGCTGCGGGCGTCCGAGATGGGGGCGCGGCTGCGGGAGCAGCTGCCGCTGCTGGCCGGGATGCCGCCGCTGGACGTGGACTCGCCGGACGCGGAGTCCGCGGACGGGGACGACGAGTACGAGGAGACCTCGGAACCGCCCGCGCCCGCAGCGGCGCGCGAGCGGCGCGGGGCCGTACCCCTTGTGCCGGGGGCCGCACCCGACTCGAACCGGGACACCCACACCTCGATGCGCGTGCCGGCGCCCGACGAGCTGGCCGGCGGGGCCCGGGGAACCGCTCGGGCGCCCCGCGCGGCGGGCGCGCCCCGTCCCGGATCCGCCCGGCACCGCGCCTCCGCCCGCCGGCGGCGCATCACCCTGGGGACGGCGGCGGCCGTGCTGGTCGCCGCGGTGGGCGTCGGTACCTGGCTCGCCACCTCCGACGACGGCGCCGACGCGACCCCCCAGGACACGAAGAACTCGGCCCCGGCCTCCCCCTGACCCCCCTGGGTACGGGCGATGCGGGGCCCCTCCGGGGCGAGGGGCGAGGCCCGGTTGTCGTAACCGTTACGCTGGAGGCGTGGCAGTCGTCGATGTATCCGAAGAGCTCAAGTCCCTCTCCTCGACCATGGAGTCGATCGAGGCCGTCCTGGACCTCGACAAGCTGAGGGCAGATGTCGCCGTGCTCGAGGAGCAGGCGGCCGCGCCGTCCCTGTGGGACGACCCGGACGAGGCGCAGAAGATCACCAGCAAGCTGAGCCACCTCCAGGCGGAGGTCAGGAAGGCCGAGGCGCTCCGCGGGCGCATCGACGATCTGAGCGTGCTCTTCGAGATGGCCGAGGAGGAGGACGACCCGGACACCCGTGCCGAGGCCGACGCCGAGCTCGTCGCCGTCAAGAAGGCGCTGGACGAGATGGAGGTCCGCACGCTCCTGTCCGGCGAGTACGACTCCCGTGAGGCCGTCGTCACCATCCGTGCCGAGGCCGGCGGCGTCGACGCCTCCGACTTCGCCGAGAAGCTCCAGCGCATGTACCTGCGCTGGGCCGAGCGGCACGGCTACAAGACGGAGCTCTACGAGACCTCGTACGCGGAAGAGGCGGGCATCAAGTCCACCACCTTCGCCGTCCACGTGCCGTACGCGTACGGCACGCTCTCCGTGGAGCAGGGCACGCACCGGCTGGTGCGCATCTCGCCGTTCGACAACCAGGGGCGCCGCCAGACGTCCTTCGCCGGTGTCGAGATCCTGCCGGTCGTCGAGCAGACCGACCACATCGAGATCGACGAGTCCGAGCTGCGGATCGACGTGTACCGCTCGTCCGGTCCCGGCGGCCAGGGCGTCAACACCACCGACTCCGCGGTGCGCCTGACCCACCTCGCCACCGGCATCGTCGTCTCGTGCCAGAACGAGCGGTCGCAGATCCAGAACAAGGCCTCGGCCATGAACGTTCTGCAGGCCAAGCTCCTTGAGCGGCGCCGGCAGGAGGAGCAGGCCGCGATGGACGCCCTCAAGGGCGACGGCGGCAACTCCTGGGGAAACCAGATGCGTTCGTACGTCCTGCACCCGTACCAGATGGTCAAGGACCTGCGCACCGAGTTCGAAGTCGGCAACCCCGAGGCCGTGTTCGGTGGCGAGATCGACGGCTTCCTGGAGGCCGGAATTCGCTGGCGCAAGCAGCAGGAGAAGTAGGAACGCGCGAGGCGCGGTGTCGGCGGGCCCTTTCCGCCCTCTCCAAAACCTCTTTGTCGACAAGGCAACTGCCGTCCATCGGGCGGCAGTTGCCTTTGTTGTAGGGGTTGTCTGGGTTTTATGTCACAGTCGGCTGTTCGCACGCCAGGCAAACGATGTGGTTCCGGACATCGCGTACGCAACGACCTTGACGTTGCTTTGAAAACTGGGAAGGGTGACGTGTGGCATGCGTATCTCCGGGGCGCATGTGAACCGGGGGGTCGAGCGAAACCTCCTGTGACGCCGTGGCTCCGGGCGCTGCTCCATTGACGATCAGCTACTGGGGGTAGCAGGCAGATGACCAAGAAGACGCGGATCCGCGCGGCACGGATAGCCGCCGGCGTGATGATCGCCGCCGGTGCTTCACTCACCGCGGCGGGTGTCGCCTCGGCGACCGGCGCCGACGGCCCGACCCCGGACCCGTCCGGCACGGGTATCCCGACCTCGCCGGCTCCCACCGAGACGACGCCGACCTCGCCGGCTCCGACCGAGACGACGCCGACGTCACCGGCCCCGACCGAGACGACGCCGACGTCACCGGCCCCGACCGCCACCACGCCCACCGGAAACCCGACCGAGCCGACGGAGGAGCCCACCTCCGGCTCGTCCTCCGCGCCCGCGGACGGCAACTCCGGTTCCGGCAACTCCGGCTCCGGCAACGAGAACGACCCCAACGGTGGGTCCACCGCCCAGGAAGAGGGCTCCTCCGCCCTCACCGACACCGGCTCGGACACCACGGCCCAGGGCAAGGACGGCGCGCTGGCCGAGACGGGTGCCGGCCAGACCGTGTTCCTGCTCGTCGGTGCCGCCACGATGGTCGCCGGTGGTATCGGCTTCCGTCTGCTGCCGCGCCTCGCCGGTGGCCGCGGCGGCGCTGCCGCCTGACGCACACCCGTACGACGAAGGGCCCGGAGCAGCTCGCTCCGGGCCCTTCTCGCGTTCAGGGATGTCGGCGGCCGTGCGGGGCCGTCCGCGCGGCTCTCACACCGTCTGGTGGGCCACGAGTGCCAGCGCCGCGATCAGCACCGCGAGCAGGGCGATCAGTGCCATGGGATTGAGTCCCGCGAAGGGGCTCTCCTGCTGGAGTCGCTCCCGGTTCGCGCGGCAGACGGGGCAGCGGCCCTCGCTGACAGGTGCCGCGCAGTTAGCGCATACCAATCGGTCGTACGTCATGCGCCGACCCTCCTTGCGACGTCTCCGCGTACGCAACGTTCTCGCGTACACATCGCTCTCTTAACGCTTCGGCGAACGCAACCGTTCCCCTACCACTGTGCCAGGTTCCGCGGATTTCGGCGCGGCTCGCCTTATCCTGCCCCGACCGGAGTGCCGTGAGGCGCTCGGATCAGGTGTGAAACGCGCCTCAGATCCGTGACAAATCGTGCAAGCCGCGCGCAACCCCGTACGCCGACTGCGCTCGCACACCCGGTTCGCGTATGGTCACGCACACCTACCCCCGGCGACCCGTGGTGCACCCGTGATCCGATTCGACAATGTCTCCAAGGTCTACCCCAAGCAGACCCGCCCCGCTCTCAGGGATGTCTCCCTGGAGGTCGAGCGCGGAGAATTCGTGTTCCTCGTGGGGTCCTCCGGCTCCGGAAAGTCCACCTTCCTGCGGCTGATCCTCCGCGAGGAGCGGACCAGCCAAGGCCAGGTGCACGTCCTGGGCAAGGACCTCGCGCGCCTCTCCAACTGGAAGGTGCCGCAGATGCGCCGCCAGCTGGGGACCGTGTTCCAGGACTTCCGTCTGCTGCCCAACAAGACGGTCGCCGAGAACGTGGCCTTCGCCCAGGAGGTCATCGGCAAGTCCCGCGGTGAGATCCGCAAGTCCGTGCCCCAGGTGCTCGACCTCGTCGGCCTGGGCGGCAAGGAGGACCGGATGCCCGGCGAGCTGTCCGGTGGTGAGCAGCAGCGTGTGGCCATCGCGAGAGCCTTCGTGAACCGGCCCAAGCTCCTCATCGCCGACGAGCCGACCGGAAACCTCGACCCGCAGACCTCGGTGGGCATCATGAAACTGCTCGACCGGATCAACCGGACGGGCACCACGGTCCTGATGGCGACGCACGACCAGAACATCGTGGACCAGATGCGCAAGCGCGTCATCGAGCTGGAGCAGGGCCGTCTCGTCCGCGACCAGGCACGCGGCGTCTACGGCTACCAGCACTGATCATCGTCCACGGAAAGGTCTGAGGAAGACGCCATGCGCGCGCAGTTCGTTCTGTCGGAGATCGGTGTCGGTCTCCGCCGCAACCTGACCATGACCTTCGCGGTCGTCGTCTCGGTCGCCCTCTCGCTCGCCCTGTTCGGCGGCTCGCTCCTGATGAGCGACCAGGTGAACACCATGAAGGGCTACTGGTACGACAAGGTCAACGTCTCGATCTTCCTCTGCAACAAGAGCGACGCCGAGTCCGACCCCCACTGCGCCAAGGGCGCCGTGACCAGTGACCAGAAGAAGCAGATCGTCGCCGACCTGGACAAGATGTCCACGGTCGTCCAGAAGGTCACCTACGAGTCCTCGGACCAGGCGTACAAGCACTACAAGGAGCAGTTCGGCGACTCCCCGCTGGCCAGCTCCCTCACGCCGGACCAGATGCAGGAGTCGTACCGGATCAAGCTGAAGGACCCGGAGAAGTACCAGGTCATCGCGACCGCCTTCGACGGCCGTGACGGCGTGCAGTCCGTGCAGGACCAGAAGGGCATCCTGGACAACCTGTTCGGGCTCCTGAACGGCATGAACTGGGCCGCGCGCGCGGTGATGGCGATGATGCTCGTCGTCGCGCTGATGCTGATCGTCAACACCGTGCGCGTCTCGGCGTTCAGCCGGCGGCGTGAGACGGGCATCATGCGGCTCGTCGGCGCCTCCGGCTTCTACATCCAGGCGCCGTTCATCGCGGAGGCCTCGGTCGCCGGGCTCATCGGCGGCGGTGTCGCCTGCGGCTTCCTGCTGATCGCCCGGTACTTCATCATCGACCACGGTCTGGCGCTGTCCCATAAGCTGAATCTGATCAACTTCATCGGCTGGGACGCCGTGTTGACCAAGCTCCCGCTCATCCTCGCGACGAGCCTGCTGATGCCGGCTGTGGCCGCGTTCTTCGCGTTGCGCAAGTACCTGAAGGTGTGACGCATGCCAAGAGGGCCGTACCGTCAACCGGCGGTGCGGCCCTTCGCGTTGTCCTAGACTCACCGGCATGTCAGGCCGTGACCTGTTCTGCGAGCCCCGCCGCATCCGCCGCGGGGCGGCCCTGACATTGGTGTTCACGAGTGTCCTCGTCGCCGGTGCGGCGACCGGATCGTTCTCCGACCCCGCCCGGAAGACCGCGGCCCCGACGCCCGGTTCGGCATCGGCACGCCACCACGACGAGGTCGCCGAGGCCGCCGCCGAGGCGATGGCCGACGGCAAGTCCCCCATGGAGGCCGCCGAGCGCGCCGTCAGCCGCAGCGGAGACCGCTGGGGCGCCGTCTACTCCCAGGGCGAGTACGAGGAGTTCGAGGAAGCCCTCGACGGCCAGTACACCGGCGTCGGCCTGTGGGCCCGCCGCGAGCGCGACGGGCGCATCGAGGTCACCCGCGTCAGCGCCGGCTCACCCGCCGCCGCCGCGGGCATCCGCAAGGGCGACCGGCTGCGCACCGTCGACGGCGCGAAGGTGGACGGCAGGCCGGTCACCGAGGTCGTCTCGTTACTGCGCGGCGACGCGGACGAGGCGACCGCCGGCACGAAGGTCTCCCTCGGCCTGGAGCGCGGCACGCAGTCGTGGAGCCGGACCCTGCGCCGCGCCAGGCTCTCCACGGACTCCGTGACCGTCAGCAGGCTTCCCGGCGATGTCACCCTGATCAAGGTCGACGCCTTCACCAAGGGTGTGGGCGACGCCGTACGGGCCGCCGTCGGCCGGGCGCCTGGCCGGGCCGGGATCGTCCTCGACCTGCGCGGCAACTCCGGCGGCCTGGTCACCGAGGCCGTCACCACCGCCTCCGTCTTCCTCGACGGCGGCCTCGTCGCCACGTACGACGTGAACGGCGCGCAGCGCGCCCTGCACGCGGACTCCGGCGGCGACACCGCCAGACCCCTGGTCGCGCTCGTCGACGGCGGCACGATGAGCGCCGCCGAGCTGCTCACCGGTGCCCTCCAGGACCGTGGGCGGGCGGTCGTCGTGGGGTCCAGGACCTTCGGCAAGGGCTCGGTCCAGATGCCGAGCCGGCTGCCCGACGGCTCCGTGGCCGAGCTGACCGTCGGGCACTACCGCACCCCCGCGGGGCGCTCCGTCGACGGCCGGGGCATCACCCCCGATCTGGAGGCGGACACGGAATCGCTGAAGCGGGCCGAGACCGTACTGAGCGGCCTCGGGGACCCTTCGTGACCTCCGGACCGCCGGCCTGGTAATCGGCTTTCCCCCGAGCCCCCCTGTAGTGCGAAAATGGCCAGCACTATGAGCAAGGGAATGTACGTACCGAAGGAGTCCCAGCCCAAGCAGGGCGGCCAGGGCTCCGGCAAGGCCAAGGACGGCAAGCGCAAGATCGTCGCGCAGAACAAGAAGGCGCGGCACGACTACGCGATCATCGACACCTACGAGGCCGGGCTCGTCCTGACCGGCACAGAGGTGAAGTCGCTGCGCCAGGGGCGCGCCTCGCTGGCCGACGGCTTCGTCCAGATCGACGGGAACGAGGCGTGGCTGCACAACGCCCACATCCCGGAGTACAGCCAGGGCACCTGGACCAACCACACCGTGCGCCGCAAGCGCAAGCTCCTCCTGCACCGCGAGGAGATCGACAAGCTGGAGGCGAAGACCCAGGAGACGGGTCACACGATCGTGCCGCTCGCCCTGTACTTCAAGGACGGCCGGGCGAAGGCGGAGATCGCGCTCGCCCGAGGCAAGAAGGAGTACGACAAGCGGCAGACCCTGCGTGAGAAGCAGGACCGGCGCGAGTCGGACCGGGCGATCGCGGCGGTCAAGCGGAAGCAGCGCGGCGAGTAACCCGCCGAGCGACCGAGCGGCGGGCGGAGCGGCGCGGCGGGCTGAGCGGGCCCGCCGGAATAGGCTGGCACCGTCGTGCGTTGGTCACGTACGATGGCACTGCACCCCACAGAGGGTGCGAGGTTCCTCCCCGGAGGGGCCGAGCTTTGAAAAATCAACATGGGGATGATCGGTTTCGACAGCGGCTGTTGAAGCAGGGGAAGCGTGTCGAGGAAGCGGCAATGATCTCGTAAACCATATGTCGCAAAAAATAATCGCCAATTCCAAGAGCGATTCCCAGTCCTTCGCCCTCGCTGCCTAATAAGCAGTGAGTGAGGGACCCTTAATGGGTGTCAGCCCGGGAGTGTTCCCGACCCGGATCCTGGCATAATCTAGGGGACTAAACCATCGAGCCCGGTCACGGGGTTCGCTGGGAAATCAAACAGTGACTGAGCCCGTCGGCGACTTGTTCGCGTGATTGCCGGGGCTGAGAAAATCACAGCGAACTGCACACGGAGAAGCCCTGATTTTGCACCGTTGGACGCGGGTTCGATTCCCGCCATCTCCACTCATCCCATGTTTTAATTGAATAGCGTCCAATTGAATATCGTGACGAAGGCCCCGCTGCTCAGGCAGCGGGGCCTTCGTCGTGTACTCCTGGCGTCCGGGGCGGTCAGCGCAGGGTGAACGTCGACAGTCGAAGGCCCCCGCTCAGCACCAGGTACACGTCCTGGCGGCCCCTCGGCGCGTTCTTCAGAGCGGCGGTCACCGTCTCGTAGGCGTACGGCGACGAGGTGGCGTCCGGGTACGCCGTGCCGAGGAGGGTCCCGGTCGGGGAGCCGAGGCGGACCTCGACGGTGCCGGCGCCACCGGCCACGCGGGCACTGAACTCCGTTGCCCCGTCGACCGGTCGGGTGTCCGCGAACTTCAGCCAGGCGCCGTCGGCCGCCGAGCCCACCGCCGTGCCGCGTGCCTTCGACTCGTCGACGAGACGGACGCCGGAGTAGTCGTCGAAGTTCTCGGCACGGGTGGTGCGGGCGAGGTCCCGCGGCGGGATCGTCTCGCCCCGCACCTGAAGGGCCGCGCGGGAGCGGATGTCCGCCGCCGACGCGCCGGCCAGCACGTCGTACGTCCCGCTCTCCACCACCCACCGCGAGCGCGTGACATCCCAGTGGGCCAGGTCCTTCGTACGCAGCGGCAATCGCACGGTCTTCGTCTCGCCCGGTTTCAGCGCCACCCGCGCGTACGATTTCAGCTGCTTCAGCGGCTGTTTGTCGCGCGACACCCGCTGGTGCGTGTAGAGCTGGACGACCTCGTCGCCTGCGCGCCCGCCGGTATTGGTCACGGCGACCTCGTAACCGCCGTCGACGCGTTTCAGTCCGCCGTAGCGGAACGAGGTGTACGACAGGCCGTAGCCGAAGGGATAGAGCGGCCGGCCCGTGAAGTACTGGTAGGTACGGGCCGACTTGATGATGTCGTAGTCGAGGATCGACGGAAGGTCCGACTCCGAGCGGTACCAGGTCTGGGTGAGGCGGCCGGACGGATTCGCGTCGCCGTAGAGCAGGTCGGCGAGCGCGTTGCCGGTCTCCTGGCCGGCGTGCGTGGTCCACAGCAGGGCCGGAACCTCGTCCTGGAGGGAGCCGAGGGTGGTCGGTTAGCTGTTCTCGACGACCACGACCGTCTTCGGGTTGGCCGCGTGCACCGCCCTGACCAGGGCTTCCTGGGAGGGGGCGAGACCCATGTCGGTGCGGTCGTGGTCCTCGCGGCCGTTGATCGAGGGCATCGAGCCGACCACGACCACCGCCGTGTCCTTGCCCTTCACCGCGGCCACGGCGTCGTCGACCCCGCTGCGGACGACGTCCTTGGCGTAGTGCGCCGCCTGGTCCTTCGTGACCAGACCGAGGGTGCCGTCGTCGCCTGTCGGCCCGAGGTAGACGGGACTCGACCACCAGGACTCGCCGGTCTCGTAGCCCGCGTACCGCAGCAGATACGTCCCGTCGCCCTGCCGCTCCAGCTTGAACTGCTGCTGCACGTACCAGCCGTTGGGCTGGGTCTGGTCGTTGACGAAGCCCGACCAGTTGTAACCGACGTACTTTCCGTTGGCGGCCGAGCGCAGCGTCACGATGCCGGAGCCCCAGTCGAAGACGTCGAACTGGCCGGCCGTTCCGCTCTCCGCGCTCTCCTTCAGGGCCGCTCCCGCCTCGGAGGCCCCCGCCGTGACGTACTCTCCCGTGGCCGTGTCCCGCAGCGCGACGCGGTCCGCGCCCTCGCTGCTCGCCACGGGGGTGCCGAGCTTCGCCTCGATGCCGGCCTTGGGCGTGACCGCGTAGGGCAGGGTGCCCGAGTACCAGTCGGTGTAGAGGGTGTCGGCGAGGGGACCGACGACGGCGACCCTTGCGCCCGAAGTCGCCTTCAGCGGAAGCGTGTTGTCGTTCTTCAGCAGGACCGCCGCCTCGGTGGCCGCCTCGCGGGCCAGCTTCCGGTGCGCCGGGCTGTCGATGACGGACGCGTCGATCGCCCCGTACTTCCCGCCGTTCGGCTCGAACTCGCCGAGCCGGACACGGATCGCGAGGATGTGGGAGACGGCGGTGTCGACGTCCGACTCCTTCAACAGGCCTGCGGAAAGCGCCGACTTGACGGCCGTGGTGGTGGGTTCCGGGTCCGCGCTGTTGTCCGTGAAGCTGTCGATGCCCGCCTTCAGCGCGGCCGCGTCGCCCTCGGCGAAGGTGGGGTAGTAGTTCTGGGTGGCGGGCAGCAGATTGCCGGGGGCGAAGGCGTCGGTGACGTTCATGAGGTCCCGGTCCGTCCAGCCCCGCACGACGTCGTCCAGATCCGGATTGACCGTGTCGGGGCGGCCGTTGACCAGGTTGTACGAGGACATGACGCCGGTCGCCGCGTCCGCCTCGACCGCCGGTGCGAAGGCCGCCTCGTCGTACTCGTGCAGCACGCGCGGCCGCAGGTCGGAGGACGTCGTCGCCCGGTGCACCTCGTTGTTGTTGGCGAGGTAGTGCTTGAGCGTGGGCGCCGTCTTCAGATGGTCGGGGTCACCGCCCGTCAGACCCTCGCCGTACGCGGTCGAGATCGAGCCGGTGAGATAGGGGTCCTCGGAGTAGCCCTCCTCGTTGCGGCCCCAGCGCGGATCGCGCAGCAGGTTCACCACCGGCGCCCACAGGTTGAGGCCCCAGCCGTCCGGGCGCTGCTGCTGGAAGCCGCGCGCCTCGTCGCCGACCGCCGAACCGACCCGCTCGATCAGGGCCGGGTCCCAGGTCGAGGCGAGCCCGACCGCCTGCGGGAACACCGTGGCCTTCCCCAGCCAGGCGACCCCGTGCAGGGCCTCGGTCCCGGTGCGGAACGCCTGGATGCCGAGGCGGGGGATCGCGGGCTCGTACTGGTGGAGCAGGGAGATCCGCTCGTCGAGGGTGAGCCTGCCCAGCAGGTCGTCGACGCGGTCGGCGACGGGCAGCCGCGGATCGCGGAAGGGAGCGGAGTACGCGGACGCGGTGGCGGGACCCGTGGTGGTGGCCAGGCCCGCGATCAGCGCGAGCGCCGTGGTCACCAGGGCCGCAGCTCCAGGTCTTCTTCTTTTCTTGCCTATGCCCATGACACGTCTCCTCAGGAAGTCAGCGTGCGGGGTGCGGTGCTGGCGCGCTCCGTCATCCGGGGGGTGAGCAGGGTCGCCTCCGCGGCGGGCGCGCCGTTCAGCTTGTTCATGAGCAACTCGACTGCCCGCGCGCCCACTTCGGTGGACGGGATGGCGATGGAGGTGACCGGGACGCGCAGGCTCTCGGCGAGTTCGTCCGGACAGATGGCGGTGACGGACAGATCGGCCGGAACCCGCAGGCCGAGCTGCTCGAAGGCGTCGATCAGCGGCTCGAGAACCGGCTCGTTGTGGACGACGACCCCCGTCAACGCGGGCTGTTCGCGTAGCAGTTGCTCGGCGACCCGGCGCGCCGCCGCGGGGGAGGCCTCGCAGGGGTGGACGGACGAGGCCAGGCCGCCCCGGTCGGCGGCGGCGGTGAACCCCTGCACCACCCGCTGCGCGAACGCCGTGCCCCGCACATACACCTCCGGCGGCGACCCGACCAGCGCGACGACCCGGTGCCCGAGTCCCGCGAGCCGCTCCACGCACAGCTCACCGGCCGCCTTGAAGTCCAGGTCGATGCAGGTGAGCCCGTCGGCGGCGGCCGGGAAACCGATGAGCACCGACGGCCGGTCCAGCGCGCGCAGCAACGGCAGCCGGGGATCGTGGAGTTGCACGTCCATCACGATCAGCGCGTCCACCAGCGCGGTGTCCGCGACCCGGCGCAACCCGTCCTCGCCCTCCTCCTGCGTGAGCAGCAGGACGTCGTGGTCGTGCAGCCGGGCCGCTGTCACCACCGACACCGCGAACTGCATCACCACCGGCACATGGATGCCGGCCCGCAGCGGGACGACCAGTGCGAGGACGTTCGACCGGCTGCTGGCCAGCGCCCTGGCCCCCGCGTGCGGGCGGTAGCCGAGGCGGCGGATGCTCTCCTCGACGCGCTGCCGGGTCGCCTCGGAGATCGGCCGCTTGCCGCTGAGGGCGTACGAGACGGTGCTGGGGGAGACCCCGGCGTGCCGCGCCACATCGGTGATCTTGACCATCACTCGGACTCCAGGTCCAGGGAGAGGAAGCCCGTCCCGGCGCCGGCCCGCACCTCGCGCCCGCCCGCGGCCAGCCCCCAGGGCGCCGAGGGATCGGCGCAGGACGCGCGCAGGGTGTGCCCCTCACGTACGACGGTGAAGGTCACCCCGTCGACCTGCACCGTCACCCTGGCGCCCCGCTTCAGGTCGTACGCGCGCAGGGTGACCCCGTCGGCGTAGTCGTACTCGGGGCGGTCGTCCACCGCGCCCACCGGGATCACCGCGCCCGGCCGCACGAGCAGCGGCACGCTCAGGAAGCCGTGCCGCTCGCGCACCCAGCGCGGTCCGGTCACCGGCGGCCCGCCGAGATAGGGGGTCCAGGTGCCCTCGGGCACGTAGTACGAGACGTCCCCGTCGTCGCTGAAGACGGGCGCGACCAGCAGATCCGGGCCGAGCATGTACTGCCGTTCCAGATGCGCGCACGCCGGATCGTCCGGGAACTCCAGGACCATCGCCCGCATCATCGGCACGCCCTCCGCGTGGGCGGTGCGGGCGGCCTCGTACAGATACGGCATGAGGCCGAGCTTCAGCCGGGTGAACAGCCGCAGGACGTCCACGGCCTCCTCGTCGAAGAGCCAGGGCACGCGGTACGAGGACGAGCCGTGCAGCCTGCTGTGCGAGGACAGCAGTCCGAAGGCGATCCACCGCTTGAACAGCGCGGGCGTCGGTGTCCCCTCGAAGCCGCCGATGTCATGGCTCCAGAACCCGAACCCCGACATGCCGAGACTGAGCCCGCCGCGCAGCGACTCGGCCATCGACGCGTACGTCGCCTCGCAGTCGCCGCCCCAGTGCACCGGGAACTGCTGGCTCCCCGTGGTCGCCGAGCGGGCGAAGACGACGGCCTCGTGCTCCCCCCGGTGTTTGCGGAGCACATCGAAGACGGTCTGGTTGTAGAGGTACGTGTAGTAGTTGTGCATCCGCTCCGGGTCGGCGCCGTCGGCGTACGCCACATCCACCGGGACCCGCTCGCCGAAGTCGGTCTTGAAGCAGTCGACGCCCTGTTCGAGCAGCGCCTCCAGCTTCGCCGCGTACCAGTCCCGGGCGGCCGGGCTGGTGAAGTCGACCAGAGCCATGCCCGGCTGCCACAGGTCCCACTGCCAGACGCTTCCGTCGGGCCGCTTGAGCAGATGTCCGAGGGCCCGCCCCTCCGCGAACAGCGGTGAGCGCTGCGCGATGTACGGGTTGATCCAGACGCAGATCCGCAGTCCCTTGTCCTTCAGCCGCGCCAGCATCCCCTCCGGATCGGGGAACACCCGCGGATCCCACCGGAAGTCGCACCAGTTGAACTCGCGCATCCAGAAGCAGTCGAAGTGGAAGACGGACAGCGGGAGTTCACGCTCGCGCATGCCGTCGATGAAGGAGGTGACGGTGTCCTCGTCGTAGGAGGTGGTGAAGGACGTCGACAGCCACAGGCCGAAGGACCACGCGGGCGGCAGCGCCGGACGCCCGGTGAGCGCCGTGTACTTGCGCAGGATGTCCTTCGGGGTCGGTCCGTGGATGACGTAGTACGTCAACTGCTGCGTCTCGGCGCTGAACTGGACCCGGGAGACCGCCTCCGAGCCGACCTCGAAGGAGACCCGGCCCGGGTGGTCCACGAAGACGCCGTAGCCCGCGTCCGTCAGATAGAACGGCACGTTCTTGTAGGCCTGTTCGGTGGCCGTGCCGCCGTCCGCGTTCCACATGTCCACGACCTGCCCGTTCTTGACGAGCGGCCCGAACCGCTCGCCGAGACCGAAGACCTGCGTGCCGACCCCGAGGTTCAGCTGCTCGCGCAGATAGTGGGCGCCGGTCGCGTCCCGCATGATGCCCATGCCCTTGGGGCCACTGCTGGTGAGGGTGCGGCCGTGCGCGAGGAAGTCGATGTGCCAGGGGCTGGTCCGGGCGACCCGCACGGACAGGGCGCCCGAGGTCAGGGTCGCGTGGCTGTCGTCGTACTCCGCGAGCGGTGTGAACTCGGCTCCGCGCACCTCGAACCGGGGTCCCCGTGGCTCCTCGCCCTGGAAGTGGGTGAACGTGACGCCGATGACGTCGGGCATCGGCGCATGGGCGCTGATCGTCACGACCGGTCCCTTCAGCAGGTCGCCGCGGTGCCGGATGGGCTGCGTCGGCGCGTGGATCTCCAGGCCGCCGGGACCCGAGGTCACATCGAGGACCTCGACCGGGTGGGCCGCGGTGACACCCTCGCGCAGCAGCCAGTAGCCGTCCGTGAACTTCACTGTCCTACTCCTTACTTGACTGCGCCGACGGCGATGCCGCGGGTGAGGGTCCGCTGGAAGAGCAGGAAGAAGACGATGGCGGGCAGGACGCCAAGCAGGGCGGCCGCGTTCGTCATCGTGGCGTCCATCAGACGCTGGCCCTGGAGGACACCGAGGGCCACCGACACCGTCTGGTTGTCGTTGGAGATCAGCATGACCAGCGGCAGCAGGAACTCGTTCCACGTCCAGATGAAGAAGAAGACGAGTAGCACACCGATCGTGGGGCGGCTGACCGGGACCACGATCCGCCACAGCACCTGCCACTGGTTCGCCCCGTCGATCCGCGCGGCCTCGATGATCTCGCGCGGGAACCGCCCGAGGACGGAGGAGAGGAGGTAGGTGCCGAAGGCCGCCTGGATCACGGTGAACACGATGATCACGCTGAGCCTGGTGTCGTAGAGGCCGGCCTGCTTGCTCAGGTAGTAGACCGGATAGACCAGCGCCTCCTGGGGCAGCGTGTTCGCGAGGACGAAGAAGGCGAGCACCCAGGTGCGGCCCCTGATCCGGCCGATGCCGATCGCGTACGCGTTGAGGACCGACAGGACGGCGGCCCCGACCGCCACCGAGCCGGAGATCAGGACCGAGTTGATGAGCTTCTGCCCGAAGTCGACGCGCTGCCAGAAGTCCTTGAGGCCGTCGAGGTAGAGGCCGCGGGGGAGGCTGAGGGGCCCGTGCGCGGAGTACTCGGCGGGCGACTTGACCGCGTTGACCGCGACGACGGCGAACGGCAGAACCATGAACAGCGCGCCGATGACGAGGGCCACGAGAACCGGGTAGCGACGGAGGGCGGTCATACGCGGATCCCTTCCTCGGCGTCCTCGGCGCGTGTCTGGAACTTCAGCCCGATCATCGCCAGGGCCAGGATGATCACGGTCAGAACGGTGGAGATCGCGGCGCCGTAGCCGACCTGCGTCTTCTCGAAGAAGGTCGTGAAGGAGAAGTACGACGGCACGTCGGTGGCGCCGCCGGGACCGCCCTTCGTCAGGACGGACACCGCCCCGAACACCTTCAGCGCGGCGATCGTGCACCACAGGAGGACGACCGAGATCTCCGGGCGGATCTGCGGCAGCGTGATGTGCCAGAACCGCCGCCACCAGCCCGCGCCGTCCAGCTCGGCGGCCTCGTACAGCTGCGGGTCCACCCGTTGCAGCCCCGCCATGAAGACGACGAGCGGGAAGCCGATCTGCACCCACACCATCACGCCCATGACGCTGTAGAGCGCGAGGTCGGGGTCGCCCAGCCAGTCCTGCTGCCAGGAACCGAGGCCGACGGCCTTCAGCAGTTCGTTGAGCGAGCCGTTGTCGGGCGCGAGGATCCAGCTCCACACGATGCCCGCGACGGCGATCGGCAGGACCTGGGGAAGGTAGAAGCAGGCGCGGAGCACGGCCGCCGTCCGCGTCCCGAAGTGCTTGGCGACGAAGTCGAACAGGGCGGCGGCGAGGACGAGTCCGAGGGCGGTCGGCACGACGGCCATCGCGACGACCATGAACAGGCTGTGCCGGAAGGACGCCCAGAACTCGGAATCGCCCATCAGCTCGCGGTAGTTGGCGAGCCCCGACCAGGTGGGACTGCCGACCCCCTGCCAGTCGGTGAAGCTCACACCGGTGTTCATCAGGAAGGGGACGACGACGACCACGAGGAACGCGACGAACCCCGGGAGCAGGAAGAGGGCGTAGGACGTGCGGGGACGGCGCGGGCGCGTCGCGGCGCCGTGGTGGCCGCGGGCGACCCGGCCGCCCCGCTCGACGGTGACCGTCATGTCTTCGGTACGCCCTTGTCGTACGCCTTCTGCAGCGCGGACAGGTAGTCGTCCGGTTTCTCGCTCCCGGTGATCAGCTTCTGTGTCTCCGAGACGAGGACGTCGTAGAAGCCGGCGACGGGCCAGTCCGGATAGAAGGCGAGACCGTCCTTCCCGGAGAGGGTGTTGAAGTCGCCGATCAGCGTCTTGGCCTGGGGGTCCGTGATGGCGGCGGGATCGGCCGCCACCGGGACCCCGCCCTGGTTGCCCAGCAGGTTCTGGATCTTCTTCGACAGCGTGATGTCGATGAAGTCGTAGGCGAGGTTCTTGTTCTTCGCGCCCTTGGGGACGACCCAGATGTTGCCGCCGGAGCCGAGCGTGAGGTTGCTCTCGGGCCACAGGAAGGTGCCCCAGTCGAACTTGTTCTCCGTCTTGAAGCGGCCGTACCACCAGCTGCCGGAGAACAGGATCGGGCTCTTGCCCTGGATGAAGGAGACGCCCGCGTCCTCGGCCTTGAGCCCGCTGGACTTCTTGCCGATGTAGCCCTTCTTCACCCAGTCGGCGAACGTGGTCGCCGCGTACGTCCAGGCCGCGTCGTGGAAGTCCGCCTTGCCCTTGTAGAGCTCGTACGTGTCGACCCAGGAGCGGTCGGCCTTGGACAGGGCCAGCTGGTAGAGGTACTGCTGGGCCATGTACTCGGCGCCCGCGTCGGCGAGCGGGGTGATGCCCTTCGCGACGAACTTGTCCATCGCGGAGGTGAGTTCGGCCAGGGTGGTGGGCTGGGCGATGCCGTACTTCTTGAAGAGGTCCTTGTTGTAGAACACCATCGTGTACTCGGCGTAGTCGGGCACGCCGTACCACTTGCCGGAGCCCATGACCCCGTTGGAGTCGTACTGGCTGATGGTCCGCACCCCGCCGCTGATCTCCTTGTCCCAGCCGCGCTTGGTCACTTCGGCGCTGAGATCGGTGAGAAGCCCCTGCTTGGACAGGAGTCCGGCGGTCGCGTTGCCCTTGTTGTACTCCATGATGTCGGGGGCGTCGTTCGAGTTGAGGACCATGGGCGCCGTCTTCTGGATCTGCTCGAAGCCCTTCTCCTCGAACTTCACCTTCACGCCCGGGTGTTGCGCTTCGAATTCCTTGATGGCCTCCTTCCAGGCCATCCGCATCGCGCTGTCCGGCCCTTCGTAGTGCCACAGCCTCAGTGTCTTGCCGTCCGAGGAACCACTGTCCGAGCCGCCGCAGGACGTCGCCAGCAGGGCGCCCGCCAAGGCCACCGCCGCTGCCGCCGCCACACGCCGTCGTGTCGTCAACATCCACTGCCTCCAGAGGAGTTGGATGGGTATCGGGCCGCCACGCATCACACGTCGAATCGTTTCGATGCGTGACGTCGAAGCGCTTCGACGGGGGAAGGTATGTGGGGGCCGGGAGCGCGTCAATGGGCTGAGCCGGAATTGGGGCGGGGGTTCGACGGGCCGGACGGTGGGGTGTCTGCGGGGTCGGACCCCGGGATGCTTGCCGGGCCGGACAGGGGATGTCTGCCGGGCCGGACCCCGGGATGTCTGCCGGGTTGGACGGTGAGGTGTTTGTCCGGTCGGGCTACGGGGTGTTCGCCGGGTGGAGCTCAGGGCATTGCTCCCGGTGCCGGACCGTCCTCGTCCTCGCGGTCCTCGCGCCCAGCACGGCGACGACGAGCGCGACCGTCGCCGCCGCGACCGGCACCGCGTACCCCGCGGCCGGTGACACGTGCTCCACCACCCATCCGCCGCCCGCCGAGCCGCCCGCGATCCCGCCCAGCAGGCCGGTCACCGCGAGGGTCATGCCCTCGTTCAGCCGGCCCTCGGGCGTGCGCCGCTGGACCAGCGTCATGCCGGTGACCATCGTCGGGGCGGTCGCCATGCCGGCCACGAGCAGCGCACCCGCGAGCACCAGGAGCGAACCGGTGAGCCGGACCGCGAGGAGGGGCAGCGTCAGCAGCACCGCCATGGCGCCGACGCACACCGCGTACCGCCGCGCCGAGAGCGCCTCGGCGTCGAGCGGGGCCGAGTGCTCCGTGGAGTGTGCGGACGCCGTGCGGTCGTCGAGCGGGTTCGCGAGTTCCGGGGAGCGTGCCGTGCGGTCGTCGAGCGGGTGCGCGGGCTCGGGGGAAGCCGCTTCCCGGTCGACCGGGGTCGATTGCTCGGGGGAGGCGGACGCGCCCCCCTTCATCGCGCCGTACACCAGGCCCGCCACGCACGACCCCGCCGCCTGGAGGGCGAGTACCGCGCCCGCGGCGGACCGGTGCCCCCGCTCGTCCGCGAACGCGATCGTCACCACCTCCATCGCGCCGAACACCGCGCCGGTGGCGAGGAAGGAGAGAAGCAGCGGAGGCATCCCGGGCGCGAGAGCGGGCGACGCGGACGTCGCGCGCGGCTGGGGCGGCGGCTGCGTCGAACGCTGCGCGGTGAAGAGCAGCACGCCCGTCATCAGCAGCGCGGACCCCACGAGCATGCCCGCCTCCGGCGAAACCGTCCCGCACAGAAGGGCCGCGAGCACCGGGCCCAGCATGAAGCACAGCTCGTCGACGGCCTGCTCGAAGGAGTTCGCGGTGTGCAGCGCCGCCGCGTCGCCCTTGAGGAGGTGGGCCCAGCGCGCGCGGGACATCCCGCCCGTGTTGGGGGTCGTGGCGGTGGCGGCGTACGCGGCGAAGAGGGTCCAGTCGGGCGCGCCGAGGCGCACGCACACCACCAGTCCGATCCCGCCGAGCAGCGCGAAGGCCGTGGCGGGCACGGCCACCCGGGCCTGCCCGTGCCGGTCGACGAGCCGCGCGGTCCAGGGAGCGACCACCGCCGTCGCCGCGAGACCCGTCGCCGTGACGGCGCCGGCGAGCGCGTACGAGCCCCGCGAACTCGCGATCATGATGACCGCGCTCACGCTGAACATGCCCATGGGCAGCCGTGCGACGAGGTTTCCGAGGGTGAAGGCACGGGTGCCGGGATGCGCGAAGAGACGGCGGTAGGGGGTGAGCGGCGACATGGGTGAACCGTCGCCCGGCTCCCCGGGAACGGTCCAACACTTACTCGGTCGCGATTGACGCACCTGGGTTGTAGGTTCGCGTGATGCCTGGTCAACGCCTCTTTCCCGGTCATCTGGACCCCCGCCTGCTGCGCGCGTTCCTCGCCGTCGCCGAGGAGTTGCACTTCACCCGCGCCGCCGCCCGGATGTATGTCGCCCAGCAGTCCCTGAGCCGCGACATACGCCGGCTGGAGCGGGAGCTCGGGACGGAGCTGTTCGTGCGGAC
The DNA here is from genome assembly GCF_055567635.1 of Streptomyces sp. NPDC026500. Classification (NCBI taxonomy): domain Bacteria; kingdom Bacillati; phylum Actinomycetota; class Actinomycetes; order Kitasatosporales; family Streptomycetaceae; genus Streptomyces; species Streptomyces sp. NPDC026500. Next base: position 102,710 of record NZ_JBVHQB010000020.1, on the reverse strand, counting down.
GACCCGGCAGGTGACGCCGACGGCGGAGGCCGAGCGGCTGCTGCCGTACGCGCGCCGCGTGCTGGAGGCGCACGACGCCCTGCTGGACGCCTTCGTACGGCGTGGCGGCGAGGAGAGACCGCTGCTCGTCGATGTCAATTCCCCCGGCCTGGTCTCCAGCCGCATCCTCGACCGGGCCCGCGACCTCGCCCCCGGCAGCGAACTGATGGCCCGTTACGAGAGCGGGCTCACGGGCGCGGCGGCGGACCTGCTCGCCGGCCGCCTGGACGCGTCCTTCGGCCGGTTCGCGGGACTCGACCCGGCCGTGCGGGCCCGGCTGGAGCAGCGGATCGTGCGCTACGAGCCGATGGCCGTCGTCCTGCCCGAGGACCATCACCTCGCGGCGCTGGACGCGGTGCCGCTGTCCGCGCTCGCGGGCGAGACCGTGTACGCGGGAGCGGGAAACCCCCGGACGCTGGAGTGGACCGACCTCGCACATCACCTGTTCGAGGGACGGGGGATCAGACTCGCGTCACCCGCACCGGTGGCTGTCGGAGCCGAGGAATTCCGGCGGATCATGGCGAAGAGGCGGAATCCGGTCCTCGCCGTAGTGGAGTTTCCGGCCATGACCGGGACGGTGTCTAGGCCCCTCGTCGACCCCGTTCCCCTGTCACCTGTGTCACTGGTGTGGCGCAAGGGGCTCGTTCATCCAGGGATCGACGCGCTCATACAAGCTGCCAACGAACTCGCGAGCGAAGAGAAGTGGCTCCTGAGTCCCCAGGAAGGGTGGATTCCAGCCATCGATGCCCTCATTTTCATGAGAGGTACATGAGACGTAACCGCACGAGTCCCACGCATGCGCTACATTCTGGGTCCGGGCGCAGTGTGATATTGGGGGGCGCTCGGGTCGAGTGGGGGCTCGGCCCGGACGACATAGACAGCATTTGCCCGGAGTCGTCGCGCACCCGTGAGCAGTCCTGTGGGGGGATGCACGTGCGCGTCGAGAACTGGCGGAAAGACGCCCAACCAGCTGGACGAAACATCTATCAGCGGGACGGACGCCCAGTCGATCCATCACCTGGGCGAGAAGCCGGGGAGCCGATCGCCGGGCCGGAGGCCGGCAGATCGGTTTCGTGGCCGAATATGGGAGTTGGCATCAGTCCTGAGCGTGGGGAACGCGCCGAGCGAGCAGTCGGCGGACGTTCCGAGCGAACCCCGGAGCCGGAGACCGAGCTGCTCGTCGGTCGCGCGCCGGAGAGCGACGCGTTTCCCGGCCGGGGGTCCGACGCGTTCTCCGGCCGTTGGCCCGAGGCGGGATCGCCGTCCGAGCGTGAGTCCGGGGCGTGGTTCGGCCTCGACCGCCCGGCGCAGGCCGCACCCTCCCCCGCCCCTACCACGAAGACGCGGCCCTTCTTCGCCGACGGTCCGGAGTCCGAGCTGCTCCCCGGTTCCACGCCGGACTTCGACCGTCCGCTGCCCGCTTCCTGGGAGCACCCCGACGAACCGGCGAACAGCCACGATCCGCACGAGGTCACCATCCAACTCGACGCCGCGGGCCGCAAACTGGACGACTGGCTCGTCCAGCAGGCCAAGGGCGCCCCGACGACCCCGGACGGCCCCGTCTTCGTCGACGAGTCCGGCCGCCGCAGCCGCCGCTTCCGCCGGCTCGGCATGCTCGTCGCCGTGGCGTGCGCGGTCTACGCCGTCGTGATCGTCGCCACGCTCCTGTCGGGCAACTCGAACGCGCCCTGGCTCCCGGTGCCGGGCCAGGAGGAGGACCAGCCCGCCGGCCAGGTCGACACCTCGCCGCTGCCCTCCCTGTCGGTGAATCCTTCCGGCAAGGGCGTCGCCACGGCGCCCGGCGCGGTGGCGACGCCCGGCGACGGCACGACGACCTCAACCGGCTCGGCCGTCACCCCCGGCGCCTCGGCCGACGCCACCGCCCCGGGCGCGTCCAGCGATCCCGAGCCCACCACATCGGCGACCAAGAAGCCGAAGCCCGGCGTCACCACCGAGGCCCCGGACCCCGACCCGAACCCGTCCTCCTCGGTGGCCGACCCGCCCCCGGTCTCCACCCCGGCGACCACCCCCGGCAGCACGCCGGCTCCCACGGAGACCGCGGGCACCGGAGGGTCCGCCGGAGCGGGGGCAACCACCCAATGAGTGGCCCTCTCCGGCGGACAACCGCCGGGCAGAACCATCGGGAGTCCAGGCAGCCGAGCCTCCTCGGTTCCCCGTACTCCCGCTCCCTCTCGTCCCCGGAGAACCTCCTCTGATGTTCCGCACCAGCCGTCGCGGTCCAGCGCCCAGCGCACCGGGTCATGACTCCGGTACCGCCCCGAAGCACGACCGCAACGCCCGGCGCCGACGCCTGCCCATGCGTTTTCTGCTGCCGACGACCATCCTGGTCGCCCTGATGGCGATGCTGATGCTGCGCGGCTACGTGCACAGCGAGATCCTCGCCGACCACCGCATCCGGCCCGAGGCGGCCACCGACAAGGTGCCGGAGAAGATCCTCGACGGCGGCCCGGTCATCGACACCCGCAGCGGCCGTACGACCAGCCTGAGCGTCCCGGACCACCGTCTGGTCCTCACCTTCGACGACGGCCCCGACCCCACCTGGACCCCCCAGGTCCTGGACGTCCTCAAGGCGCACCACGCCCACGCGGTCTTCTTCGTCACCGGCACCATGGCCTCGCGCTACCCGGATCTCGTCGCGCGCATGGTGCGGGAGGGCCACGAGGTCGGCCTGCACACGTTCAACCACCCCGACCTGTCGTACCAGTCCAAGAGCCGGATCGACTGGGAGCTGTCCCAGAGCCAGCTGGCACTGGAGGGCGCCGCGGGCATCCGCACCTCGCTCTTCCGTCCCCCGTACTCCTCGTTCGCCGACGCCATGGACGACAAGTCCTGGCCGGTGACGCAGTACGTCGGCACCCGCGGCTACATCACCGTCGTGAACAACACCGACAGTGAGGACTGGCAGAAGCCGGGCGTCGACGAGATCATCCGCCGGGCCACGCCCAAGGGCGGCAAGGGCGCCATCGTCCTGATGCACGACTCGGGCGGCGACCGCCATCAGACCGTGCAGGCGCTGGACAAGTTCGTGCCCGAACTCCAGGAGCAGGGCTACGACTTCGAGAACCTCACCGAGGCGCTCAACGCGCCGAGCGCGCACACCCCGGTGACGGGCCTCGACCTGTGGAAGGGCAAGGCCTGGATCTTCCTGGTCCAGGCCGCGGAGAAGACCACCGACGTCCTGATCGTCTGCATCGCGATCATCGGTGTGCTGGTGTTCACCCGCTTCGGCATGATGCTCCTGCTCTCGGCCGCACACGCCCGCCGGGTTCGCCGCAAGGACTTCCGCTGGGGCCCGGCACAGGTCACCGACCCGGTGTCGGTACTGGTCCCGGCGTACAACGAGGCCAAGTGCATCGAGAACACCGTGAACTCCCTCATGACGAGCGAGCATCCCGTCGAGATCATCGTCATCGACGACGGATCGAGTGACGGCACCGCCCGCATCGTCGAGGACATGCACCTGCGGAACGTACGCGTGGTACGCCAGCAGAACGCCGGCAAGCCCGCGGCCCTCAACCGGGGTCTGGCGAACGCCAGCCACGACATCATCGTGATGATGGACGGCGACACCGTCTTCGAACCGGCGACCGTCCGCGAGCTCGTCCAGCCCTTCGCCGACCCGCGGGTCGGGGCGGTCGCGGGCAACGCCAAGGTCGGCAACCGCGACTCCCTCATCGGCGCCTGGCAGCACATCGAGTACGTGATGGGCTTCAACCTGGACCGTCGTATGTACGACATCCTGCGCTGCATGCCGACGATCCCGGGCGCGGTGGGAGCCTTCCGCCGATCGGCCCTGGAGCGCGTCGGCGGCATGAGCGACGACACGCTCGCCGAGGACACCGACATCACGATGGCCCTCCACCGCGACGGCTGGCGCGTCGTCTACGCCGAGAAGGCGCGGGCCTGGACAGAGGCGCCGGAGTCCGTCCAGCAGCTCTGGTCCCAGCGCTACCGCTGGTCGTACGGCACCATGCAGGCGATCTGGAAGCACCGCGGGGCCCTGGTCGAACGGGGTCCGTCGGGCCGCTTCGGCCGGGTCGGCCTGCCTCTCGTGTCGCTCTTCATGGTCCTGGCCCCGCTCCTCGCGCCCCTGATCGACGTCTTCCTCCTGTACGGCGTCGTCTTCGGCCCGACCCAGAAGACGGTCGTCGCCTGGCTCGGTGTCCTGGCCATCCAGCTGGTGTGCGCGGCGTACGCGTTCCGCCTGGACAAGGAACGCATGACCCATCTGATCTCCCTCCCCCTCCAGCAGATCCTCTACCGGCAGTTGATGTACGTCGTCCTGCTGCAGTCCTGGATCACCGCCCTCACCGGCGGCCGGCTGCGCTGGCAGAAGCTGCGCCGCACGGGCGTCGTGGGGGCGCCGGGAGCGGTCCCGCAGCAGCGGGCGTCACACAGCGGGAACGAACGGAGGCCGGTCGGATGACCACGCACGAGTACCCGGTGGGGGCGACTCCGCCGCTGGGCACCCCGAAGGCGGCGGTCCCGCATCCGCGTCCGTACCCGGGAGCGCCGTCGGACGACTGGCTGCGCCCGCAGCCGGAGGCCGGTCCGGACTCGGGGCCGCGCCCTGATCCGACCCCGGTACCGGAGACTGCACCGGGCTCGGATCCCGGACAGCAGTCCGCTCCGCGCCGCCCCGGCCGTGACCGCTACCTGGACCTGCTCCGCTCCATAGCCCTGGTCCGCGTGGTCGTGTACCACCTGTTCGGCTGGGCGTGGCTGACGGTCCTCTTCCCCTCCATGGGCGTGATGTTCGCGCTGGCGGGCTCGCTGATGGCGCGCTCGCTGAGCCGGCCGCCGCTGAGTGTGATCCGGGGACGCCTGAGGCGACTGCTGCCCCCGCTCTGGGCGTTCAGCGCGGTGGCGCTGACCATGATGTTCGCGGGCGGCTGGAACCCCGCGAAGGACCCGGACCTCGGCGGTACCTGGGGCCCGATCGAGCTGCTCAACTACATCGTCCCGATCGGCGCCCCGCCGTTCCCCTGGCACCTCGGCTCCCAGTCCGGCCTGCTGGAGAGCGACTGGGCGGTGCAGGGCGCGGGAGTGCTCTGGTACCTGCGCGCGTACCTGTGGTTCGTGGTCGCGTCCCCGCTCCTGCTGTGGGCGTTCCGCCGCGTTCCGTGGGCGACCCTGCTGGCTCCCCTCGCCCTGACGGCGGTGGTCGGCACCGGGCTGGTCACCATCCCCGGCGAAACGGGCAACGCCATCACCGACTTCGCCGTCTACGGCGGCTGCTGGGTCCTGGGCTTCGCCCACCACGAGGGGATGCTGGCGAAGGTCCCGCGCTACATCGCCGTCTCGTGCTCGGCCATGGCGATGGCCTTCGCCCTGTGGTGGGCGTCGGGTCATCTGGGCCCCGACGGCTGGGACTTGAACGACATCCCGCTGGCCGACGCGATGTGGTCCTTCGGGTTCGTGGTGATCCTGCTCCAGTACAGCCCGTCCTGGCAGCAACTGCCGGGCCGCCTCGCCAAGTGGGACAAACTGATCACGCTGTCCAACAACCGCGCGGTCACGATCTACCTCTGGCACAACATGCTCATCATGGCCACGGTCCCGATCCTCGACCAGGCGTACAACCTCCCCTTCATGCAGAGCGACCGCGCGGTGTCGGCCCTCGACGCGACGTACATGCTGTGGATGTTCGTCCTGGTGTGGCCGTTGATCGGCCTGACCATCATGGCCTTCGGCTGGATCGAGGACATCGCGGCAAAGCGAAGCCCCCGACTCTGGCCGAACGGCGCCACCGGCCGAAAGTCCAACGGCCACTCGGCACGCGGGCGTCGGGGAAAGGTCTGAGCGAAAACTGAGTGACGAGGGCGCTCCCCGGATCGGGGGGCGCCCTTTGGTCTGGGACGCCTTCGGGCCTGGGGACGCCCTCTGGTCTGGGACGCCTTCCGGTCTGGGGACGGCCCTCTGGTCCGACGGTGTCCTCCGGTCCGGGGCTTGCGGCGGCCGACTCGGCGCCGCGCACCGTCCCTCGGCCACCGTCCCTCGGCCATCGGCCTTCGGCCCTCGATGTCACTCAATCGAAGGTTCTCGACGGCCAGTTGATCACGTTATGGACCTCTATATCCAGCTCCTGTTACCCGCTTGGCGCCATTCTTTCTGGTGTCGTCGCACGGGCCCCCGATAGCGTGTTGTTGCCCTTTCGCACCCCACGCCGCACAGGAGTCTGCCGTGAACCGCCGTCCCCGCCTGCTTGCCACAGCCGCTGCCGGAGCGACAGCCGCGCTGCTTCTGACCGCGTGCGGCGGGGGTGGCGACGAGCCGAAGGCCAACGACAAGATCGCCGGCGCGGACACCGGGAGCGCGACGTCGGCTGCGCCCGGCCCGAGCGCGACGCAATCCGCGGGGCGACCGAAGATCGAGTTGCCGTCGGATCTGACGTACACCTTCGAGTGGCCCAAGACGGGCGACAAGGACAAGGATGCGGTGCTGAACGACAGCGAGCAGTTCATCAAAGCCGTGGACATGGCCATTGCTGAACAGGACCCGCTGCATAAGGCGTACCGCTTCTACTCCGAAGGCACGGCGGCAGCCGGGAGTCAGAAGTTCATCCAGGAGTTCGTGGACTACAAGGACCGCATCACCGGCGCGAAGCGCTACTACAACTCCAAGGTGAAGATCAACTCCGATGGAACGGCGGGCTTTGTCTACTGTGAAGATCAGAACAAGGCCTACAACAAGAGCGTGAAGACTGGCAAGACCGATGTGACTGCGAAGTCGAAGGACAACTACGTCCTCTACAGCAGCCTCCTTCGGGTCAACAAGCAGGACATCTGGATCACGGAGAAGCTGACATCGCAGCGGGGGAGCACCGCATGCCAGTCCTGACGTATCGAAAGACCGGAACAGTTGCCGTCGTCGTTTCCGCGGCCATGATGATCTGCGCGCCCCAAGCCTTCGCAGGATACGGGCACGGTGGCAGCACCAATGGCTCGAATACCAATGCTTCAGGTGACTCGGACCGCAACGGCAACCTGTCCGCGACTGCGGGTGCTGTCGTCTTCGATCGTTCGAAGAACGGGTCGGGTGACTCTGCCGGCCCGGTCACGGCTGCGTCAGGCAACTGGACTCCCCCCGCCTGCTATTACGCCCCGAAGTACACGCCGGATCAGCTGCAGAAGTACTTGGAGCCGATCTGGAATGCCGAGTCGACCGGGTCCGAGTGGGACTTGGAGCAGCGGAACAAGTACGTCAACGGCGGCGAGTACAAGGATTTCAACAAGGCCAAGGCCGACAAGGGCTATTGGTGGGACTCGTACGTGACTCAGGGTCGTGAGGGCGACCCGGGTGCGCTCACGTGCGACAAGCCGATCTTCTGGGTCGACAAGGGCGTTGCTCCGCCGGCGGATGTTCCGGAGGCGATTACTCCGGAGATGTTGGCGCAGTTGGCGTATGCGGAGATACGGGTGCCGTCGACGAAGGTGGACCTGGCTCCTGCGGGTACGACGAAGGTGAATCTGCCGACGTGGGCGTGGTTGGACACGGCGAAGTTCAAGCCGGTGTCGGTGACCGCGTCGGTGCCGCTGCTCGGTGTGACGGCGACGACGACGGCGGAGCCCGTCTCGCTGAAGATCGAGCCGGGGACGGCGGATGCGCAGACGTATCCCGCTTCGGGCGTCTGCGAGATAACCGGCGATCACATCGGTGAGGCGTACGCGAGGGGCAAGGCCAAACAGACGCCTCCCTGCGGGGTGAAGTACCTCCGTTCCTCCGGGGATGGCTCGTACAAGCTACGGGCGACCATCACCTGGAAGATCCACTGGACGGGCACCGGTGTGCCCGACGAGCGGAACCTGCCGGACGGCACCTTCGGGGCGGATCAGGACGTCGTCGTGCAAGAGATCCAGTCCATCAACCACTGAGCCCGGCCTTCCGGACTCACTGAGTTCCGGAAGAGGCAGGGCGCGTGGCGGAGCGGTTGGCCGTTGACGGCGATGAGCTGTCGCACTTCATGAAGATGCTCAGGGCGTCGACCGAGTCGTTGAAAGGCCTGCGCAGGGCGTTGGAGGACGCCACGGTCACCGGTCTGGGCACGGACGATCTCGACTGTGCCTGCGAGGACTTCCAGGACAACTGGAAGTACGGAGCCGATCAGATCGGTGAGCAGACCGAGGACCTGGCCAAGATCATCGGCAAGAGCCGGGACAGCTACCGCGAGGTGGACAGGGCCCTGGAACAAGCCCTGAAGAAGGCCGTGGACGGCAGGGGCGGCGGTACGAGGTGACGTACCAGCCCGAGGACACAGGAGCCGCACTCGACCCGCGGTCCCTCGCCGACCGCGACAAGCCACAGGGCCTCAAGTCGGCCCCGCACATCCCCAACCCCGACCACCCGCATCTCGGGTTCAATCCGGTGCCGGGCAGCACGGAAACCGTGAGCGGTCTGCGCAAGAAGCTCACGAGGTGCGCCAAGGTTCTCGAAGAGACGCATGAGCTCGTCACCAGGCTGATGGACGGCAGCTACTGGAAGGGTGACGCGGCCGTCGCCTTCCGCGAGCAGTTGGACGGCGGCCCGCTTCCCCTGAACCTGAAGAACGCCGCCCACTCCATCCGCAAAGCGGCCGGACAACTCGGCCGGTGGGAAGGCGAACTCGACGACTTCCAGCGGCGGGCGAAGCGACTCGAACAGGACGCGACGGACGCGCAGGCCGCCGTGGACCGGGCGAAGGGTCACGCGTCGAAGGCGGGTGACAGCCCTGACCTTCATGGGAAGGGTGCCGGACATGACGAGGCGCAGAAGGCACTGACCAAGGCGAACACGGCGGTGGACGACGCCGAGGATGCCCTTCGCAAGATCCGTGGCAAGGCGCGCGAACTCGCGGACGAGCACGAGCACCAGGCTCAGCATCGAGCGGGCAAGATCCGCGACGCCACGAACAAACTGACCCCACACGAGCCGGGCTGGTTCGACTCAGCACTCGACTGGCTCACTGAGAATCTGCCGGACATCTTGAGCACGGTGGCAGCGGTAATCGGTCTGGTTGCGCTGTTTGTCGTGTCCGGCGGGACAGTTGCCGCAGCACTGCTGCTTGCCGCTGCGGCGTTGAGCGCGACGTCGTTGTCGGTCCGGATCACCCAGGATCCAACCGTGTGGGCATCGCTCAAGGACGGGTTCACCAAAGGTGAGCTCGACACGGATTTCTGGAGCAACTTCGTCACTGTCGGGGGAGATGTCCTCGGTGCACTGCCTGGCCTTGGTGCGGCTGGGAAGGGCGCGGCAACCGCACTGAGGGCTACTGGCGAAGCAGGAGAGGCCCTCACAATCGGTCAACGCGTGGCCCGGTTCGGAGGCGGGACGATGGAGCATGCGCAGGCCATCTCCGACCTGGACAACTCCTTGCTCGGCTTCACGATTCGAGGTGCCCGAGCAGCCCAAATCACCAGAGCCGTCGAGGTCACGTCTGCTTCAGTCGGCGTGACGACCGCGGGCTTCGGTTTGGCCATGACCGCCGTAGACACGGACGATGACGGAATCAAAGACGGCTCCGTGGCGGGCATCGATGGACTACGGCTGGCTCTTGATGGCGGAGCCCTTTTCGATATTGCCCGTCACGTCTTCTAGCCCGAGCAGGAGGCTCTCACTCTATGGACCCCACCAAGTACCCGACCGCTTGGGATCATCCACCGACCCGACGGACTTGGATGCAACACATGATCATGATTGTTGCTCGACTACTGGGTTGGACCGCAGTCTGGATCGGCTCACTAGGAGTGCTTGTCTCGTTTCTGAGCCCTGGCTACGGTTTCCTATTCATTCCGGTCCTTCTCTATTCAGCGTTCCGAGCCGTCCTCCAACTCGCCTACATCCGCCCCTCCATCTACATCCAACGCGTCCTCCGGCAATACCCCTGGCAGCTCCTCGCCGGCGTTCCCCGAGGCCGGAACAAGCATCCGGGGGTACAAGAGGACGAAATGTGGCTGGAGTTGCCCAATCCTGAGGCGCCGGAGGAACAGATCCCTCTGCTCTTCCTTTCCGGCATGCGTACCTTCTGGTGGATGCGACGCTTCGGCACCGCTCGTACGAAACCGGAGCTGAAAGCGCAGATCGAGCCGCTCTGGTTCGCCGGTGATCCCCGCTTCATCGCCGTCATCGCGGCCGCCAGCCGCAAGGGCGAGGCACCCAAGAGGCTGCATCTGCTTTATCAGCGCACGGCCACGGGCCGGCGGGGCATCGAGCCCACCGACTGGAACGCAAGCCCGGCAGCCCTCGAACGTGCCCGCCGTTCCGGCGCCCACGTTCCCGACGTGGTGCACCCGCACCCGCGTACGTACTGACTCGCCCCGACAGGACACGATGACCACCGCCCCCTGCTTCACCGTCGCCTACTCGGCCGAAGACCCTGACGCCGATATCTGGTTCGCGGAACCCGCGGGCTTCACCGCTGTGCCCCTCGACGCGCTGATTCCCGCACCCGACTCCCCAGGTGCCTGTGATCTGCGCACCGCCCTCGCGCCCGTTCTTCAGGCGGCTCCCGACGAGATGGCCCGGCAGCAGTTCATCGCTCAGTTCGCACAGGGGCAGCAACTGCTCGGTGCCCTCAGGGAAGCAGGAACTGTCCATTGCTCGATCGGACTGCACCGGGATGACGTCGATGAGGGTGCGACGAACAGCGGCCGGCCGCTGTTGTCGTTCTTCACCGTCTCCTGGCGGGCAACGGCGGTGTCACCGCGAGCCGTGACGGCTGCCCGTGCGGTGAGCGAACTCGACCCGCAGGCGCGCATCGAATATGTCGAACTTCCCTGTGGACCTGCCACATTCAGTGAAACCGTTCATGCCCCCAGGGCCGCCGACGGTCTCCCGCAGGTGCCCTTGGTCCAGTTCCGCGCTCACCTGCCGCATCCGGACTGCAAGCGACTGGCTGTGTTCACGCTGAGCACGACGGCGGTCGGACGCCGTGAGCAGTACCGTGCGATCCTCCGCCACATCGCGACCCTGGCCACCTTCGACAGTCCGTTGGTCGCGTCCACCCGTGAGGCGTCTTGACCGTGGACATGGAGACCAGTTGCTCAAGAGGGCACGACTGGCGAGAACATGACGATCAGTTCGTCGGAGCTGTTGAAGTCAGCGCTTTGCGGACGCCAACTCGGTGAACCCTCTCGCCGATGAGCGTCACTCAATGGAAGGTTTTCGGGCGCCAGTTGGCCGAGCTATGGGCCGCTTTGTCCATGGTCTGTTACTCGCTTGGCACCATTCGCTCTGGTGTCGTCGCACGGGCCCCCGATAGCGTGTTGCTGCCCTTCCGCACCCCACGCCGCACAGGAGTCTGCCGTGAACCGCCGTCCCCGCCTGCTTGCCACAGCCGCTGCCGGAGCGACAGCCGCGCTGCTTCTGACCGCGTGCGGCGGGGGTGGCGACGAGCCGAAGGCCAATGACAAGATCGCCGGCGCGGACACCGGGAGCGCGACGTCGGCTGCGCCCGGCCCGAGCGCGACGCAATCCGCGGGGCGACCGAAGATCGAGTTGCCGTCGGACCTCACGCTGACCTTCGAAGGATCGAAGACCGGCGACTCCATCAAGGACGCGGTTCTCGCCGACAACGCGGAGCGCATGCGAGCCGTTGACGCAGCGATCGCCGGGACGGATCCCAAGGGTGAGGCGCTCGGGTACTACAACACGGGAAAGGCTCTCGAAGCCGCGCTGACCTGGGTCCAGCAGTTCAAGGACACGGGTTCCACACTCACCGGTGAGGCGCGGTACTTCAAGCGCACCGTGACCCTTGAGAGCAAATCTTCGGCTTCACTCACGTTCTGTGCGGACGAGAGCAAGGGCTACAGCAAGGACAAGAAGACCAACAAGATCAACAAGACGCCGGTCACCAAGAACAGCTATGTCCTTTACAACACGCGCTTGGACAAGAGCTCCGAGGGTGTATGGCGGACGTCGCAGATCATCTCCACAAGGGGGGCGGCTCAGTGTCAGCCGTAGCGAGGAACACCGTTCGTGCCGCTCTGCTGGCGGGCGTTCTGGTGCTCGGAAGCGCCTCGGACGTCTGGGCGGACATTGTCCCGGGTGGTAAGGGCACGGGTTCCGAGACGCAGGTAGACGGTGGCCAGAAGGGCCAGGATGTCTCCGCGACTGCGGGTGTTGTGGTCTTCGATCGTTCGAAGAACGGGTCGGGTGACTCTGTCGGCGCGGTGACGGCTGCGTCAGGCAGTTGGACTCCTCCTGCCTGCTATTACGCCCCGAAGTACACGCCGGATCAGCTGCAGAAGTACAAGGAGTCGATCTGGGGAGTCGATTCGACGGGGTATCAGTGGGATGCGGAGCAGCGCGACAAATATGTGAACGGGCACCCGTACAAGGATTTCAACAAGGACAAGGCCGACAAGGGGTACTGGTGGGACTCGTACGTCGCTGAAGGCCGCGAGGGCGACCCGCGTGCGCTGGACTGCACGAAGGACATTTTCTGGGTCGACAAGGGCGTTGCTCCGCCGGCGGATGTTCCGGAGGCGATTACTCCGGAGATGTTGGCGCAGTTGGCGTACGCGGAGATACGGGTGCCGTCGACGAAGGTGGACCTGGCTCCTGCGGGTACGACGAAGGTGAATCTGCCGACGTGGGCGTGGTTGGACACGGCGAAGTTCAAGCCCGTGTCGGTGACCGCGTCGGTGCCGCTGCTCGGTGTGACGGCGACGACGACGGCGGAGCCGGTCTCGCTGAAGATCGAGCCGGGGACGGCGGATGCGCAGACGTATCCCGCTTCGGGCGTCTGCGAGATAACCGGCGATCACATCGGTGAGGCGTACGCGAGGGGCAAGGCCAAACAGACGCCTCCCTGCGGGGTGAAGTACCTCCGTTCCTCCGGGGATGGCTCGTACAAGCTACGGGCGACCATCACCTGGAAGATCCACTGGACGGGCACCGGTGTGCCCGACGAGCGGAACCTGCCGGACGGCACCTTCGGGGCGGATCAGGACGTCGTCGTGCAGGAGATCCAGTCCGTCAACCGCTGAGAGACAGGTGTGCCCCAGTGGTGGACAGAAGCGGAGTGAGCGGAAAATTGACACCACCCCAGCCTGCCAGCGGCAGTGGCGTATTCGGTTTGATCACGCCCGAGGACTGGTATCGCATCCCGCTTCAGTCGCAGGAGCATCGGGAGGCGTCTGTGAGCGCGCTGATCCGGCGGCAGTTCGCTGGTGTTGACGATCAGCCTGTTCTGCGTCGGCAGGCCGAGGAGCAGCTGATGGGTGCTGCTCTTACGGGAGTCGACCAAGGCGGCGTGGTGCTTTACCTGTCGTTCTTGGAGGCTGCCGGCATCCCGTTGTCCGCCTCACTCCTCGTCTCCTGCGTTCATCAACGGTTCGACAGCCTCGATGCCGTCGCCGCCCTCGCCGGAAAGGGTGAAGTGGCACCTGTGAGGCTGCCAGCGGCAGGACAGGCCGCCAGGCGGCGACGTACCGAACGAACGCGTGAATCAAGGAAATTGGGATCGGAGTTCGACGACACCATCGTTGAGTACTTCGTGCCGGTGCCCGGGGGTGACCAGTCCTTGATGCTCACGTTCAGCACTCCGATGGAGCCGATCGCGGACGCGATGGTAGAGCTCTTCGACGCGATCGCAGGCACTCTGCGCTGGCAACCGCGGAACGACGACGTGAAGGGGACCCCGGATGAGTGAGCGTCTCAGAGTGTCCACCACCGATCTGCACGAAGTCGGAACCGGACTGCGAACGGTGGCAACGGAGTTCGAGGGGCTCGACAAACTCATGGAGTCCTACGACCTGCGCGTCGTCGGGCACAAGCTCTTGCACGAGAGGCTGCAGGACTTTTCCGATGACTGGGACGACAACCGCAATAAGATGATCAAGGACATCGAGGCGCTGGGGACGATCGCCAAGGAAGCGTCCAAGGCGTACGTCGAACTCGACACCGCGCTCTACAACGCTCTGGTCGGCAAGGGGCAGAAGAAGTGAGCCGTCCGGCCGATTACCGTTGGGAAGCGCTGGACGAGAGCAGTGACCCTGTTCCCGGCGACGTGCACGACCTGAAGTCGCTGGCGCGCCGTTTCACCACTACGGCCAAGACGATCTCCGACACCGCAGCCGCACTGCGTCGAGTCGGAGATCAGAAAAGCTGGGATTCGAAGGCGGGGCGGGAATTCGCCGAGAAGGCCAGCGACACCGCGAAGACGGTTAGCAAGGCGTACGGTCGCTATGAAGAGGCCGGTGCCGCACTCAAGGAGTACTACACAGATCTCGAGACGATCCAGAAGGAGGCGGACGGGCTTCTCGGGCAGGCCGAAACGCAAGCGGCGGACTTGGCATCGGCGAAGTCCCGAGCCGACAACGCGCCCGAGGGCACGGACGATGACGGCCAGGACAAACTCGACAAGAAAGTGACCGACCTGCAAGACGGGTTGGATGGGCTGCGCGGCAAGCTGGCTAAGCTGAAGTCCCGCCACAAGAGCGCGGGCGACACGGCGGCGAAGCGTATCCATGACGTGGCAGAGGGCGATGGCCTCAACGACAGCTGGTTGGACGATCTGCGCGATTCGCTGACCTTCATCAGTAAAATCGCCGGGGCCGTCGCAGCCGTATGCGGAGTGGTGTCGCTCCTGGTCGGGTGGATCCCCATCATTGGACAGGCGATCGCCGGTGTCCTCGGCACCATCGCGCTCGCCATGACCGCTCTGTCGCTCATTTGCCATGTGCTGCTCTTGATCAACGGCGATGGATCGTGGCAGGACGTGGCCTTGGACGTCCTCGGGCTGGCGACATTCGGTATCGGGCGCGTCTTCTCGGCGGGATCGAAGCTCGCGGCCACAGTCGGACGCAGCAAGGTCTGGACGGCGGCGACACAGTACGTGCGTGGTTGGAATCCCGGGCTCACCTCAGTGGCCCGTCGAGCTCTCGTCGAGGAGATGGTGGGCGCGCGCGCCGGAGCCGTTGCTCGCTCGGTGCGGCCGGACGTCAGCCTCGGAGCCGCTTTCAAGGGGCTACCACGTTCCTTTGTGGATGACCTCGGCACCATCCGGAGCAATTGGCGCGATGTCTTCAAGGTGGGTGACAACGTCTCAGCGGTCCGCAATGCCTGGCACGCCGGTGGAGCGCGTGGCCTGGCCAGCATGTATGTAGGGCCGGGCATGGTGGACGAGCTCGGCCGCATGAGGAACGTCAGCTCGGCGGACCTTGACTTCATTGGAACGCCCGATGCTTTCAAGCAGGCAATGCACTACAACTCCTGGGCCCTCGCCGCCACTGGCACCGGGGCGAGTTCCGACTCGTACAGTTTCAAGGGACTGTTCGAGGGTGAGCCGCAGATTGATGTCACCGGCTCTGACGCCGCTCTTGCGGGACGGTGACTGCCGTGGCATCTCGTGTGGAGGCCTCGGGCCGAAACTGGCGTGAGTGCAGGATCGAGTTGCCCGCGCCCGAGAGTTGGCTGGTCTTCGACCTCGACACTGTCCGTCCGCAGGTCTGGGCTCGTTCCGTCGCCCAAGAGCACCTCGGCGCGGATGCTCCGTCCGATCGGCACGACGCGTTCGCTGAGGATGTGCTGTGGTACTGGGCCGCTGCGATCCGCCAGCAGGCACTCTGCGCAGCGCTGCTGGTCCCCCCGGGTGGCTCCGTGTTGGCAAGCTATACCGTGAGAGAACTGCATGTCTCCCCGGAACTGCTGTGCCTGGAAGCCTTCCGGAAGGAGGCTGAGCTGGCTGAAGGGCCCTTCTTCGGGAAGCCCGCGATCTCGGAAGTCGATCTTCCTCTGGGATCTGCGATACGGGTCCATCGTCTGGAGCCGAGTGCCCCTGAATCCTCAGGCGGTGAAGTACTGGAAGGCGTGGCCCACTACATCCTGCCTCGCCTGCACCCGGCGGCGTTGGAATCCCGTCTGCTCTGGACTTCTCTCGGGCTCGGCGATGAAATGGCGACAGTGGCCGATGCCTTGGCTGAATCAATCAGGCTTGTGTGAGTCCGACCCGCTCCGTGAGCCAAGCCGTGCCCCCACATCGGTAAGCCCGAATCTCTCCCATGGGATCAGGGCCAGAGGCATCCAGCTGAAGCCGATGATGAAGACGCTCAAGAGTACGGTCAGGCCTTCGGGGAGGACCCAGCCGAGTTGGGCGACGATTACGGACACGGCCAGCAGATACACACCAAAGACAAGAATGGCCAGGACCTTTCGGAAAGCCTCGGAGGGCCGAAGTCGTGGCTTCTCCTCCGTCCCCCGCACGAGACCAAAAAGGATCAGAGGGAGGAATAGCCCGGTCAGGCCGCCCATACCAATGCCGCCGATCACGAGACCGCTGCGTCCGTCTTCTGGCACCGCGTGGGAGAGGAAGGAATCGTCCGCCAGGCTGGTGGTCAGGGAAACGCCCGCGAAGGCTCCGAGGGTCATGGTCGACAGAACGAGAATGAGTCCTGCAGTGAACGCGGCATTTTGGACCTTCGAGTGTCGAGGGCTCCTCGCCGCGGGCCGTCCGGGTCCTGATCCAGCGGACATGGAGTCTCCCGTTCCTTTGCGAAGTGCGATTGACGATAGTCGGCGCTACGGAGGCGGTCCATGTCGGTGACTGTCTCTGGGGCCAGCCGTCCTCGTTCCGCCGCCCCGTCAAAATCGCTTCAAGACCCAGTAAATCGGGTTGCCTCCCTGTTCTGTGGAGGAGGGGTGCGTGAAAAGGTGGGGCCGTTGCTGGTGTGAACAGGCTGGTTCGGTGGGGAGTTGGGGGCGGCGTGAGTAAACGGCAGATCCGGCAGATGTTCCGGTTGATGGCCGCGGGGCAAGCGGTGCAGCTCACAAGCCCCATGGCCTCGGTGAAGAAGCTCGCCCGACTCGCCTTCATCGCCCAGCAGTTCGGCTACGAGTACGCGGACGTACGCCAGGGCAGCGGCCGCAACAACGCGCTCACGATGCTCATCGTGCCCGACCCGGGCCCGCAGGCCCAGGCGCGTGCCGCGCAGAACTGGGCGCAGTATCCGCAGGCCGGCGACGGGGTGTCGTTGCCGCCTGTCGTCCCTGACGCGCTGGAGCTCCTCAAGGCCCGTATCAACTTCGACCTCACCGGCAAGAACGCCGAGAAGCGGATGGTGTACGCGGCGGTCGGTCTCACCGTCGGGTGCGCCGCCCTCGGGGTACGGGCGGGCGGGGGCTCCGGCGCTTTCACGGTGGCCGGTGTCCTGTGGGCCGCGCTGATGGTCGTCCTCGCTGTCGGTCTGGTCGTCACACGCAAGCGGAACGCCAAGTTCGCGGCGTTGCTGCGGGCGGCGGGGTTCGCGCCCGTGACGGAGGAGGGCGGGCGGGTGCGGTATCTGCCGCCGACGGCGGGCTACGGCGGACAGCCGGCCGGCCCGTACACCCCGTACGCCGGTCAGGCCCCGTACGCCGGTCAGACCCCGTACGCCGGCCAGGTCCCGAACCCTGGTCAGGCCCCGTACGCTCCCCAGGCTCCGAACCCCGGCCAGGCCCCGCACCCCGGTCAGACCCCGTACGCCGGCCAAGTCCCGCTCCCTGGTCAGGCCCCGTACGCTCCCCAGGCTCCGAACCCCGGCCAGGCCCCGTACGCCGGCCAGGTCCCGCACCCTGGTCAGGCCCCGCACCCCGGCCAAACCCCGCACCCCGGTCAGGCTCCGCACCCTGGTCAGGCCCCGCACCCCGGTCAAACGCCGTACTCCGGCCAGGCCCCACACCCGAGCCAGGCCCCGTACGCCGGCCCGGCCCAAGCCCCGGCTCAGCCCCAAGCCCCGGTTCAGCCCCAAGCCCCGGACCAGGCTCACCCGCACCCGCACCCGCACCCGCAGCCGCAGCCGCAGCCGCAGCCGCACCCCCACCCCCCGGCCCCCGGTTCCTACGGATCCCAACTTCCCGGCCCCTACAGTCGGCAGCCCCCCACCACCGCCGCAGATGGGCTCGGCAATCCGTATGCCGACCAGCCGGGCAACCCGCCCCGGAGTCCGCGGCAGTAGGCGCGTCTACGTCTCCCAGATCTCAGGCAGCCCGAATGCCGCGAAAACCGTGGGGAGTCGGAAGACCACCGTGTGGCTCACCGCGCCCTGGTCCGCCGTGAAGACCTGCAGGGTGTGGAGGCGGTGCTTGTCGTCGCCGGGGGCGCGGACGTATGCCGCCAGTGCGGGTTGTCCGTTCGCCGAGGTGGGCCGCAGGCGCCAGTCCTTGCCGCGCATCGCGAAGACGCGGGCGATGAAGGCGACATAGGCGTCGGGGCCGACGTACCAGTTGAGGACCGGGGGCATCTCCAGGACGACGTCCTGGGTGAGCAGGGTGCGCAGGGCGTCGAGGTCGGCGTCCTCGAAGGCGCGCAGATAGCGGTCGATCACCGCGCGCTGCTCATGGTCCGGCGGTTCCGTCACCTCGTCCTCCGTCAGGCCGGCCTCACCGAGTCGTGCGCGGGCCCGCTGGAGCGCGCTGTTCACTGAGGCGGTCGACGTGCCGAGGGCTTCGGCCACCTCGGTCGCCGGCCAGGCCAGTACGTCGCGCAGGATGAGGACCGCCCGCTGGCGCGGGGGCAGCAGCTGCATCGCGGCGATCAGCGCGAGGCGCAGGCTGCCCCGGGCGACGACCACGCCCGCGGGATCCCCGGTCGTGGCCCCGACGCCGAGGGCGAGCCCGGTCGCGCCCCGATCCGGGAACGGTTCCAGCCACGGCACCTCCGCCCCCAGTGTCATCGGCGCCCCCGGATCCTCCAGCGCGCCGACCAGGCCCGACGGCAGGGGTCTGCGGGCGCGGCCGCGCAGCGCGGTCAGACATGTGTTGGTGGCGATGCGGTACAGCCAGGTGCGCAGGGACGCCCGGTCGGCGTCGTAGCGGTCGTACGCGAGCCAGGCCCGAAGCATCGTCTCCTGCACCAGGTCCTCGGCCTCGTGCACCGAACCGAGCATCCGGTAGCAGTGGGTCAGCAGCTCGCGGCGGTAGGGGGCCGTCCGTTCCTCGAAACCGTCGCGGCCGTCGAGGCCGTCGAGGCCGTCGGGGCGGTCGGGGCCGTCGTCGTCGCGCGTCTCCATGGTCTGCTCCTCGGCTTCTCGGCGGCACCGTTCCCCGGCGGTTCGGTTCCCTCGGGTCCCGGCACTTCGAATCCCGTCATTCACCGGTACCTACCTCCGGGCCCGTCCGAACTCATCGTCCCGGCACCGATGAGTTCCGGCGTCCGCGGAGGTACGTACCGGCACCGAACCAGTCCGAGGAGAAGGATCACCATGAACGCCACCGACAGCGCCACTGACAGCGCCACCGACAACAGCACTGACAACAGCACTGACAACAGCACCGAGAACAGCCAGGACATCCGCGCCGTCCTCGACCGTCTCTACTCCGCCTGGGCGGACTACGACGCCGACGCGTTCGCCGAGCTGTACACCGAGGACGCGACGGTCGTGATGCCGGGCGTCTTCAACGACGGGCGGGAGGAGATCCGTGCTTACATCGCGGCCGGGTTCGCGGGACCGCTGAAGGGTTCCCGGCCGCTCGACGAGCCCCGGCGGATCCGCTTCCCGCATCCCGACACCGCCGTCGTCATCAGCGAGGCCGGGATTCTGCTTGCCGGTGAGAGTGAAGTGCCCGCCGACCGGCACCACCGTGCGACCTGGGTGCTCGTCCGGGATCCCGCCGCCGGGACCTGGGCCATCACCTCGTACCACAACGCCGCCGTCTGACGGACGCGCCGACCGGCCCCACCTGGCCCGTCCGGCCCCGCCCCGGACGCCCTGGCCCGGTCCCGCCCCGCCGCGGACGCGCCCTCACCCGGTTTCGCCCCGCCCCGGGCGCCCCTCACCCGGTTCCGCCCCGTCCTCACCGTCGGGTCCGGGACCGGGTGAGAGCAACGTTCCCTTCCGGTCACTAACAGCCACAGGGCCGGAAACGCGTCCTCCCTACCTTCGGGAAACAGCAGCCCAGTAAGCCCGGAGAACCAACGGAGGCGTGAGATGACTGCCCCAGCCACGAGTACGGCCCCTGCGCGGGGCGGTCGCTGGATCGAGGAGTGGGATCCGGAGGACGAGGCCTTCTGGGCGGAGAAGGGGGAGAAGGTCGCCCGGCGGAACCTGCTGTTCTCCGTGCTGTCCGAGCACATCGGGTTCTCCGTCTGGACCCTGTGGTCGGTGATGGTCCTGTTCATGGGACCGGAGTACGGGCTCACCCCGGCCGACAAGTTCCTGCTCACCTCGATGGTGACGCTGGTCGGCGCGGTCGTGCGGGTGCCCTACACCTTCGCCGTCGCGCTCTTCGGTGGCCGGAACTGGACCATCGTGTCCGCGAGTCTGCTGCTCGTGCCGACGGTCGCCGCGTTCGTGGTGATGGAGCCGGGCACCTCGTTCACCACCTTCCTCGTGGTGGGTCTGCTGGCCGGTATCGGCGGCGGCAACTTCGCCTCCAGCATGACCAACATCAACGCCTTCTTCCCGCTGCGGAAGAAGGGCTGGGCGCTCGGCCTCAACGCGGGCGGCGGCAACATCGGCGTCCCCGTCATCCAGTTGGTCGCGCTCGCCATCATCGGGGCGAGCGGCGGGCCGCGGGTGCTCCTCGGGATCTACATCCCGCTCATCGTGGTGGCCGCCGTCCTCGCCGCCCTCTTCATGGACAACATCGCCTCCGTGAAGAACGACACCGGCGCCGCCCTGGACGCCGCGAGGGACGCGCACACCTGGATCATGGCGTTCCTGTACATCGGGACGTTCGGGTCGTTCATCGGCTACGCCTTCGCCTTCGGGCAGGTGCTCCAGGTCGAGTTCGGACGTACGCCGCTCCAGGCCGCCTACCTCACCTTCATCGGCCCGCTGCTCGGTTCGCTGATCCGGCCCGTCGGCGGCTGGCTCGCCGACCGCTACGGCGGCGCCAGGATCACCCTGTGGAACTTCGTGGGGATGGCCGCCGCGACCGGGATCCTCGTGGTCGCCAGCAGCGAGAAGTCGCTGCCGCTGTTCGTCAGCGTCTTCGTGGTG
Source organism: Streptomyces sp. NPDC026500 (assembly GCF_055567635.1). Taxonomy (NCBI): domain Bacteria; kingdom Bacillati; phylum Actinomycetota; class Actinomycetes; order Kitasatosporales; family Streptomycetaceae; genus Streptomyces; species Streptomyces sp. NPDC026500. Next base: position 81,753 of record NZ_JBVHQB010000020.1, on the reverse strand, counting down.
CTCTTCGTGCTCAGCGGGCTCGGCAACGGGTCGACGTACAAGATGATCCCCGGCATCTTCCAGAAGAAGGCCCTGGACGCGGGGCTCGAAGGGGAAGAGGCCGCCCGATACGGACGCCGGCTCTCCGGTGCCGCCATGGGGCTCATCGGTGCGGTGGGCGCGCTCGGCGGGGTCGGCATCAACCTCGCCTTCCGGCAGTCGTTCCTCGACTCCGGCTCCGGCACCGGCGCCTTCGTCACCTTCCTCGTCTTCTACGCGGTCGCCTTCGGGGTCACCTGGGCCGTATACCTTCGCCGCCCGGCCGGCGCCGAGACCCGAGCGAGTGCCAGCGCCGAGGCGAAGTCCCAGCTCAGCTACGCCGAGGTGTGACGTAACACGCCCGACATCGCCTTGATCCGAGCCTGTCACGGTCCGTTGACAGGCTCGGATCAGCCGCGGACGTACGACAGCACTGACCCCGTACGACGACTCGACGAGCGCGAGACGAGAGCCATGTACGACGAACAGCAGCGATCCGACCACGGTCCTCTCTCCGGGTTCACCGTGGGGGTGACCGCCGCGCGCCGGGCCGACGAGCTCGGCGCGCTGCTCCAGCGGCGCGGGGCCACCGTCGTGCACGCGCCGGCCCTGCGGATCGTGCCGCTCGCCGACGACAGCGAACTGCTCACCGCCACCAAGGAATTGGTCGACAACGCGCCGGACGTGGTGGTGGCCACCACCGCCATCGGATTCCGCGGATGGGTCGAGGCCGCCGACGGATGGGGCCTCGGCGAGGAACTGCTCGCAGGGCTGCGGGGCGTGGAGTTGCTCGCCCGCGGGCCCAAGGTCAAGGGCGCCATCCGCGCCCAGGGGCTGACCGAGGAGTGGTCGCCGTCCTCCGAGTCGATGGCCGAGGTGCTCGATCGGCTGCTCGAAGAAGGCGTCGACGGCCGCCGTATCGCCGTACAGCTGCACGGCGAACCGCTGCCCGGGTTCGTCGAGTCGCTGCGGGCCGCCGGCGCCGAGGTCGTTCCCGTGCCCGTGTACCGGTGGATGCCGCCGGAGGACATCGGGCCCGTCGACCGGCTGCTCGACGCGGCCCTCACCCGCGGCCTGGACGCGCTCACCTTCACCAGCGCGCCCGCCGCCGCCTCCCTGCTGTCCAGGGCCGAGGACCGGGGTCTGCAGACCGAACTCCTCGCCGCACTGCACCACGACGTCCTGCCCGCCTGCGTCGGCCCGGTCACCGCGCTGCCGTTGCAGGCCCACGGTATCGACACCGTCCAGCCCGAACGATTCCGGCTCGGCCCCCTCGTACAGCTTCTCTGCCAGGAACTGCCCGGCCGGGCACGGGCGTTGCCCGTCGCCGGGCACCGCGTGGAGATCCGGGGGCACGCCGTGCTCGTGGACGGGTCGCTGCGGCCCGTGCCGCCCGCCGGGATGTCGCTGCTGCGGGCCCTCGTGAGGCGGCCCGGCTGGGTGGTGGCGCGGGCCGAACTGCTGCGCGCGCTGCCCGGATCCGGCCGCGACGAGCACGCCGTGGAGACCGCGATGGCCAGGCTGCGTACGGCACTTGGCGCCCCCAAGCTGATCCAGACGGTCGTCAAGCGGGGCTACCGGCTCGCGCTCGACCCGGCCGCGGACTCCAAGTACGCCGACGACTGAGACCACCAACACCAACACGGGCACCAACACCAACACCGGCACAGGCACCAACACCGGCACCAACACCGGCACCAACACCGGCACCGGCACCGGCACCAACACCGGCACCAACACCGGCACCGGCACCGGCACCAACACCGGCACCAACACCGGCACCGGCACCGGCACCGGCACCGGCACCGGCACCGGCACCGGTACGGGCACAGGACACGGGCGAGGCGGCCGCCGCCGTGAGCGTCAGCAGCAGGGCCGGCACCGAGTTTCCGGCCGCCCAAGAGTCCCGGAGCCGTCCAAGCGTCCTCGAACCATCCACGCGCCCTCGATCCACCCGGGTGCCGTCGAACCCGCCCCGTACGGCGGCTGGATCGGTGATGGCGCGGCCGTCCCCCACGCGGTCCGCCGCGACGTCGACGGCACCGTCCTGAACTCCCGCCCGGTGCATGTCCGGTACACGTCCGGTACGGGGCCGGTGCTGAGTCTTCCGGCGGGGCGTCGGGGCATGCACTGTAGGGGGTACGACGGCAGGTGACCCCAAGGCGGTGACAGGCGCATGGCATCGGGCATGGCCACAGCCTCGTACGAGCTGCGGTTCGACTCCGGGCGGATCTGCCTGGACCTGACGGCGACCACCCATCCCGAGGAACGCCTCGACTCGGCCGCCCGGTTGAGCGCCTGGGTCATCGCGTCCGGGCTGGTGCCCGTGGGCACCCAGCTGGCCGCCGTGGACGCCACCTGGCTGCTCGGCTTCCAGGAACTGCGCGGACATATCGCCCAGTTGGTGCGCGGCGAGCTGGACGGGCGGCCCGCGGACAGCGCGCTCTGCCGTGTCAACGCCGTTGCCCTCGCCGCGCCGCCCGCCCCCTGGGCCGTCCGCGCCGACGACGGCTCGCTGCGCCGCGGGCTGCACACCCCGCCAAACTGTGCCGAACTGCTCTCCGTGGTGGCCCGGGACGCCCTCGATCTGCTCACCGATCCGCCGGCGCGGGCGAGTCTGAGACAGTGTGAGGGTGACAACTGTCCGATCGTCTACCTCGACACATCGCGCGGCCGACGCCGACGCTGGTGTTCCAGTGAGGTGTGCGGCAATCGGGAGCGAGTTGCCCGGCACCGGCGGCGGGCGGCTCTGGCGCGCGCCTGATCACACCCGTACGTGATCTTCCAGTAACCCGAGGTGATCAATACGCATTCTTTTCGTTGTCTACACATCTTCAACAGAAAAAACCCTGAACACTTTGAACACCCGCGTACCTACACACGTACCCGGTGATGAGCGACCGACTGGGGGAACCCCCGGACACCGGAGGTAGGCGTGCGCAAGGATTCAGCCGTGGCTGATGAACACAGGCCAAGGGCCCGACATCGCATGTCTCAGCAGGCTTCGTCGACCGAACCCGACGAGGAGCTGATGCGTGCGTTGTACCGGGAGCATGCCGGGCCGTTGCTGGCCTATGTGCTGCGCCTGGTCGCCGGAGACCGGCAGCGCGCCGAGGACGTTGTGCAGGAAACACTCATCCGTGCCTGGAAGAACGCCGGCCAGCTCAATCGAGCGACCGGTTCGGTACGCCCCTGGCTGGTGACGGTCGCCCGACGCATCGTCATCGACGGCCACCGCAGTCGGCAGGCCCGGCCGCAGGAGGTCGACCCGTCGCCGCTGGAGGTCATCCCCGCGGAGGACGAGATCGACAAGGCGTTGTGGCTGATGACACTGTCGGACGCGCTGGACGACCTGACCCCTGCTCACAGGGAAGTACTGGTCGAAACATACTTCAAAGGGCGTACCGTCAACGAGGCGGCCGAAACGCTCGGCATTCCCAGCGGCACTGTGCGCTCACGGGTTTTCTACGCCCTGCGGTCGATGAAGCTTGCGCTGGAGGAGCGGGGGGTGACGGCATGAACACGTACGGGGGTTACGGAACAGGTGGTCCGGGAGCCATGCAAGGTCCAAGAGGACAGCAAGGGTCCGGGGACATTCACGAGACTGTCGGCGCCTACGCCCTCGGCATTCTCGACGACGCGGAGGCGACAGCCTTCGAGGAGCATCTCGCCAGCTGCGAGTGGTGCGCCCAGCAGCTCGACGAGCTCGCCGGGATGGAGCCGATGCTCGCCGCCCTCGCCGACCTGCCCGCCTCGCAGGGCAGTCCGGCCATCGCGGAGTCCCTCTCGGCCCGCCCGAGCCCACGGCTCGCGGAGCGGCTGGTCGACGAGGTCTCGGCGCGGCGCGCCCAGAAGCGCCGCCGCGGCATGTACCTGGTGGCGGCCGCGGCCGCGCTGATCATCGGCGGTCCGCTGACCGTCATGGCGGTCAACGGCGGCAGCGACACCGGCACGAACATGCCGCAGGCGCACGCCACCAGCCCGGCCAAGGCCGCCTTCGACGTCATGACGGACAAGACGGAGGCCACGGACCCGAAGACCAAGGTCAACGCCGTCGTCGCCATCGAGCCGAAGGACTGGGGCACCCACGCCGTCCTCCAGCTCAAGAACGTCAAGGGCCCGCTGAAGTGCTCCCTGATCGCCGTCGGCAAGAACGGCGAGCGTGAGACGGTGACCTCCTGGGCGGTCCCGGATCGGGGTTACGGCCTGCCCAACACGAACAACGCGGAGGCCAAGCAGCCCCTGTACGTGCACGGCGGCGCGGCCTTCACACCGAACCAGATCGATCACTTCGAGGTCATGACCTTCGAGGGGAAGCGGCTGGTCGAGGTGAACGCGTGAGCGGGTTCCGGGCGCGGACGTAGCCCGGCGGGCCTCCCTTCGCGTACGGTTGACGGCTGCCCAGCACGTCAGAAGGGGGCCCGGTGGCCGCTCAGGCTCAGCAGGAAACCGCGCTCGGCTCGGTCCACTCATCCGTACCGGACGAATCCGTCAAGGACGACTCCGTACGGGACCGTGAGATCAGCGTCGAACAAGAACATCTGGACCGGGTCTACCGGCGCCTCGAGGAGAAGATCCACGAGGCCGAGTTCCTGATGCACGACGCCGCCCAGCGCGGTCACGTCGGAACACCAGGGGCGCTCGCGGAGCGGGATGCCCAGGTGTTCCGCGCAGGAATCCACCTCAACCGTCTCAACAACGAGTTCGAGGACTTTCTCTTCGGCCGTATCGACCTGCTCCGCGGGAAGGACGGCACGAAGGGTCCCGACGGCGCCTACACGGCGGTGGAACCCGCCGAGGGCGCCGTCCGCGAGGACAACACGGCCGACATCGCGGAGACGCTCCACATCGGCCGTATCGGCGTCCTGGACGCCGACTACGCGCCGCTGGTGATCGACTGGCGGGCGCCCGCCGCGGCCCCGTTCTACCGCTCCACCCCGGTCGACCCCGGCCGGGTCGTACGCCGCCGGGTCATCCGCTCCAAGGGCCGCAGGGTCCTCGGTGTCGAGGACGACCTGATGCGCCCGGAGGTGACGGCCTCGCTCGACGGCCGTGAGCTCCCCGTCATCGGCGACGGCGCGCTCATGGCCGCGCTCGGGCAGGCCCGCAGTCACACCATGCGGGACATCGTGGCGTCCATCCAGGCCGAGCAGGACATGGTGATCCGCGCGCCCGCCGCGTCCGTGACCTATGTCGAGGGCGGGCCCGGCACCGGCAAGACGGCGGTGGCCCTGCACCGGGCCGCCTACCTCCTCTACCAGGACCGCCGCCGGTACGCGGGCGGCATCCTGATCGTCTCGCCGACCCCGCTGCTCGTCGCCTACACCGAGGGCGTGCTGCCCTCGCTCGGCGAGGAGGGGCAGGTCGCGATCCGCGCGATCGGTTCGCTCGTCGACGGCGTGGGCGCCACGCTGTACGACTCCCCGGCGGTGGCCCGCGCCAAGGGCTCGCACCGGATGCTGAGAGTGCTGCGGAAGGCGGCGCGCGGGGCGCTGGAGGCGCCGGCCGGGGCGGCCGGGGGCAATTCCGGCCAGCTCGCCTTCGGGGAGCCGGACGCGGCCCCCACGGGTCCCCCCACCCGGCTGCGGGTCGTCGCCTTCGGGCGTCGGCTGGAGCTGGAGTCCGCCGAGCTGGACCGGATCAAGCACAACGCGCTCAGCGGGACCGCGCCGGTCAACCTGCTGCGGCCGCGTGCCCGCAGGCTGCTGCTCGACGCGCTGTGGGCCCGGTCGGGCGCCGGGACCCGGCACTCGGACCCGGAGCTGTCCGCCGAGCTGCGGTCGTCGTTCGACGAGGACGTCACCTCCGAGGACAGCTTCCTGGCGTTCCTGGACGCCTGGTGGCCGGAGCTGACCCCGCGCGGGGTGCTGGCCGCCATGGCCGACGAGCGGCGGCTCGGGCGCTGGGCGCGCCGGATCCTCAACCCCGGCGAGGTCCGCCGGGTGGCGCGCTCGCTCAAGCGGGACGGGTTCTCGGTGCACGACGTGGCGATGCTCGACGAGCTCGAGGCGATCGTCGGGGCGCCCGCCCGGCCCAGGAAGCGGCGCGAGCTGGACCCGCTGGCCCACCTCACGGGTCTCGAGGAGCTCATGCCCCAGCGCGAGGAGACGCAACGCGAACGCGCCGAGCGGCTGGCGCAGGAGCGGACCGAGTACGCGCACGTCATCGTCGACGAGGCGCAGGACCTCACGCCCATGCAGTGGCGGATGGTCGGCCGACGCGGCCGGCACGCCACCTGGACGGTCGTGGGCGACCCGGCCCAGTCCTCCTGGTCCGACCCCGACGAGGCGGCGGAGGCCCGTGACGAGGCGCTCGGCACCCGTCCCAGGCGCCGCTTCACCCTCACCGTCAACTACCGCAACCCGGCGGAGATCGCCGAGCTGGCCGCCAAGGTCCTCGCCCTCGCCATGCCGGGCTCCGAGTCGCCGTCCGCGGTGCGGTCCACGGGCGTCGAGCCGCGGTTCGCGGTCGTACGGGACTCCCTGGCGCAGACCGTGCGCGCCGAGGCCGCCCATCTCCTCGACCGGGTCGACGGCACCGTGGGCGTCGTCGTCGCCATGAACCGGCGCGAGGAGGCCGCCCGCTGGCTCGCCGGGCTCGGGGACCGTGTGGTGGCCCTGGGAAGCCTGGAGGCCAAGGGGCTGGAGTACGACGCGACGGTGGTCGTATCGCCCGCGGAGATCGCGGACGAGTCGCCCGCCGGACTGCGTGTCCTGTACGTCGCCCTGACCCGGGCCACGCAGCAGCTGACCGTCGTCTCCAGCGACCGCGACGACCCCGACCCGAACGGAGTCCCCGACCTCCTGCTCGACTGACGGACCTCCCGTGGGACGGACGCCGTACCCGTCCCCCGTCCGGTCCACGGGCAGCCGGACGTCCGGTCCACGGACCGCCGTGCCCCGTCCGCCCCGCAGCCCGTCCCGGCCGAAAAGAACTCCCGGGACGGGAATTGCCTTACGGGAATCCTTTGTTACCTTTGACGTGGCACCGGCCCGATCCAAGCCCCCGGGCCCAACCTTCGTCGCTACGAGCGACCACTTGCCGCGAGGCGAGCATGGCGGGTCGGTGTCATTGAACGTCGTCCTTCACCGAAGGACCTGAAGAGGCCCACGTCACCCGTGACGTGGGCCTCTTTCGTCGCCCGACCCCGTCTCGTAGAGTGGAATCGGTTTTCCGAAACGGCGGGCCCTGGCGAACAAAACGTTCGCAATCCGGGGCGGCTACCACGTACTCAGGGGTAGGTGCGACGATCGGACGGCACAAAGCAGTGACACACGGTGAAAGCAGAGGAAGTCGGCCATGGCAACGGCGCCCAGCGTCTCCTACTCGATGACGGTCCGGCTGGAGGTGCCCGCGAGCGGAACCGCGGTCTCCCAGCTCACCACGGCCGTGGAGTCCCACGGAGGCTCGGTGACCGGCCTCGACGTGACCGCCTCCGGCCACGAGAAGCTCCGGATCGACGTCACCATCGCGGCGACCTCCACCGCGCACGCCGACGAGATCGTCGAGCAGCTGCGGCACATCGAGGGCGTGACGCTCGGAAAGGTCTCCGACCGTACGTTCCTCATGCACCTCGGCGGCAAGATCGAGATGCAGTCCAAGCACCCGATCCGCAACCGTGACGACCTCTCGATGATCTACACCCCGGGTGTGGCCCGTGTGTGCATGGCGATCGCCGAGAACCCCGAGGACGCCCGCCGCCTCACGATCAAGCGCAATTCCGTTGCGGTCGTGACGGACGGCTCCGCCGTGCTGGGCCTCGGCAACATCGGCCCGATGGCCGCGCTGCCCGTCATGGAGGGCAAGGCGGCCCTCTTCAAGCGCTTCGCCGGCATCGACGCCTGGCCGCTGTGCCTGGACACCCAGGACACCGACGCGATCGTCGAGATCGTGAAGGCGATCGCCCCGGGCTTCGCGGGCATCAACCTGGAGGACATCTCCGCGCCGCGCTGCTTCGAGATCGAGGCCCGGCTGCGCGAGGCCCTCGACATCCCCGTCTTCCACGACGACCAGCACGGCACGGCCATCGTCGTCCTCGCCGCCCTGACCAACGCACTTCGCGTCGCGGGCAAGGCGATCAGCGACATCCGGGTCGTGATGTCGGGTGCGGGAGCGGCCGGTACGGCCATCCTCAAACTGCTGATCGCCGCGGGTGTGAAGAACGCCGTCGTCGCCGACATCCACGGTGTCGTGCACGCGGACCGCGCCGACCTGGTCGACGCCGCCGCGGACTCGCCGCTGCGCTGGATCGCCGACAACACCAACCCCGAAGGTCTCACGGGCACGTTGAAGGAAGCGGTGCACGACGCCGACGTGTTCATCGGCGTCTCCGCCCCGAACGTGATCGACGGCGACGACGTGGCCGCGATGGCCGAGAACGCCATCGTGTTCGCGCTCGCGAACCCCGACCCCGAGGTCGACCCGGCAATCGCCCGCCTGACGGCCGCAGTTGTGGCCACCGGCCGCTCCGACTTCCCCAACCAGATCAACAACGTCCTGGTGTTCCCGGGCGTCTTCCGTGGCCTTCTGGACGCCCAGTCGCGTACCGTCAACACGGAGATGATGCTGGCCGCCGCGACCGCGCTCGCGAACGTGGTGACCGAGGACGAGCTCAACCCGAACTACATCATCCCCAGCGTCTTCAACGACAAGGTCGCGGGCGCGGTCGCCGGAGCGGTGCGCGACGCGGCGAAGGCGGCGAGCGCGGTCAACACGACCGTGTAGCACGGGTCGAGCCGGGCCCTCCGCCCGCGTCACAGCGGCCGTCGTGCCGTCTGTGACGGGCGCCACGACCGCCCGGAACCCGGCGCGTCGCGGAACGCGGGGCCAGTGGCCGCCTCTAGGGTGGCGGCCAGGCTCAGGCCTCGCAGGGCTGCTTCGTGTGACCCCCAAGGGTGTTCGTGTGACTCCCAGGGGTGCCGGATTGGCTTTCCCGCCGCAGGTGGGGGCAGGATGCGTCTTCGGGCGCGACGGTCTGGCTACGGACCCGGGTCCGGGGGCCGACCGAGGACCCTGGCAGCATCGGCTTCACTGTGCCCGATATGCGGCTCCGCCGCGTGGCACGCCTCAACAGCAAGAAGAACACGGGAGTAACAACATGAACCGCAGTGAGCTGGTGGCCGCGCTGGCCGACCGTGCCGAGGTGACCCGCAAGGACGCCGACGCCGTTCTGGCCGCTTTCGCCGAGACCGTCGGCGAGATCGTCGCCAAGGGCGACGAGAAGGTCACCATCCCCGGCTTCCTGACCTTCGAGCGCACCCACCGTGCCGCTCGCACCGCGCGCAACCCGCAGACCGGCGACCCGATCCAGATCCCGGCCGGCTTCAGCGTGAAGGTCTCCGCGGGCAGCAAGCTCAAGGAAGCCGCCAAGGGCAAGTAAGCCCGCCCTGTACGTTCCCGCCCACGCGGGACGCGTACAAGGCGCAGCAACGCCAATGGGGCGGCCCCTTTCAGGGGGGCCGCCCCATCGTCGTACGTACGTCTGCCACGCCGTCCAGGTCCAGCCGGGCGCCTTGCCCGGCAGTTCGACCTTCGCGCCGAGCTCGACGGGCTTCTCCACGCTGTGTCCATCCGGGGGCTGTGACATCAGCGGCTCGCCGCGGGCCCCCGGACCTCCAGCCGGAAAGCGGCCGCTGGAGCGGAGGGGTTGGGGTCAGCCGAGCGCCTTGCCCGGCAGTTCGACCTTCGCGCCGAGCTCCACGAGCTTCTCCATGAAGTTCTCGTAGCCGCGGTTGATCAGCTCGATGCCGTGGACGCGGGACGTGCCTTGCGCCGCCAGCGCCGCGATCAGGTACGAGAAGCCGCCGCGCAGGTCGGGGATGACCAGATCGGCGCCCTGGAGCTTCGTCGGGCCCGAAACGACCGCGGAGTGCAGGAAGTTGCGCTGGCCGAAGCGGCAGTTGGAGCCGCCGAGGCACTCACGGTAGAGCTGGATGTGCGCGCCCATCTGGTTCAGCGCGGACGTGAAGCCCAGCCGGGACTCGTACACCGTCTCGTGGATGATCGACAGGCCGGTGGCCTGCGTCAGGGCCACGACCAGCGGCTGCTGCCAGTCCGTCTGGAAGCCGGGGTGGACGTCCGTCTCCAGGGCGATGGACTTGAGCTGCGAGCCCGGGTGCCAGAAGCGGATGCCCTCGTCGTCGATCTCGAAGGCACCGCCCACCTTGCGGTAGGTGTTCAGGAACGTCATCATCGAGCGCTGCTGGGCGCCGCGGACGTAGATGTTTCCCTCGGTCGCCAGAGCCGCGGAAGCCCAGGAGGCGGCCTCCAGGCGGTCCGGGAGGGCCGCGTGGGTGTAGCCGCCGAGCGAGTCCACACCGGTGATGCGGATCGTCCGGTCGGTGTCCATCGCGATGATGGCGCCCATCTTCTGCAGGACGCAGATCAGGTCCTCGATCTCCGGCTCCACAGCCGCGTTCGAGAGCTCCGTGACACCCTCCGCGAGCACCGCGGTCAGCAGCACCTGCTCGGTCGCGCCCACGGACGGGTACGGCAGCTGGATCTTGGTGCCGCGCAGTCGCTGCGGGGCCTCCAGGTACTGGCCGTCCTCCCGCTTCTCGATCTTCGCGCCGAACTGCCGCAGCACCTCGAAGTGGAAGTCGATCGGCCGGCCGCCGATGTCACAGCCGCCGAGGCCCGGGATGAAGGCGTGGCCCAGCCGGTGCAGCAGCGGGCCGCAGAAGAGGATCGGGATGCGCGACGAGCCCGCGTGGGCATCGATGTCGGCGACGTTCGCGCTCTCGACGTGCGAGGGATCGAGGATCAGCTCACCGGGCTCCTCACCCGGGCGGACGGTCACACCGTGCAACTGCAGCAGTCCGCGTACGACACGTACGTCGCGGATGTCGGGGACATTGCGCAGCCGGCTCGGTCCGCTGCCCAGCAGGGCGGCGACCATGGCTTTCGGTACGAGATTCTTCGCACCGCGGACACGGATCTCGCCCTCAAGCGGGGTTCCGCCATGGACAAGCAGGACATCGTCGTTGACGGTCATGTATCTCGCGTTCCGATGAGTTGGGCAGGTGTGGTCGTCGGCCGGCCGGTCGTACGGGTGCCGAACAGCAAGGGTAATGGCCGCCCACCCCGGCGCAGTAAGCCCAAAGAGGACTCAGCTGCGTCATAGCTTGGCCACAACACGAACCGTTCCGATTCGGGCACACGGGGTCATCGGCTCCGGTGTGCGCGGGCAACGCTTCGTTGCGCCCTGAGCTGCATTCACTCCCGTACGCGTATTGGCTCCCCACATGAAGGGAATGTGCGGGATCATGTCTGGCATGACCGAGGTGTCCTCGCTCACAGGGCGGCTGCTCGTGGCCACGCCCGCCCTGGCGGACCCGAACTTCGACCGTGCGGTGGTGCTGCTCCTCGACCACGACGAGGAGGGCTCCCTCGGTGTCGTCCTCAACCGTCCGACCCCGGTGGGTGTCGGCGACATCCTGGAGAACTGGGCCGGACTGGCCGGGGAACCGGGTGTCGTCTTCCAGGGCGGCCCCGTCTCGCTGGACTCGGCGCTGGGGGTGGCGGTCGTCCCCGGCGGCATCGCCGGGGAGCGCGCGCCACTCGGCTGGCGGCGTGTGCACGGCGCGATCGGTCTCGTGGACCTGGAGGCCCCGCCGGAGCTCCTCGCCTCGGCTCTGGGCTCCCTGCGCATCTTCGCCGGATACGCGGGCTGGGGGCCCGGCCAGCTGGAGAACGAACTGGTCGAGGGCGCCTGGTACGTCGTCGAATCCGAACCCGGAGACGTCTCCTCCCCGTCACCGGAACGCCTGTGGCGCGAGGTGCTGCGCCGCCAGCGCAGCGAACTGGCCATGGTGGCGACGTACCCCGACGACCCGTCCCTCAACTGACCGGCGCCCCGGCCCCCGACCCGTCCCCCAGCGGCACGCGACCCTTCCCTCAACTGATGGGTGCGAGCCCCAGTACCCTTGGCTCCATGAGCACTCTTGAGCCTGAGACCCAGCCCCAGCGAGGCACGGGGACGGGGACCCTCGTAGAGCCGACGCCGCAGGTGTCGCACGGCGACGGGGACCACGAGCGCTTCGCCCATTACGTCCAGAAGGACAAGATCATGGCGAGCGCGCTGGACGGCACGCCCGTCGTGGCGCTGTGCGGCAAGGTGTGGGTACCGGGCCGCGACCCGAAGAAGTACCCCGTGTGCCCCATGTGCAAGGAGATCTTCGAGTCCATGGGCGCCGGTGGCGACCAGGGCAAGGGCGGCGACAAGAAGTAACGCCGGGCTTCCCCCGGCGCGGTACGCCGCGTAGATCGAACATGGCCGCGACGCCCCTGGTGAGGGGCGCCGCGGCCTTGTCGTACGCGAAGGGGCGGAGGGCGGTCGGCGTGCTGCTCGCGGCGAAGTCTTGCGCTTGTTGCGAGCGTGTCCATGTACTCCGTAGCCTCCGGGGTGGTGTGCCGTACGAAACGGCCATTGCGCATGCTGCAACGCACCCCTCGCTGGAGGACGCTCGATGAAGCTCGCTGCGCTCGGACCCCTCGCGGCCCGGACGGCGACCGCTCATCTGCCGGATGGTGCTCGGCGCCTTCGAAGCGGCCGGGCGGACGGAGTCCACCGAGCCCCGACGCCGCACGCTTCCGCCCTCCCCGGATTCCTTCCGGAGCCTGTTCGGGCGGCGGGAATTCGGCCGACACTTGCTCAACTGTCTTCTCGCGGCGGGCTCCGCGGTGGTCGTCCCGGCGCTCGTCGGGCTTCTTTCGGGGAAAGCGGTGAGACGATTCCGCTTCCGCGTCCCCTTCACCTCACGGATCATGTTCCCGGCGGCCCGGGCGATGCCCTTCGAGGCGCCGGTGATCTCCCTCTTGTCGCTCCCGTTCTTCCTTCCGCGGGACTTCGGCCGGCCGAACACGACGGGCTCGCCCACCCGGCCGCGTACGACCTTCCGGCCGCCCTTTCGCGATCCGGGTGCCACGGGGTTCGCCAAGGCCGTCCGGGACGCGTCGGAGGCTGCCGCGGACATCGAGGGAGCGAGCCGCACGCGATTCCTCCGGCGGATGCCTTTCCCGCTCGTCCTCACCGGGTTCGTGACCGCCGGGATGTTTTCCTTCGCCCCGGCCGGGAACGGCTTCCCGTTCCCCAAGTCCTTCCTCTTCAGCGCCATCCGGCGGTGCCCCGCCCGGCGGCCCTCCGCGTCTTCCGTAAGCCGGTGGAGCCCGACCGGACGGTATGGCGGCGGCCTCCACGGTGATGACGATTCAAGTGCCGATCTTCTTCGTACGCGTACAGCAGCGACTCGTCTCCGGCCTCGGCGGCGGTAAAGGACTGAAGGACGGATGGACATGATGGATACGGGCCTGATTCCGGCGCCCCTCGTCGTCGAACGCGCCACGCACGGGCGGTTCGCGCTGGACGCGGACACCACCTTGTGGGCCGTGCCCGGCACGGACACCGCCGAGCGCTGGCTGCGCTCGGCGCTCGGCGCCGCACTCGGACTACCGCTGCGACCTGGGCCGCAGGACGCTCCGGGCGCCGTACGCCTGCTCCTCGACGACACCCTGGAACCCGAGGCGTACCGGCTCGGCGTCGGCGACGACGGCGTCGAGATCCGCGGCGGCGACGCGGCCGGGGTCTTCTGGGGCGCGCAGACACTGCGTCAACTGCTCGGCCCCGACGCTTTTCGCCGCGCCCCGATCCATCCGCGGTCGACGTACGAAATCGAGCACCGGACCATCGAGGACGCACCCCGATTCCGCTGGCGCGGCCTGATGCTCGATGTCTCCCGGCACTTCATGCCCAAGGAAGGCGTCCTGCGCTACCTCGACCTGCTGGCCGCTCACAAACTCAACGTCTTCCACTTCCATCTCACCGACGATCAGGGATGGCGTGTTCAGATCAAGCGCTATCCGAGGCTGACGGAGATCGGTTCCTGGCGGGCGCGCACCAAATTCGGCCACCGGGCCTCGCCACTGTGGGAGGAGAAGCCGCACGGAGGCTTCTACACACAGGACGACATCCGCGAGATCGTCGCGTACGCGGCCGAACGGCATATCGCCGTCGTCCCCGAAATCGACATCCCCGGCCACTCGCAGGCAGCCATCGCCGCGTATCCGGAACTGGGCAACACCGACGTCATCGACACGACCTCCCTGACCGTCTGGGACAACTGGGGCGTCTCCAAAAACGTACTCGCCCCCACTGACAACACCCTGCGCTTCTACGAGGGGGTGTTCGAGGAACTCCTCGACCTGTTCCCGGCGGACCCCGCGCGCTTCCCGGAGTTCTCGGGTTTCTTCCACATCGGGGGCGACGAGTGCGCCAAGGACCAGTGGAAGCGGTCGGCCACCGCCCAGGCCCGCATCAGGGAACTCGGGCTCGCCGACGAGGACGCGTTGCAGTCCTGGTTCATCCGGCACTTCGACAACTGGCTGTCCGCGCGCGGGCGTCGGCTGATCGGCTGGGACGAGATCCTGGAGGGCGGTCTCGCGCCGGGCGCCGCGGTGTCGTCGTGGCGCGGCTACCAGGGCGGCGTCACGGCCGCGCGCGCGGGCCACGACGTCGTCATGTGCCCCGAGCAGCACGTGTACTTGGACTACCGGCAGGCCGAGGGCGAGGACGAACCGGTGCCGATCGCCTATGTACGCACTCTGGAGGACGTCTACCGCTTCGAGCCGGTTCCGCCGCAGCTCACCGAGGCGGAGGCACGGCATGTGCTGGGCACCCAGGCCAACGTGTGGACCGAGGTGATGGAGGACCACTCGCGCGTCGACTACCAGGCGTTCCCGAGGCTCGCCGCCTTCGCCGAGGTCGCCTGGAGCCGGCTGCCGGCCCCGGCGGAGCGGGACTTCGCCGGATTCGAGCGGCGGATGGGCGCCCACTACGAGCGACTCGACGCCCTCGGAGTCGCCTACCGCCCGCCCACGGGACCGCGGCCGTGGCAGCGGCGACCCGGGGTGCTCGGACGCCCGATCGAGGGAGCGCCCCCGAACGTGTGAGACGGCTCACGACCGGTGGGCAACGGGGCCAGTGCCCTGGCACCGTTGCCCCCCAAGGAAAAAAGACCCCCAAGGGTCACCGAAGGGTGACAAGTCGCGCCCACCGGTGATGCCGTGCGAAAACCGGCCATCTCCCTGGTGAGAGGGGCGAATGCCTCCTAGCGGACCCCCGCGTCGAGGGCCGGGGAAGATGTGCCAGAGTTGCCACGTCCGCCCTGTCAGCACGTACCGTACGGCAGCACAGGTGGGACCAGGTGGGGCAGCGGGAAGGGGCAACCGGTTTGACCACGCACGCACTGCAGACGGCGCAGGCCGTGACGCTGCCCGTCTCGCTGGACGAGGCGGTGGCGGCGCTGTCCGCCATGCCCACGGCCGTTCCGGTGGCGGGCGGCACGGATCTGATGGCCGCGGTCAACTCCGGACAGCTGAGGCCGGCCGCGCTCGTCGGCCTCGGCCGGATCAGCGAGATCCGCGGCTGGCAGTACCAGGACGGCCACGCGCTGCTCGGCGCGGGCCTCACGCACGCCCGTATGGGCCGCCCCGACTTCGCCGCCCTCATCCCGGCGCTCGCCGCCGCCGCGCGGGCGGCCGGACCGCCGCAGATCCGCAACGCCGGCACCCTCGGCGGCAACATCGCCTCGGCCGCCCCCACGGGGGACGCGCTGCCCGTACTGGCCGCCCTGGAAGCCACGTTGATCATCGCGGGGCCGGGCGGAGCCCGCCGCGAGATCCCCGTGTCGCACCTGCTCGCCGGCGTGGACATGCTCCGCGGCGGAGAGCTCATCGGCTACGTGCGTGTGCCGCTGCTGCACGCCCCGCAGGTGTTCCTGAAGGCCACCGGACGCACCGGACCCGGACGCGCCATCGCCTCCGTGGCGGTCGTCCTCGACCCGGCCCGGCGCGGCGTGCGGTGCGCCGTCGGCGCCATAGCGCCGATGCCGCTGCGGCCCCTGGACGCCGAGGCGTGGGTGGCCCAGCTGATCGACTGGGACAACAACCGCGCCATCGTCCCGGAGGCGCTGGCCGCGTTCGGCGAGTACGTGGCCGCGGCCTGCATCCCCGACCCCGTCCCCGCCGAGGACGGATCCCTGACACCGCTTCCGCCCGCCGTACTGCATCTGCGGCGCACCGTCGCCGCGCTGGCCCGACGAGCACTTGGGAGGGCACTGTCGTGACCGACGACCAGCACGAAGAGGCCGCTCCGCGGAGCGGCAGCCGCTGGGATCCGCTGCCCCAGGGCGACTACGACGACGGCGCCACCGCCTTCGTCAAACTCCCCGAAGGGGGCATCGAGGCCCTCCTCGCCGCCCGGGAGCCGCTCGCGGCGCCCGGACACGGCTATGTGCCCCCGCAGATCGCCGTGACGCCCGCCCCGCCCGAGGCGGCGGACCCGACGGCCGGCGGAAGGTGGGCCGGGCAGGGCGGCAGCGCCCCGTGGCCGGATCCGAACGCCGCACAGCCGGGACCCGGCTCCCACGACGACCGCTTCTCGTACCACCCCGGGTCCACCGGACAGTGGGAATTCGACGACGCCGCCCGTGACGGCGCCGGACAGGGCCAAGGGCACGGTCCCGGGCACGACGTGACGGGGCAGTGGTCGATTCCGGTGGCCGGGGGCGACCTTCCGGACGAATCGGGCGAGTTCACCACTTCGGCACTCGTCGAGCAGTGGGGCGGCACGCCGCCCGCCACGCTCCCCGGCGGCGCGTCCGCACCCTGGGCCAACGAGATCGGACAGCCCTGGACCGCCGACGCGCGCGAAACGGTCGCTGAGGCCCCCGCGGAGCGCGCGGGGCACCCGGAGCCCGATTCGCCCGCGCGGGCCGCCCAGCGGCCCATACAGCCGGCCGACGAGGCCCCTGAGCCCGTCGCCGACCCCGAACCGGTGACCGCAGGGACACGCGAGGTGTCCGAGTTCGATCCGGCACACGAGGCCGACGGGACGGGCGACGAAGAGCCGGACGCGGACCACTTCGCCCCGGCCGCCCACGACGAACACCCCCTCGCCTCCTACGTCCTGCGCGTCAACGGCGCCGACCGGCCGGTCACCGACGCCTGGATCGGCGAGTCACTGCTCTACGTGCTGCGCGAGCGGCTCGGCCTCGCGGGCGCCAAGGACGGCTGCTCGCAGGGCGAGTGCGGCGCCTGCAACGTCCAGGTGGACGGCCGGCTCGTGGCGTCGTGCCTGGTACCCGGCGTCACCGCCGCCGGCAGCGAGGTCCGCACGGTCGAGGGCCTGGCCGCCGACGGACAGCCCTCCGACGTCCAGCGGGCACTCGCCAAGTGCGGCGCCGTGCAGTGCGGTTTCTGCGTCCCCGGCATGGCGATGACCCTGCACGACCTGCTGGAGGGCAACCCCGCGCCGAGCGAGCTGGAGACCCGCCAGGCCCTGTGCGGCAACCTGTGCCGCTGCTCCGGCTACCGCGGCGTCCTGGACGCGGTGCGCGAGGTCGTCGCCGAACGCGAGGCGCACTCCGCCGCCGCGGCCGAAGCCGTCCCCGACGCGGACGAGGCCCGCATCCCGCACCAGGCCGGCCCCGGTGCCGGTGGCGTCCACCCGTCCGCGTACGAGGACAACGCCGCCTACGGTTCCCCGGCACAGCACGAACAGCCGTACGGCCAGGACGGAGGCCAGGCGTGACCAACCAAGCCGCGACCGCGACACCGGCGGCGCACGAGCCAGGCCCCGAGCCCCTGCCGCACGGACTCGGCGTCTCGCTGCCCGCCACCGAGGACCGCGCCAAGACGGAGGGCACGTTCCCCTACGCCGCCGACCTGTGGGCCGAGGGCCTGCTGTGGGCCGCCGTGCTCCGCTCGCCCCACCCGCACGCGCGCATCCTGTCCATCGACACCAGCCACGCGCGCGAGATGCCCGGCGTACGCGCCGTCATCACCCACGAGGACGTGCCCGGCACCCCGATGCACGGCCGCGGCAGAGCCGACCGCCCGGTGTTCGCCTCCGAGGTCGTACGCCACCATGGGGAGCCCATCGCGGCCGTCGCCGCCGACCACCCGGACACCGCGCGGATGGCCGCCGCCGCCGTCATCGTCGAGTACGAGGTGCTCGAACCGGTCACCGACCCGGAGCAGGCCTTCGAGGCCGAACCCCTGCACCCCGACGGCAACCTGATCCGCCACATCCCGCTGCGCCACGGAGACCCGGACGCGGTCGGCGAGATCGTCGTCGAGGGCCTGTACCGGATCGGCCGCCAGGACCCCGCCCCCATCGGCGCCGAGGCCGGACTCGCCGTGCCCCGCCCCGACGGCGGCGTCGAGCTCTACATCGCCTCC
This sequence comes from Streptomyces sp. NPDC026500, assembly GCF_055567635.1. Classification (NCBI taxonomy): domain Bacteria; kingdom Bacillati; phylum Actinomycetota; class Actinomycetes; order Kitasatosporales; family Streptomycetaceae; genus Streptomyces; species Streptomyces sp. NPDC026500. The sequence continues at coordinate 63,498 of NZ_JBVHQB010000020.1, read as the reverse complement.
ACCGACCCGCACAGCGACCGCGACGCGGCCGCCGCCTGTTACGGCCTCGAACCCGCGCGCGTGAAGGTCGTCGTCACCGGCGTCCCCGGAGCCTCCGCGGACCGCGAGGACCAGGGCTTCCAGCTCGCGCTCGGCCTGCTCGCCCTGACGACCGGCTGCCCGGTGAAACTCACCGCTACGCGCGAGGAGTCCTTCCTCGGCCACGCCCACCGGCACCCGACCCTGCTGCGCTACCGGCACCACGCCGACGCCGACGGCATGCTGGTCAAGGTCGAGGCACAGATCCTGCTCGACGCGGGCGCCTACGCCGACACCTCCGGCGAGTCCCTGGCCGCCGCGGTCTCCTTCGCCTGCGGCCCGTACGTCGTCCCGAACGCCTTCATCGAGGGCTGGGCCGTGCGCACCAACAACCCGCCCTCGGGGCATGTGCGCGGTGAGGGCGCCCTCCAGGTCTGCGCCGCCTACGAGGCCCAGATGGACAAACTCGCCAAGAAACTCGGCGTCGACCCCGCGGAACTGCGTCTGCGCAACGCCATGGCCACGGGAGACGTCCTGCCGACCGGCCAGACGGTGACCTGCCCGGCGCCCGTCGCCGAGCTGCTCCAGGCCGTACGCGACTACCCGCTGCCGGCCCTCCCCAAGGACACGCCCGAGGACGAGTGGCTGCTGCCCGGCGGCCCCGAGGGCGCGGGCGAACCCGGTGCCGTACGCCGCGGTGTCGGCTACGCGCTCGGCATGGTGCACATGCTCGGCGCCGAGGGCGCCGACGAGGTCTCGACGGCCACCGTGAAGGTCCACGACGGCGTTGCCACGGTGCTCTGCGCGGCCGTGGAGACCGGCCAGGGCTTCACCACGCTCGCCCGGCAGATCGTCCAGGAGACGCTCGGTATCGACGAGGTGCACGTGGCCCCGGTCGACACCGACCAGCCCCCGGCGGGTCCGAGCTGCCGCGGCCGGCACACCTGGGTGTCCGGCGGAGCGGTGGAGCGCGCGGCCAAGATGGTCCGTACGCAACTGCTGCAACCGCTGGCGCACAAGTTCGGCATGTCCACCGAGCTGCTCCAGATCACCGACGGCAAGATCACGTCGTACGACGGTGTGCTGTCGACCACGGTCACCGAGGCGATGGACGGCAAGGAGCTGTGGGCGACCGCGCAGTGCCGCCCGCACCCGACCGAACCACTGGACGAGGCCGGCCAGGGCGACGCCTTCGTGGGCCTCGCCTTCTGCGCCATCCGCGCGGTGGTGGACGTCGACATCGAACTGGGCTCCGTACGGGTCGTGGAGCTGGCGCTCGCCCAGGACGTCGGCCGGATCCTCAACCCGGCACAGCTGACGGCCCGCATCGAGGCGGGCGTCACCCAGGGCGTCGGCGCCGCGCTGACCGAGAACCTTCGGACGGCCCGCGGCCTGGTCCGGCACCCCGACCTCACCGGCTACGCCCTGCCGACCGCCCTGGACGCGCCCGACATCCGCATCGTCAAACTGGTCGAGGAGCGCGACGTCGTCGCCCCCTTCGGCGCCAAGGCCGTCAGCGCGGTGCCGGTCGTGACCTCGCCCGCGGCCATCGCGTCCGCCGTACGGGCGGCCACCGGCCGGCCGGTCAACCGTCTGCCGATCCGCCCGCAGGCGGCGGTGGTGACGGCCTCGTGAGCACGCAGGAGCCGACGACGGGCGAACCCTCGCCGAACGGCGCCGAGCCGTCGATCCCCGGCGCCGAGGCCGGACAGCCGCGCTACGAACCCCCGCCCAGCGTGGGGAAGCTGCTGATCTGGGTGCTGCTGTTCGTCCTGGCGGCCGTGGTCGTCGTCCTGGGCGGCGTCTACTTCACCTGACGCGCGCCGCGTCACCACGCGCCCCGTCACCGCGCGCCCGGTCACCGCGCGCCCGGTCACCGCGCGCCCGTCACACCGTCTCCGTTCCGTGGGGGGCCCGTTCCCGCGTGTTCCCGGCGTTGTCAGTGGGGCGGCGTATGGTTCTGGCTCAGTGGGGAACTGCCGTGGGACGACCGGCCGTTCCCTGCGGGGGAGCACGATGCGTTCACATGTGCGGGGGAGCCATGAGTACGACGGACACCGATGTCGGCGGCGTGATCACACTGACTGGCGACGAGCTGCATCCGTACGTCACACACGCGGGCACCCGGGACCGGCTCACCGGCCCCGGACTGACGTGCGAGGGCACACTGCTCGGATTCGGCGCGCTGCGGGAGCACGGCCTGCGCACCGTCGCCGACCTGGCGGGCGACGCCGAAAAGCTCGCCGAGGAACTGCGCGACCAGCTCGTCATCGGGGCGCTGCGCAGCCTGGACCGGGACCTGGAGTCGATCGTGCTGGACGGGACGACGGGCGAGGTCTCCTCGACCTACGTCCAGCGGAACCCCGCCCAACTGGACCTCTCGCCCCTGGCGCCCTCCCTGGAGGCACTGCTGCGCTTCGCGGCGGCCACCGAGGAACTGACCATGTCCCGGGGCCGGCCGGGCCCGTTCGGTCCGAAGGCGGTCGCGGAGGTGTCGGACCGGCTGAGCGCCGTGTTCGAGGACGCCGCGGGCGAGGACGTACCGCCGTACTGGCGGATGGCGTCGCTGATCCGCCCGCTCGCCCGGATCGCCGGACCGGGTGACGGGCTCGTCCTCGGCCTGCCGAAGCGGCTGCTGGACGAGGAGTTCGGCGCGGGCGAGATCATGCGCTTCGAGGACGTCGACTTCCCGCCCGCGCTGACGCACGAGCCGACCCGCCGCTTCCTGCGGGAGTCCGGCCTGCCCGAGGACGGCTTCCTCTTCCAGCTGGACACGGAGGTGCCGCTGCCGGCCCTCACCGAGTACTACGCGGACGAGCGCCCCGACGAGTTCTCCGCCGGCCTGCTCCCGGCCGCCGCAGACCGCCTGATACGCCTCGGCTACCTCCTGGAGGACACGAGCCTGGTCGTGGACGGCACCACGGGCGCGGTGCTCGCCTGGAGCGAGCCGGACCTCACCCTGCGCCCGCTCAACGCGGACATCTCCACGCTGGCGTTCACCCTCTGGCTCCTCCACCGCGAGAAGACCGTCGACGCGGCCCACGGCCTCAGCGACTCCTACGAACAGCTCGCCGCCACCCTGACCGAGACCCTCGCCACAGTCGACCCCGCCGCCTGCGACCGGACCCCGACCCTCCCGGGCGACGACGGCCGCCGCTACTGGCCGGAGATATTCGAGGACCAAGCGGGCGGCATGCTGTATGCATGACGCCCCGGCCCCACTCGGACGGGAGCTGAGACGGACGACAAGAGGGCGGCACTCCCGGAGGAGTGCCGCCCTGTTGTTCTGCCTGGTCGGACAGTCAGAAGCCGTGGCGGGAATCGAACCCGCGTAACTCGCTTTGCAGGCGAGTCCCTGAACCACTCGGGCACACGGCTGGACTCAGGTGCGGCACGGCTCACTCGTTCCGAACCTGATGGGTCGACCGTAGGCGGGGTGCGGGAGCGGGCTCAAGGGTTCCGGGGGCGCTGCAACGCGACTGCCACACGCCGTTCATGAACCACGGGGCGGCCGGAATCGGGATGGGGCCGTGCGGGGGTTTCAGGCGGGCTCGTGCGGGGGCTCGGGGGAGTGGTCCTAGGGCCAAAGGACCGGGTGATCACCGTCTTCGGACAGGAGTCACGGCGGGGTGCGCACCTTACGCTGACGGGCATGACAGTAGTGGAAGCGCGCGATGTGGCCACGGTTCCGGCCGAGGCGGAGGGTGGAGTGCTGAGCCGGCCGTACCGGGCGCTCAGCATCGGCATCGTGTCCGTGGTGCTGGTGATCGCGTTCGAGGCGACGGCCGTGGGGACGGCGATGCCCGTCGCCGCACGCGAGCTCGGCGGGGTCGCCCTGTACGCGTTCGCGTTCTCCGGGTACTTCACGACGAGCCTGCTCGGGATGGTGCTCGCCGGTCAGTGGTCCGACCGCGACGGGCCGCTGGTCTCGCTGGCCTCGGGCATCGGCGCGTTCGCCGCGGGGCTGCTGCTGTCCGGGACGGCCGGCGGCATGTGGGTGTTCATCCTCGGTCGGGCCGTCCAGGGGTTCGGTGGCGGGCTCGTCATCGTCGCGCTGTACGTCGTGGTCGGGCGGGCCTATCCGGCGCGGCTGCGGCCGGCGATCATGGCGGCGTTCGCGGCGGCCTGGGTGGTGCCGTCCGTGGTCGGCCCCCTCGCCGCGGGCGCGGTCACCGAGCACCTCGGCTGGCGCTGGGTGTTCATCGGGATTCCGGCGCTCGTCGGCGTTCCCCTCACGCTCGCGCTGCCGCAGATACGGCGGCGGGCGTCGGGACACGCGGGAGCGGGCGACCGCGCTCCGCTGGACCGGCGGCGCATCCGGCTGGCGTTCGCGATCGCGCTGGGCGCGGGGCTGATCCAGTACGCCGCCCAGGATCTGCGCCCGCTCTCCCTCGTACCCGCCGCCGTCGGTGCCGCCCTGCTCGTCCCGGCCGTGCGCGGGCTGCTGCCCCGCGGCACCTGGCGGGCGGCGCGGGGGCTGCCGTCCGTGGTGCTGCTGCGCGGGGTCTCCGCCGGCGCCTTCATCGCCGCCGAGTCCTTCGTGCCGCTGATGCTGGTCACCCAGCGGGGGCTGTCGCCGACGCTCGCCGGGCTCTCGCTCGCGGCCGGCGGCGGGACCTGGGCGCTGGGGTCCTGGGTGCAGGCGCGGCCGCGCGTGGAGCCGTACCGGGAACGCCTGATGTTTCTCGGCATGCTGCTGGTCGCGGCGGCCGTCGCCGCCGCGCCGAGCGTGCTGATCCCCGCCGTGCCGGTGTGGACCGTCGCCGTCGCCTGGGCGTTCGGCTGCTTCGGGATGGGCCTGGTGATCGCCTCGACCAGCGTGCTGCTGCTCCATCTCTCGGCCCCCGAGGAGGCCGGCGCCAACTCGGCCGCCCTGCAGATCTCCGACGCCCTGTCCAACGTGCTGCTGCTCGCCGTGGGCGGAGCCGCCTTCGCGGCCCTGGGCGGCGGCGCGGTGGCCCACACGGCCACCGCCACGACGTCCGCCGCCCACAGCTCCCATCCGGCCGCCTTCGCCGTGGTGTTCCTGCCGATGGCGGGGGTGGCGCTGGTGGGGGCCTGGGTGACGACCCGGCTCCGGGAACGGTGAGCACGGAAGGCGTTCCGACCGCGCCGTTTCCGGCGGGCGCCCCCGGCAGTCCTGTTCCGGGCGGCCTTGATCAGGGCCGCCGCGTACGGGCTGGTCATCGACGGGACGGCGGGGACACAGGGGGAACCGGGGTGGTCGCGGGGCCACCGCGCGGTCTGTGACGTCAGTCCCATCCACGGGTGCCGCGGCCTCGTCCGCGCGTCGTCGTGAGCCGGGCGCCGGTAGGGTGGCCCGGTTGTCATACGTAGCCGAGCCGCCCGCAGGCCTCCCGTCACGCCACATCTGACGCGCCGCGCGGACCCGGACGCTCCCAATCGACACCCAGACCGGAGACCGTGACTACCACCGCCGCCAGCGCCTCCACGCACTCGCATCACCTCTCGCCCGCCTTCCCCGGCCGAGCCCCCTGGGGCACCGCCAACAAGCTGCGTGCCTGGCAGCAGGGGGCGATGGAGAGGTACATCCAGGAGCAGCCGCGCGACTTCCTCGCTGTAGCCACCCCCGGCGCCGGCAAGACGACGTTCGCGCTGACCCTCGCGTCCTGGCTGCTGCACCACCACATCGTGCAGCAGGTGACCGTCGTCGCGCCGACCGAGCACCTGAAGAAGCAGTGGGCCGAGGCGGCCGCGCGGATAGGGATCAAGCTCGATCCCGAGTACAGCGCCGGGCCGCTCAGCAAGGAGTACCAGGGCGTCGCCGTGACGTACGCCGGTGTCGGTGTGCGGCCGATGCTGCACCGCAACCGCTCCGAGCAGCGCAAGACCCTCGTCATCCTCGACGAGATCCACCACGCCGGTGACAGCAAGTCGTGGGGCGAGGCCTGTCTGGAGGCGTTCGAGCCGGCCACCCGCCGGCTCGCGCTCACGGGTACGCCCTTCCGGTCCGACACCAACCCCATCCCCTTCGTCACGTACGAGGAGGGGAAGGACGGGATCCGGCGCTCTTCGGCCGACTACACGTACGGGTACGGGAACGCCCTGGCCGACCACGTCGTGCGGCCCGTCATCTTCCTCTCCTACAGCGGCAACATGCGCTGGCGCACCAAGGCGGGGGACGAGATCGCCGCCCGGCTCGGCGAGCCGATGACCAAGGACGCCATCAGCCAGGCCTGGCGCACCGCGCTCGACCCGCGCGGCGAGTGGATGCCGAGCGTGCTGCGCGCCGCCGACCAGCGGCTCACCGAGGTCCGCAAGGGCATCCCGGACGCCGGGGCGCTCGTCATCGCCTCCGACCAGGAATCGGCCCGCGCCTACGCCAAGCTGATCCGCGAGATCACCGGCACCAAGGCGACGCTCGTGCTGTCCGACGACACCGGGGCCTCGAACCGCATCGACGACTTCGCCGCGAGCGAGGACCGGTGGATGGTCGCCGTCCGCATGGTGTCCGAAGGCGTCGACGTGCCGCGCCTGGCCGTCGGTGTGTACGCCACCACCATCTCGACCCCCCTCTTCTTCGCCCAGGCCGTCGGCCGTTTCGTACGGTCCCGCAGGCGCGGCGAGACCGCGTCCGTGTTCCTGCCGACCGTCCCCGACCTCCTCACCTTCGCCAACGAGATGGAGGTCGAGCGCGACCACGCCCTCGACAAGCCCAAGAAGGAGGGCGAGGAGGACCCGTACGCCGAATCCGAGCAGGAGATGGAGGAGGCGAACAAGGAGCAGGACGAGGACACCGGCGAGCAGGAGCAGTTCTCCTTCGAGGCGCTGGAGTCCGAGGCCGTCTTCGACCGGGTCCTGTACGACGGTGCCGAGTTCGGCATGCAGGCCCACCCGGGAAGCGCGGAGGAACAGGACTACCTCGGCATCCCCGGGCTCCTCGAACCCGACCAGGTCCAACTGCTGCTCCAGAAGCGGCAGGCCCGGCAGATCGCGCACAGCCGCAGGAAGCCGGACGAGGAGGCGGATCTCCTCGAACTTCCCGCCGAGCGCCGTCCCGTGGTCTCCCACAAGGAGATGCTGGAACTGCGCAAGCAGCTCAACACCATGGTCGGCGCGTACGTCCACCAGAGCGGCAAGCCGCACGGCGTGATCCACACCGAGCTGCGCCGCGTCTGCGGCGGCCCGCCGAGCGCGGAGGCGACGGCCGGACAGCTCCGGCAGCGGATCGCCAAGGTCCAGGAGTGGGCCACCCGGATGCGGTGACGTTCGAACGGAGTGGCTTGCGGACCGGGTGATGTCCGGACGTGGTGACTTCCGGACGTGGCGATGTCCGGACGTGGGGACATCCCAATGCGGCAATGCGGTGGTTTCAGGAAGTCGGTGATTTCGGGAACCGGCGCGCAGGCACAGGCGTCCATCGGTCGGGGTGACATGGGGAACCGGTTACCTCCGGAACCGGTGGTATCCGGAACCCGTGGCACGGGGTGCCGAAGCCGTACCGAGGGGGCGCGTTCTGTCCCGGGAGGCGCGCGCGGCGGCCTGTGCGCTGCGTGCACGGGCGGTGTACGCCGCGTGGCGCGCGCCCCACGTTCTGGGACAAACGGAATCAGTCCGTACCAGCGGATGCCCGGATTCTGGACGGAGACTTCCGCTGAGCGGACCGGCTCGCTACTGTCCCGCTACGCACACGCCCCGTGGCAGCGCCGCCGCGGAGCGCAGCCGTGAAGCGACTGCGCCCGGGAAGAGCCCGGGCCGCCAGCCGACCGGCGGCCTCTGAAGCGCGTCGCCGAAGGGACTCGGTGCCGCATCCGCCGTGAGGGGGCCGTCGACCTCACCACTAAGGAGTGGGCGTCGTGACCGCGGAGACCTCTCAGACGCTCGACCGGGGACTGCGTGTCCTCAAGTTGCTCGCCGATACGGATCACGGGCTGACCGTCACCGAACTCTCGAACAAACTGGGCGTCAACCGGACCGTGGTGTACCGGTTGCTCGCCACGCTGGAGCAGCACGCCCTCGTACGCCGTGATCTGGGCGGCCGTGCCCGGGTCGGGCTCGGCGTGCTGCGCCTGGGCCGCCAGGTGCATCCCCTGGTGCGGGAGGCCGCGCTGCCCGCGCTGCGAGCCCTGGCCGAGGACATAGGGGCGACAGCTCATCTGACGCTGGTCGACGGGACGGAGGCGCTCGCCGTCGCCGTCGTCGAGCCGACGTGGACGGACTACCACGTGGCCTACCGCGCCGGTTTCCGGCACGCCCTGGACCGGGGGGCCGCGGGCCGCGCGATCCTCGCCGCCCGGCAGGCACCGGTGGGAGAGCCCGGATACACGCTCACCCACGGGGAGTTGGAGGCGGGCGCGAGCGGGGCCGCGGCGCCGCTGATCGGGGTGACGGGGGTCGAGGGCAGCGTGGGTGTCGTCATGCTGGCCGACGCCGTACCGGAGCGGGTGGGCCCGCGCGTGGTCGACGCGGCCCGAGAGGTCGCGGACGCCTTGCGCTGACCCGCCCCGAGGTCGCCGACCACGCGTGGCTCCGATCCCTGGCGCGTCCGCGTCCGGCCTCCGGTCCCCAGCCTCCGGTGGTCGGCCCGTACGCCTCCGCTCCCATGGCCCGCCCCCGGCACCTCGTGGCACCCGGCCCGGTGCAGGACCCTTCCGCGGGACCTGTACGGAGGTCTCGCCGGGCGGTGACGTTAGATTGAGCCCGTGCTCTCTCGCCTCACGCGCCCCAAGGCCGTCGCCGTCTGCGCCCTCCCCGTCGTGGCTCTGCTCGCCACGGCGGTGTTCGCGCCGCTGCCCTTCTCCCTGGCGCAGCCCGGCCTGACGGCGAACGTCCTCGGCGAGAACAAGGGCGACCCGGTGATCACGATCAGCGGTGCGCCCACCCGGGACACCAAGGGACAGCTGCGGATGACGACGATCGAGGCCACCGGCCCGGACGCGAACGTCTCCCTCGGCGATGTGCTCAGCGGCTGGTTCGCCGCGGACAAGGCCGTGATGCCCCGTGACTCGGTCTACCCGGGCGGCGGCAGCGTCAAGGAGATCGAGCAGCACAACGCGAACGAGATGAAGCAGTCCCAGGACACCGCCACCGAGGCGGCACTCGGTTACCTGCACGAGAAGGGCGACGTGAAGGTCACCCTCAAGCTCGCCGACGTCGGCGGACCGAGCGCCGGGCTGCTTTTCTCGCTCGGCATCATCGACAAACTGGACGGCGACGGCAGCGGCGGCGACCTCACGGGCGGCCGTGTCATCGCGGGTACGGGGACGATCGACGCCGACGGCAAGGTCGGTGCGGTCGGTGGCGTCAGCCTCAAGACCCAGGCGGCCCGCCGCGACGGCGCGACCGTGTTCCTGGTTCCGAAGGCGGAGTGCTCGGACGCGAAGGCGGAGCTGCCGAAGGGGCTCCGGCTGGTCCCGGTGACCACTCTTCAGGGCGCGGTGAACGCCCTGGTGGCCCTGGAGAAGGACAGGGGCTCGGTTCCGAGCTGCTAGCAGGCGGCGGCCGGCCTCGGCGCGGAGGCCAGGCGGAGGCCGACCTCAACGAGGGTCCAGCCGACGCGGGCGCGCAGCGGGCCGGGGTTCTTGGTCTCGGCCGTGAGCCGGTACGCGTCCGCCTCCGCCCGCAGGTCGGCGGCGCGCACGTTCTGCAGCTGGAGGCAGGTGTCCGGATGCATCAGAGTGACCTCTCTTCGGTGTGATCGAGTCGATGTGGTCGTGCGGGTCGTGCGGGTCGTGCGAGTTGTCCGACTGAGCGGGCCGCGCGGGCCGAGCGGGCACCGCGCGGCACCTGACCGAGCGGATCAGTCGGAGGCCTGCGGGAACACGTGCGTGTGGAAGCGCACCTGCGCCGCCTCGGGGTCGTCCTCCGGGCGTTCGACGGCGCAGTAGCTGTCGAGCAGGTCGTGCATCTTCTGGATGAGTTCCTGGGACTGCGCCGGCGTCAGACGCATCGTGAAGTCGCTCATGTCGTGGGCGCGGGCCCACTTGTCGGACCAGTCGTCCCGGGTTCCCAGCCAGGTCGACAGTTCACGGGCGTGAGTGGTGGCGACCTCGTGCAGGAACGTGTCGACCGCCCCGCGCACCGCCGGGTCCGGGTCCTTGAACAGGTCCTCGCCGAAGTCCAGACCCTGGTCGACCGCCCGCCACCAGCGCTCCCGCCCCTTGCCCCGCTCCGGCGCGTCCTCGACGAAACCATGCGCGGCGAGCTGCCGCAGGTGGTAGCTGGTCGCTCCGCTGGACTCGCCCAGCCGCTCGGCGAGCATCGACGCGGTGGCCGGCCCCTTCTGGCGGAGGCTGCTCAGCAGCTCCATGCGCAGGGGATGGGCGAGGCCGCGCAGGGAGCGCGCGTCGAGGCGACGGTTCCGTGGGGGTTCGGGCGGCAGGGGTGGCTGCGGCGGGTCAGGGGCTTCCGGGGGAAGCGCGGGAAGCGGGGGAGGCGGTGGCTGCTCCGTCATGTGTACAAAGATAGCGTTGCAAAGAACCCCTTGCAACCACTTCTTTGCAACCACTTCTTTGGATCAGGCCCACCGGCCCGGCGGCGCACGCCGGTTCAGTCCTGCTCGACGAAGCCTTCCGAGGTCATGGTCATCCAGCTCGGCGCCACCTCGTGCGGGTCCCGGCCCTGTACGTCGATCTTCGCGTTCAGATCCTGTGCCACCGTGTCGTTCAGCCTCTTCGTCACCGGCTCGATGACCTCGGCGCCGTCGGCCCGGTTGGCGAACTCGCTCTCCCCGCACGGGGTGACCGCGCTCGGGTCCGACTTCGACAGCGCGGGCCAGGGGGGTCGCCTTTGGCGACGACAGTTCGGTTCAGTGCTCGGTCGCCGCCTGTTCCACGAGCGGGATGATCCGCAGCGGAACCGGGTTCTCCATGACGATCGCCGTGGACGCCCGGACGATGCCGTCAAAACCGACGACCCGGTCGATCACACGCTGGAGATCGGCGTTCGAGCGGGCCACGAGACGGCACAGCATGTCCCCGCTGCCGGTGGTGGTGTGCAGCTCCAGCACCTCGGGCACGGTCGCCAAGTGGGCGCGTACGTCCGCGCCTTGTCCCTGCCGGATCTGGAGCGTGGCGAACGCCGTGACCGGATAGCCGAGCGCCGCCGGGTCGACCTGTGGACCGAACCCCCGGATGACTCCGTTCGACTGAAGCCGGTCCAGCCGCGCCTGCACCGTTCCCCGCGCGACCCCGAGCCGCCGCGACATCTCCAGGACCCCGATGCGCGGCTCCTTCGCCAGCAGCACGAGCAGCCGCCCGTCCAGATGATCGATCGCCATGCGGGCCTCCGAGATGGTCATCATGTACAGAAAGCCCGCCACTCCGGGTCTCTCACTGCACACATTGTTCAGTCGACAGGCGAACTATTGCGCACCTTGCGGAACGGAGGGAGTCTGCGGCCATGACGCAGACCACACACGACACTCCCGACACCGCCCGGCAGGCCGACCCCTTCCCGGTCAAGGGAATGGACGCGGTCGTCTTCGCCGTCGGCAACGCCAAGCAGGCCGCGCACTACTACTCCACGGCCTTCGGCATGCGGCTCGTCGCCTACTCCGGACCGGAGAACGGCAGCCGTGAGACGGCGTCGTACGTCCTCGAGAACGGCTCGGCGCGCTTCGTCCTCACCTCGGTGATCAAGCCCGCCACCGCCTGGGGCCACTTCCTGGCCGAGCACGTGGCGGAGCACGGCGACGGCGTCGTCGACCTCGCCATCGAGGTCCCGGACGCGCGCGCCGCGTACGCGTACGCCGTCGAGCACGGCGCCACCTCGATCGCCGAGCCGTACGAGATGAAGGACGAGAACGGCACGGTCGTCCTCGCCGCGATCGCCACGTACGGCAGGACCCGCCACACGCTCGTCGAGCGGACCGGCTACGACGGCCCCTACCTGCCCGGGTACGTGGCCGCCGCACCGATCGTCGAACCGCCCGCCCAGCGCACCTTCCAGGCCATCGACCACTGCGTCGGCAACGTCGAGCTCGGCCGGATGAACGAGTGGGTCGCCTTCTACAACAAGGTCATGGGCTTCACGAACATGAAGGAGTTCGTGGGCGACGACATCGCGACCGAGTACAGCGCGCTGATGTCGAAGGTCGTCGCCGACGGCACGCTCAAGGTCAAGTTCCCGATCAACGAGCCCGCCATCGCCAAGAAGAAGTCCCAGATCGACGAGTACCTGGAGTTCTACGGCGGCGCGGGCGTCCAGCACATCGCGCTGAACACGAACGACATCGTCCGGACCGTGCGGGCCATGCGCGCGGCCGGGGTCCAGTTCCTCGACACCCCCGACTCCTACTACGACACCCTCGGCGAGTGGGCAGGCGACACCCGCGTCCCCGTCGACACCCTGCGCGAACTGAAGATCCTCGTCGACCGCGACGAGGACGGCTATCTGCTCCAGATCTTCACCAAGCCGGTCCAGGACCGTCCGACCGTCTTCTTCGAGATGATCGAGCGGCACGGCTCGATGGGCTTCGGCAAGGGCAACTTCAAGGCCCTCTTCGAGGCGATCGAGCGCGAGCAGGAGAAGCGCGGCAACCTCTGAACCCGTAGAATGGGCAGCTCCTGAGGGCCGGCCGGTCCGGCCGGTCGGTCCTCACGTGTCCGGTGAACGCCACGGCGGCGTCCACCGGACACACCTGTTCCCGGGGCTACCGGCACACGGGTTCCCGGGGTCGACACACGGGTCCCCGGGTCCGGGGGACGCGTGCCCCGGGCCGGAGACTCGCTTGTCCCTGCCTCCACCGGCCACACGTGCTCCGGCGTTCACCGCGCCGCGGAAGGCCTCGCGGCGGGAGCCGACTGCTGCCCCGGCGCGGTCGACGGGGCAGCCGGGCCGGAAGAGCCGGACCCGGGCGACGACTCCGCCGTCTCGCGAGCCCCGGCCGCGCCCGGCGCCCCCGCCGATTCGTCGGACTCCTCGGACGACCCGGACTGCTCGGACCCGTCCGGTTCACCCGCCGGCTCCGGCGGGCCCCCGGCCGGTGGCTCGCCCAGCGCCGCCAGGGCCTGCTGAGCCGCGGGCACCAGCAGCGGAGAGAAGTAGGGGTTGATCCGCAACGCCTCGGCGAGATGCCGGCGGGCCGGGCCGGACAGCCCCAGATCACGCTCGATCTGCCCCCGGTGATACGCGTACAACGCGCTGCGCACACCGCCCCCGTGCTCGGCGTCCGTGGCCCGTACGGCGAAGCCGAGGGCCTCCCTGTCGTCCCCGGCGCGGTGCAGCGCCCAGCCCAGCGCGTCCGCCACCGCGATGCCGGGCTGCCGCTGCCACTCGGCGCGCAGCGCCCGCACCGCCGCCTGCGGATCGCCGTGGTCCGCCTCCAGGAGCCCGAGGACCAGCTCGTCGTCCACACCCTCGGCGCTCTCCCGCCGCACCAGCTCCCGCAGCAGGTCGTACTGCACGCGCGCGGCCCCGCCGAGCCCCAGCTTCTCGTACAGCTCGCCCAGCTCCAGCGCGTAACGCGCCGTGGGCCGCTTGGCGAGCGCCGCCCGGTACGCCCGCAGCGCCTCCGACGTGCGCCCCAGCGCCACCAGCGCGCGCCCCTGCCCGGCCAGTGCGTCGTACGCGTCGGCGTCGGTGTTCACCGCGGCCCGGTAGTGGTCCAGGGACTCCTGGCAGTCACCGCGTTCCCACGCGAGATCTCCGGCCTGCTGGAGGAATGCCGCCTGTTCCGAGGGGGTCGCCGCGCCCGCCGCCGCGTCCGAGATCGCCGCCGCGGCGTCCTCGCGCCGGCCGCGGTCCCGGTACACGCGCGCCGCGACGGCCCGTGCCGCCGGCCCGGAACGCAGGGCGAGCAGCTTGTCGAGGGCCTTGGCCACGGCCTTGTAGTCACCGAGCCCGCTGTACGCGTCGATGAGCGTCGGATACGTCGTCCACCGCTTCGGAGACAGCTTCACCGCCGCCTCGCCCCACTGCTTCGCGGCCCGGAAGTCCCCCCGCGTGGCGGCGAGAGAGGCGAGCCCTTCCAACGCCGCCACATTGTCCTTCGGCCGCACGCTCAGCGAGGTGCGCAGCGCCTTCTCGGCCTTCGGGTAGTACGCGGCCGCCGCCGTCCGCCGCGCCTGCTCCGTGTACGCGACGCCGAGCACCGCCCACGACACGTCGTCGCGCGGACGGGCCCGCACCCGGGCCTCGCGGTCGTCGATCAGCGCGGCGAGATCGGGCAGCGCCGCGGGCACCCCGGCTCCCACCGCGCTCACCGCCCGCGCCACCGGACCCGGGGCGGGCCGCGCCGCCCCGCCCGGGTCCGAGGGCAGCAGCACCAGCACACCGCCGAGCACGACACAGCCGGCGACCGCGCCGATCAGCGCGCGCCGCCCGAGCGGAGAGCGGCCCGGACCGGAGGGCTCCGGGGACTGCGCGCCGACGGGCTCCTCGGGCCGCGGACCGGCCGGCACCGCGCGCCCGGACCCGGCGGGCACCGGTTGTCGCTCTTCGATCTCCATGCCGTTCACTGTGCGTCAATACGAAGACCGAGCCCCCGCATGCGAAGCCTCGCGCGGATGGGGTTCACACCGATGGCCCCGGGTGCGACGCTGTGATCATGAGCCGTATCGAAGCGCCGCGCGACGAAGCGACCGGCAACCTTCTCGACCGTCTGCTGAGCGGTCTGCCGGCCGAGGCCGTCCTCACGGACCCGGACGTCACGGCCTCCTACGCCAACGACATGGCGAGCTTCTGCGAGGCGGGCACACCCTCCGTGGTCGTCCTGCCGCGCACGGTCGAGCAGGTCCAGCACATCATGCGCGTCGCGACCGAACTGCGCGTCCCGGTCGTCCCGCAGGGGGCCCGCACCGGCCTGTCCGGAGCGGCCAACGCCACCGAAGGCTGCGTGGTGCTGTCGCTGGTGAAGATGGACCGCATCCTGGAGATCAACCCGGTCGACCGCATCGCCGTCGTCGAACCCGGTGTCGTCAACGCCGCGCTCTCCCGCGCCGTGGGCGAACACGGTCTGTACTACCCGCCGGACCCCTCCAGCTGGGAGACGTGCACCATCGGCGGCAACATCGGCACGGCCTCCGGCGGCCTGTGCTGCGTGAAGTACGGGGTGACGGCCGAGTACGTCCTCGGCCTGGACGTCGTCCTCGCCGACGGACGGCTGATGTCCACCGGGCGCAGAACCGCCAAGGGCGTCGCCGGATACGACCTCACCCGCCTCTTCGTGGGCTCCGAGGGCTCGCTCGGCATCGTCGTACGGGCGATCCTGGCGCTGAAGCCCCAGCCTCCCCAACAGCTCGTCCTGGCCGCCGAGTTCGGGTCGGCGCGGGCCGCCTGCGACGCCGTCTGCCGGATCATGGAGGGCGGCCATGTGCCGTCCCTCCTCGAACTGATGGACCGTACGACCGTCAAGGCCGTCAACGCCCTCGCGCACATGGGCCTCCCGGAGACCACCGAGGCGCTGCTGCTCGCCGCCTTCGACACCCATGACCCGGCGGCCGACCTCGCGCTGGTGGGCGCCCTCTGCGAGGCCGCCGGCGCGACCCAGGTGGTCCCGGCCGAGGACGCGGCCGAGTCCGAACTCCTCCTCCAGGCAAGGCGGTTGTCGCTCACGGCACTCGAAGCGGTCAAGGGCACCACGATGATCGACGACGTGTGCGTGCCGCGTTCCCGGCTCGGCGACATGCTCGACGGCATCGAGCGCGTCGCCGAGAAGTACGCCCTGACCATCGGCGTCTGCGCACACGCGGGCGACGGCAACACGCACCCCACCGTCTGCTTCGACGCCACCGACCCCGACGAGTCCCGGCGCGCCCGCGAGTCCTTCGACGAGATCATGGCGCTCGGTCTGGAACTCGGCGGCACGATCACCGGCGAGCACGGCGTGGGCGTGCTGAAGAAGGAGTGGCTGGCCCGCGAGATCGGCCCGGTGGGCGTGGAGATGCAGCGGGCGATCAAGACGGCGTTCGACCCGCTGGGCCTCCTGAACCCGGGCAAGCTGTTCTGAGACCCCAGGGCTGGTCACCGACTGCCGACCCGTCCGGGCTTCTCCCCGTCCGTCGTCTCGGCAGAGCTGTTCGCCTTCCGTCGATCCGTCAGGGTCACCCACCGTCCTCGGAGTCGCGTCAGGGTCACCCACCGTCCTCGGAGTCGCGTCAGGGTCACCCACCGTCCTCGGAGTCGCGTCAGGGTTACTCACCGTCCGCGGACTCGTCCGACGGCCACGGGTCGCGCAGCCACAGGTCGTCGGGCGACACCGCTCCCGCCTGGTCGAGCGAGGCCGAGAGCCTGGGGGACGGCGCGAGCAGCTCGGCCAGACCGGCGTCGATGCCGAGCCCTTCGGCCTCGGAGCCCGGAGGCACCGCCCTGAGGGTGCGCTCCAGCCAGGCCGAGATCTGTGCCGCGGGCACTTCGAGCAGCGCGTCCCCGTCCGGCGAGCTCAGCGCCATCAGGACGACACTCCGGCCGCCGACCTTCGTCGGCCACACCCGCACATCGCCGTGGCCGCACGGCCGGAACACCCCCTCGACGAGCAGTTCACGGGCGAACGTCCAGTTGACGGGATGGTCGGAGCCGATGTGGAAGGTGATAGCGACGGCGTACGGGTCGTCGGCGCGGTAACTGAGGCGCGCAGGCACAGGGATGCTGCGCTCGGGCGACAGGACCAGCTGGAGCTCCAGCTCTCGTTCCACCACGGTGTGCATGTCGATGCGCTTCCTTTCGTCGTACGGGCTCCTTCCGATGGGCCCGTACGAGTGGAGAGCGCCTCGCGCCGCAACCATTACGCGAGTTCGGAGAATTCTTTCCGGCCCGCTTCCGCCCTTCTTCGGGCACAGGGCGCACAGCCTCGGACGTCCGCTCGCAAGAGGTGGCGGAACCTTGCCCGAAAGGAGTGGGTACGGCGGGACCGGCCGTGACGCGTGCGCCGGTCTGGTAGATGTGGACCCCCAACACGACCCCCGAGCAGATACGGGACGACGGACATGAGCGCCCCAACCCCGGCCCCCGGTGACGACAGGCCCCGCGAAGGGTATTACCCGGACCCCTCCATTCCTGGATATGTCCGGTACTGGAACGGTGCCGCCTGGGTGCCGGGCACGAGCCGCCCGGCGCCGTCGGGCGGCGAGCCGCTCGCCCCGCCGGCCGGCGTGCGCCCCGCGCGTGTGCCCGCTCCGGCACCCTCCTCCGAGTTGTCGGCCTCGCGCGCGCAGGGAGGCACCCCCGCCGCGGAGGAGACGGGTCCGCACTTCTTCGACGAGGACCCGCAGCCCCAGCGCGCCACCCGCGCCGAGTCCCAGCACGGCAGCCGGCCCGAGCCCGCCGCCGCGTGGGGCGCCGACCGCTCCCAGCAGTCCGGGTTCGGCGGCGACCAGGACCGCCGGGTGTCCTGGGGCGCGCCGCAGGGACCCGACCCGCGCGTCCCGCGTGCGGCGGGGTCCACCGACGCGGTGACCCAGCCCGACGGGGCGGCCGCGCGCACGGACGGTACGACGACGATTCCGCCCGCCGACCCGGGCGGCGCCGTCCGGCCCCCGGCGTCCGGAGGCCCCGTGGTCTTCCGCCGCCCCACGGGACCGGTGCCGCCCACGGGGCCGGAGGGCGCGGAAGACACCAGCGGTACAGGCGGTACGAGCCGTACGGGTGACGTGAGTTCGGGCGGAGCCGAGGGCTGGGGCGGGTCCGGGACCGGGGCTGCCGCGGGCACCGGGCAGTCCGGGGCCGGACACTCCACCACCACTCCCGGCGCCCCCGACCCCGTCCTCTCCGACGGCGACAGGGCTTTTCGTGCGCCCTCCCCGCGTACGGAGCAGCAGAGCGGGGCGCGCGGCGGGAGCACGGGTCCGGTGGCGGCTGCGCCGAGCGCGTCCACCCCGTCCGCCGCGGTCGCACCTGCCGCGTCCGGGCCGTCCGGCGCAGCCACCGCTTCCGGTGCGCCGGCCGGCGGCGGCTTCGGAGCCGGGCAGGCCGCCCAGGCGGCTCCCGCCCCCGCCGTCCCCCAACAGCCCGGCGGCTCAGCGCCCATGGCCTCCGGGGCCGGCGGCGGCCAGCCCTCCTGGGCCCAGCAGGTGCACCAGCTCGCGGGCGACCCGGCCGAGGAGGGGCAGCGGGTCCCGCCGTGGAAGCCGCCGGTCGACGACGTGTTCCAGGCGGCCGCGCGCCGGCAGTCGGCGGCCCGTCCGGCCGGCCTCGGCAGACGGCTGGCCGCCCGGCTGGTGGACACCGTCGTCCTCGCCGGTGTGACCGCGGTGGCCGCCGTGCCGTTGGGCACCAGGGCGGTCGACCACGTCAACGAGAAGATCGACGCGGCCAAGCTGTCGGGCGAGAAGGTCACCGTCTGGCTCGTCGACGGCACGACCGCCTCCTGCTTCGGCGCCATCCTCGCCGTACTGCTCCTCTTCGGCGTCCTGTACGACGTCCTGCCCACCGCCAAGTGGGGCCGCACGCTCGGCAAGAAGCTGTGCGGCATCGAGGTGCGCGACATAGAGGGTCACGAACCACCGGCCTTCGGACGGGCGCTGAGCCGCTGGCTCGTCCTCAGCGTGCCGTCTCTGCTGCTCGTCGGTTTCGTCGGCCTCCTGTGGTGCCTGTTCGACAAGCCCTGGGGCCAGTGCTGGCACGACAAGGCGGCGCACACCTTCGTGGCGGGGCCGACCCGGTAATCCCGTCCCCCGGACGGCCCTTCGCCGGATGCGGAGCCGGGGGGTTCGCGGTCGACTCGGGCCATGAGCAGCGAACCGCCGCCCCCGGGCCCCGGCCGGCCACCGGACGACGACCCGTTCAAGAAGCAGCCCCCGCCCGGCGAGGGAACGGGTTCCCCGTACGACCCGCCGCCTCCGTCCGGCGGCCATACCCCGCCCTACGGCAGTCAGCCGCCCCCGTTCGGCGGCGGCGGCCCCTACGGCGAAGGCGGCGGCCCGCACGAGGGGGGCGGCGACCCCTACGGCGGTGGCGGTCCCTACGGCGGCGATCCGCTCGCCGGGATGCCGCCGCTCGCGGACAGCGGGAAGCGGGTGCTGGCGAGGATCCTGGACATGATCCTGGTGGGCATCGTGGCGTGGCTGCTGTCATGGGCGTTCGGGGTCACCGAGTACAACATGGACTCGAACAAGATCGAGTACAGCAAGTCGCTCGGGCAGTCCCTGGTGGTCGCCGTGCTCTTCGTCTCCTACGACACCGTGATGATCAGCAAGACGGGACAGACCCTCGGCAAGCGGCTGTTCAACCACCGCGTCGCCAACCTCGACAACGGCTCGACGCCCTCCGTGCAGACCTCGCTGGTCCGCGCCCTGGTCCTGTGGATTCCGTTCGCGTTCTGCTGCGCCTGCATCTGGACGGCGATCGCGGGCGGCTGGAGCTTCTTCGACAAGCCCTACAAGCAGGGCCTGCACGACAAGGCGGCCAAGACGGTGGTGGTCGACGCCGGGTGACGGTGGCCGGGTGATTCGGCCGGACGACGTGGGCCGGACGGCATGGGCCGGACGACGTCGGCCGGGGTGGTGACGGCGCACACGCGAACGGCGGGCCCGTGGTTCACGGGCCCGCCGTTCGGGTACGAGGTCGGAGCGTCCGGGGCGCCGGCGGTCCGCCGGTCCGCTGGGGTACCGGGGTCCGCAGGCTCGCCTGCGCCGCTTCAGGGCCCCGCGGGTTCGTGCACCGGCTCGGGCACGGAGGAGGCGGAGACGGACGCGGTCTCGCGCTGCGCC
Organism: Streptomyces sp. NPDC026500; assembly: GCF_055567635.1. Taxonomy (NCBI): domain Bacteria; kingdom Bacillati; phylum Actinomycetota; class Actinomycetes; order Kitasatosporales; family Streptomycetaceae; genus Streptomyces; species Streptomyces sp. NPDC026500. Next base: position 43,873 of record NZ_JBVHQB010000020.1, on the reverse strand, counting down.
GGCACCCGCTCGTGGATGACGGCCGAGGCGGCGGACGGCGCCGGCTTCGGCAGCGGGACCGTCATGGCCACCAGCAGTCCGAGAGCGAGTGCCGAGAGGGTGATCAGCACGATCCCCAGGCTCGAACTCGTCTGTGACAGCAGCAGCATGGCGAGAGTGGAGAAGATCACGGTGCAGGAACCGTAGGCGAGCTGTGCGGCGGTCGGACGAGGCATGGCAATCGTGTCCTCGGATGGGGGTTCTCCCCCCGGGGCCTCTCGCGATGGGGGAGGGTGCGGATAGAAATCGGGGGTGAGACAACGGTGTCGACGTGGCTTTCCGCCGACTTCCGACGCTTCGCCAATCGACTCTATTCGCCTGCATGCCCGAGTGGAACGTCCGGTAAGCGTGACCTTACCCACGGTGCCGGTGCACAGGGGGCGCACGGAGTCATCACGTCCATCAAGTGGACGCGCGGACGCGCCTGTTGGGGGGTTTCGGGGCGTCCGGATACCGAACGTAGGCTTCGCATAATGCACTTGCCAGGTTCAAGTCAAGATCTGTCTTTTCTTTGGTAACTCCGGTCGAATGTCGTCACTTGAATCGCGTTGCGCGCGCGGACCTCCATGACCCGGAACCCCCTCCGCGTGAACGCACGCGGGGGAGGACATCAAGTGACCAACAGGCCATGGACGTTCAGAGCAACCGCGGTGGGCGTCGCCCTCGCGGCGGCCACCGCCACGTTCTCGACGTACGCGGTGGCGCAGGCCGACTCGGCCGCGTCACCCGTCGTGAACCGTCACGACCCGCAGCCGGTCAGGAACACGGTCGACCACGACCTCGACGGCCCGCTGAGCAAGACCCAGAACGCCCAGCACCAAGAGGCGTTGAACCAGGTGATATCCGGCGACGCCAAGGTGCAGAACCGCAACGGTTCGCAGGTTGTCCAGCTGAAGAGCAAGAAGGGCAGCAGCAAGTACGTCGAGCTGGGCCGCGAGAAGACCGACAAGATCTTCACGATCCTCGTCCAGTTCGGCGACAAGACGGACCCGAAGTTCGGTGGCACCGCCGGCCCGCTGCACAACCAGATAGCCAAGCCGGACCGCAAGAAGGACAACAGCACGGCCTGGCAGGCGGATTACAACCAGAAGCACTTCCAGGACCTCTACTTCGGCACCGGCAAGAACGTCGAGTCGATGAAGAAGTTCTACGAGACGCAGTCCTCGGGCCGCTACTCGGTGGACGGCGAGGTCGCCGACTGGGTCAAGGTCCCCTACAACGAGGCCCGTTACGGCAACGACGCCTGCGGCTCCACCAACTGCCCGAGCGTGTGGAACGTCGTCAGCGACGGCGTCACCGCCTGGGTCGCCCAGCAGAAGGCGGCCGGCAAGTCCGACGCCGCCATCAAGACGGACCTGGCGCAGTTCGACCAGTGGGACCGCTACGACTACGACGGCGACGGCAACTTCAACGAGCCGGACGGCTACATCGACCACTTCCAGATCGTGCACGCCGGTGAGGACGAGTCCGCGGGCGGCGGCGTCCAGGGCACCGACGCGATCTGGGCCCACCGCTGGTACGCGTTCGGCACGGACGCGGGCGCCACGGGCCCGGCCGACAACAAGCTCGGCGGCGCCCAGATCGGCGACTCCGGCATCTGGGTCGGCGACTACACCATCCAGCCGGAGAACGGCGGACTCGGCGTCTTCGCCCACGAGTACGGTCACGACCTCGGTCTGCCGGACCACTACGACACCGCCGGCGGCGACAACTCCACCGGCTTCTGGACCCTGATGTCCTCGGGCTCCTGGCTCGGCACCGGCAAGGAGTCCATCGGCGACCTCCCCGGCGACTTCAACGCCTGGGACAAGCTCCAGCTGGGCTGGCTGAACTACGACACGGCCAAGGCCGGCAAGCAGTCCACGCACAAGCTGGGCGTCGCCGAGTACAACACCTGGAACAAGCAGGCGCTCGTCGTCAGCCTGCCGGACAAGGCGGTCACGACCACGGTCGTCAACCCCGCGCAGGGCTCGGCCCAGTGGTGGAGCGGCAGCGGCGACAACCTGAAGAACACGCTGACCCGGTCCGTGGACCTCACGGGCAAGTCGTCGGCGACGCTGACCCTCGACGGCTGGTACGACATCGAGGCGGGCTACGACTACCTCTACACCGAGGTCTCGACCGACGGCGGCGCCAACTGGACCGCTCTCGACGGCACGGTGGACGGCGCCGCCATCCCGCGCGACGGCAGTGACAAGCCCGCCCTCACCGGCACGGTCGACGCGTACAAGAAGCTGGCGTACCCGCTCGACGCCTACGCGGGCAAGAAGATCGACATCCGCTTCCGCTACCAGAGCGACGGCGGCGTGGCGTTGAAGGGCTTCGCGGCCGACGAGATCGGCGTCACCGCGGACGGCACCGCGCTCTTCTCGGACAACGCCGAGACGGCCGACGCCGCTTGGACCGCGAGCGGCTTCTCCCGCATCGGCGCCTCGTTCACCAAGGACTACGCGCAGTACTACCTCGCGGAGAACCGCCAGTACGTCTCGTACGACAAGACCCTCAAGGTCGGCCCGTACAACTTCGGCTTCTCGACGACCCGTCCGGACTGGGTGGAGCACTACGCCTACCAGAACGGCCTGTTGATCTGGAAGTGGGACACCTCGCAGGCGGACAACAACACCAGCCAGCACCCGGGTGTCGGCCTCGCGCTTCCGGTCGACTCGCACCCGAAGGCCCTGTGGTGGGACAACGGCACGCTGATGCGCAACCGCATCCAGGCCTACGACTCCCCGTTCAGCCTGTACCGCACGGACGGCATCACGCTGCACAGCGCGGACGTCGCCACGAAGATTCCGTCGTCGAAGGGGGTGTCGGTCTTCAACGACCACACCAGCGACTACTACGACAACCGGAACCCGACCGGCGGCGTCAAGATCACTGACACCAACACCAAGATCGAGATCGTCAAGGAGGCCAAGGACGGCTCCACGATCTCCCTCAAGGTCGGCCCTGCGGTGAAGTAGTCAGCATTTCCGCAGGTCAGAAGCGTATCGGCGGCAACCCCCTGGCGGGTTGCCGCCGATCGTGTTTAGGTGCGTCCTGTGCCCGGCTTATTGACAACGACTCGCACGGGGGTGTGACCGCATGGCCGCAGGAGGTTTCTGCAGATTGCCGAACGGCAGCGTCGTAGTGGCGCTGAACCTGCCCAGTCCGGCAGGTTCCGGCTACGGCTGCGTGCGGTTCCTGGTCGTCGCCCAGAACCGTGCCCGCGCCCTGACCCGGCTGCGCAACCTGGGCCTGCGCGCCGTCTACCTGCGGGGCAACGCGGCCCCGCCCACCCCCGACGAGATCACCGCGGTCCTGCACCATCCCGACGGGCTCATATGGCGCACGGCCCCCGACGTCGGCGTCCCGGGCACCGGCGTCACCGCCATCGGTGTCCCCGAGCTCCCCCAGGAGCTGTGGCACCCGATCAGGACGCTGCTCAGACGCCCGGCACCGCAGCCGTGACGCCCCGGACGGACGGGACGTGACGTCGTATGACCCTGTGTGACGCGCGGGCCGTCCCGGCCAGGACCTACCCCGCGTCTCCGCCGTGATCGACCGGACAGGTCCTAGACCACGGGTTTGCCCGTGAGCTCGACTCCGGCGGCGCGCAGCTCCTCCAGGGCGCGCTCCGTCGTCTCCTCCGCCACGCCGGCCGTCAGGTCGAGCAGGACGGTCGTATGAAAGCCCTGTCGCGCGGCGTCCAGGGCGGTCGCCCGGACGCAGTGGTCGGTCGCGATGCCGACCACGTCCACCTCGCCGATCCCGCGGGCACGCAGCCAGTCGCCCAGCGGCACCCCGTTCTCGTCGGCGCCCTCGAAACCGCTGTACGCCGCCGCGTAGGCACCCTTGTCGAAGACGGCGTCGATCGCGCCGGAGGCGACGGCGGGGGCGAAGTTCGGGTGGAAGCCCACCCCTTCGGTACCGGCCACGCAGTGCGCGGGCCAGGAGTGCACATAGTCGGGATTGTCGGCGAAGTGACCCCCGGGCGCGATGTGGAGGTCCCGGGTGGCGACGACATGCCGGTAGCCGGCGGGGGCCTGCCCGATCAGCTCCGTGACCGCGGCGGCCACGTCGGCGCCCCCGGCCACCGCGAGGCTGCCTCCCTCGCAGAAGTCGTTCTGCACGTCTACGACGATCAAGGCGCGGCGCATGGGCGGTGTCCTTCGGCTATGGGTGCGGCAGACAAGGGTGCGGGCCCGGCCGTTGAACTTCCGAGCCTAGAGACTTAGAGGGCTGTGCGGGAGGGGTAATTCGGCTTCCACGGCCCGCGCGGGCACGCTGCCGTTGCATTCCCGCTCACCGGAGGTTCATGCGCGGCGTCACTCCCGCACCACCCGCCCCGCACGCCTCAGATGTATTCGGTGGGAATCACGGGCTCGCCGCGCGACAGCTGGGTCGCCGACAGTGGCAGCCGGGCGCGGGCAGCCGCGTGCCGGTCGCGTACGACATCGAGCGGCTCGCGGGACAGGACCTGTCCGCCCTTGATCAGCTGGACCAGGAGCTGCTGGTCGGCCAGTTCGCCGGGCACCGGCCCGACGCCGATCACCTCGGCCTCGGCGACCCCCTGCTCGTCCAGGCGCCGCGCGGCCCACTTGCGGCCGCCGATGGACGTCTTGCCGCCCGTGGACCTCTTGGCCACCGGCTCCAGCGGCGCCTTCGGGTCGGCCGACTCGGCGCGGGCGACCAGCTTGTAGACCATGGAGCAGGTCGGATGGCCGGATCCCGTCACCAGCTGGGTGCCGACGCCGTACGCGTCCACGGGCGCCGCCGCCAGCGAGGCGATGGCGTACTCGTCGAGGTCGGAGGTCACGACGATCTTCGTCCCGGTCGCGCCCAGCTCGTCCAGCTGCTGGCGCACCCGGTGGGCGACGAGCAGCAGGTCTCCGGAGTCGATGCGCACCGCGCCGAGCTCGGGCCCGGCGACCTCGACCGCCGTGCGGACCGCCTCGGCGACGTCGTAGGTGTCCACGAGCAGCGTGGTGCCGCGGCCCAGCGAGTCCACCTGGGCCCGGAAGGCGTCCCGCTCGTGGTCGTGCAGGAGGGTGAAGGCGTGCGCGGAGGTGCCCACGGTCGGGATGCCGTAGCGGAAACCGGCGGCCAGGTCGGAGGTGGTGGCGAACCCGCCGATGTACGCGGCCCGCGCGGCGGCCACCGCGGCCAGTTCGTGGGTGCGCCGGGCGCCCATCTCGATCAGCGGCCGGTCGCCCGCGGCGGAGGACATCCGGGAGGCGGCCGCCGCGATGGCGGAGTCGTGGTTGAGGATCGAGAGGACCACCGTCTCCAGGAGCACGCATTCCGCGAAGCTGCCTTCGACCCGCAGGAGGGGAGAGCCCGGAAAGTACACCTCGCCCTCGGGGTAGCCCCAGATGTCCCCGCCGAAGTGGTACGAGGCGAGCCACTCGAGAGTCGGCTCGTCCACGATCCCGCGCTCGCGCAGAAAGCCGAGGACGTCCGCGTCGAAGTGGAAGTTCTCGACGGCGTCGAGGACGCGTCCGGTGCCCGCGACGACTCCGTAGCGCCGTCCTTCGGGCAGCCGCCGGGTGAAGACCTCGAAGACCGAGCGCCGCTCGGCGGTCCCGGCCGCGAGCGCGGCCTGCAGCATCGTCAGCTCGTACTGGTCCGTGAAGAGCGCCGTGGAAGGAACGCCCACCCGTCGCCCGCCACCGTCCTTCTGGGGAAGCGCTTCGCGCCCTTCTTCTTCCGGCAGCCCAAGGTCCGCTGTGTTCATGGCAGGGATCGTACCCCCATCTCGTCAGTTTGACGATTTCTGGGAGCCCTGTGATTCCCGGGGTGTCGGCCCCCTATTCGGGGGTCCGTTTGTGCGGGTGACCCCCTCTGGTGGCAGCATGGGCGTGTGACGGCTCCCGCACCTCTAGAGATCGAGAAGACCGAGTCGGCGGAGGAGGTCTTCGCCGTACCCGAGCCGGACGTCCCCTGGGTCACGATCGTCCACAACGACCCGGTCAACCTCATGAGCTATGTGACGTATGTCTTCCAGACGTACTTCGGCTACTCCAAGGACAAGGCCACCAAGCTGATGATGGACGTCCACCACAAGGGCCGGGCCGTCGTCTCCAGCGGCACGCGCGAGGAGATGGAGCGCGACGTGCAGGCCATGCACGGCTACGGTCTGTGGGCCACCCTTCAGCAGGACCGGAAGTAGCCGGCCCCCTGTCAACCGACCGCCTGCAGGACCGGAAGTAGCGAATTCACTCCATGCCTGGACACTTCGAACCGCTCCCCGGCGGCGGCGCGGCCGTCGCGCTCGACGAGGTCGAGATCTCCATCATCCGCTCCCTCGCCGTCCAGCTCCTGGAGCTCATCGGTCCCGGCCCCGCGGAGAACGCCTCCGCCGACCCGCTCGCCGAGCTCTTCGCCGAGGGACCCAGCGAGCCGCCGAGCGACCCGGTGCTCAAGCGCCTGTTCCCCGACGCCTACAGCGGCCCCGGCGTCGAGGCCTCCTCGCCCGAGCAGGCCGAGGAACAGCAGGCCCACTCCGCCGAGTTCCGCCGCTTCACCGAGAACGACCTGCGTGCGGGCAAGCGCGAGAACGCCCTCGCCGTGATCCGCTCGCTGGACCGACTGACCCTCGGCGGCGACGGCGGAGCGGTCCTCAAGCTGACCACCGCGCAGTCCGAGCAGTGGCTGCGCGCCCTGAACGACCTGCGCCTCGCCATCGGTTCGCGGCTCGACGTCGTGGACGAGGAGGACACCGACCTCCTCTACCGACTCCCCGACGAGGACCCGCGCAAGCCGATGGTCATGGCGTACCTCTGGCTGGGCGGCCTCCAGGAGACCCTGGTCGAAACCCTTATGCCCTGAACTGTCATGACATAACACCTCTGGCGTTCGCTCAGCGGATGCTCAAATCCGGATAACGATCATGTCACCGTAACCGCGCCCTTTGGGGCGCGGTTCGACGTTTTGTCCGGTTCTTCCTGTGGTCTGCGCAACACGACCCTCAACCGATCAACGCCGCCGCCGTGATAGATCTTCACGACCGCCCGGCAGGACACCACCCATGTCCCGCCGGGTGCGCCACCGAGCCGGCGGACCGCCGGCCAGGCACAAGCTCCACCTGTCCGGGGGGATCGGAAGCCGATTCGAAGCCAAGGGACTGGCTCGGACCGGTATGGAGAAAGGCGCACCAGACATGACCTCATCGCAGGTCGGCAAGCAGTACGACGGCAGTGAGGCCGTGGGCGGCGACGCCCCCGAAGAGGGGTACGAGCGCGGGCTCGGCAGCCGTCAGGTCCAGATGATCGCGATCGGCGGCGCCATCGGCGTCGGCCTCTTCCTGGGAGCCGGGGCGAACATCGCCAAGGCCGGCCCCAGCCTCATCGTGATGTACGCTCTCGCGGGCGTGATCATCTTCTTCATCATGCGGGCGCTCGGCGAGCTCCTGCTCTACCGCCCGGTCTCGGGCTCCTTCGCCGAGTACTCCCGCGAGTTCCTCGGCCCGTTCTTCGGCTACTTCACCGGCTGGACGTACTGGCTGATGTGGGTGGTCACCGGCATGGCCGAGCTCACGGCCGCCGCGATCTACGTCCACTACTGGTTCCCGGGAATCCACCAATGGGTGACGGCACTGGTGTTCCTGGTCGTCCTGTTCGTGGCGAACCTGATCTCGGTGAAGCTCTTCGGCGAGATCGAGTTCTGGTTCTCGATGGTCAAGGTCACCGCGCTGATCGGCATGATCGTCATCGGTATCGGCGTCCTCACCTTCGGCTTCAGCTCCGCCGGTGACACCGCCTCCGTCAGCAACCTCTGGCAGTTCGACGGCTTCTTCCCCAACGGCATCGGTTCGTCCCTGATGACCCTCCAGGGCGTCATGTTCGCCTACCTCGCCGTCGAGCTCGTCGGCGTCACGGCGGGCGAGTCCGAGGACCCCGAGAAGACGCTCCCGAAGGCCATCAACACCCTCCCGTGGCGCATCGCCCTCTTTTACGTCGGCGCCCTCACGGTCATCCTCTGCGTCGTGAAGTGGACGGAGTTCGCGCCAGGCGTGAGCCCCTTCGTCGAGGCCTTCGCGAAGATCGGCATCCCGGCCGGCGCGGGCATCGTCAACTTCGTGGTCCTCACCGCCGCCCTGTCCTCCTGCAACTCGGGCATGTACTCCACGGGCCGCATGCTCCGGAACCTCGCCGACAGCGGCGAGGCCCCGAGGGTCTTCAGCAAGCTGTCCTCGACCAAGACGCCCGCGCTCGGCATCACCATCTCCGTGCTCTTCATGGGCATCGGCGTGATCCTCAACTACGTCGTCCCCGAGAAGGCCTTCGGATACGTCACCTCGGTGGCCACCGCGGCCGGTATCTGGACCTGGCTGATGATCCTGATCAGCCACATCCTCTACCGCCGCGCGGTCGACGCCGGCCGGCTGCCGGCCTCGTCCTTCCCCGCCCCGGGCGGCGCGAAGTGCAGCTGGGTCGCGGTCGTGTTCCTGCTGTTCGTCACCGGCCTCATCGCCTACGACGCCGACTCCCGCATCTGCCTCTACGTGATGGCCGTCTGGGCCGCCGCCCTGGCCATCGGCTGGGCGGTCCTCAAGGCACGCAACCCCCAGGTCACCGAACGCCGCGAACCGGAGTTCGAGTCGGTCGGCTGACCGCCGCACGGACGTCCGGCCGCACCGGCCACCGCTCAGGACGTCCGGCATGCGGGCCGTCCCGTACCACGCCTCGGTACGGGACGGCCCTTCTGTCTATCCTGACCAGCATGCTGAGAATCACCGAGGCCCTGTTCGACCAGATCGTCGCGCACGCGCGCCAGGACCACCCCGACGAGGCGTGCGGCGTCGTCGCGGGACCCGCCGGCACCGACCGCCCCGAGCGGTTCATCCCGATGCTCAACGCGGCCCGCTCGCCCACGTTCTACGAGTTCGACTCCGGCGATCTGCTGAAGCTCTACCGCGAGATGGACGACCGCGACGAGGAGCCCGTCGTCATCTACCACTCGCACACCGCGACCGAGGCCTACCCCTCCCGCACCGACCTCGCGTACGCGAACGAGCCCGCCGCGCACTACGTCCTGGTCTCCACCGCGGACACCGACGACGCCGGCCCCTTCCAGTTCCGCTCGTACCGGATCGTGGATGGCGAGGTCACGGAGGAGGAGGTCAAGGTCGTAGAGAGCTACTGATCCCACCCACCGGTCGAAAAGCGTCCGCGATGCGAGATCACACTCCGGGGCCCGTGCCGGGAATCGATACGATGAGCCCATGGTTTTCCACGACGTGAGCGACAAGACGCCGGGCATGCTGCTCGTGGCGCGGCTGCACGTCGACCTGTGCAGGCTGCAGAGCGCCATCTGTACGCGCTGAACTGCCGCCGCCGTACGGCCGAGAGCCGCGGCACCGCAACCGGCGTACCCCCTGCCCTGCCCGCGCTGCCGCGCGTCTTCCGACCTGACTTTCCTTCCGACAGGAGCCCGCAACCATGGCCATCGAGGTCCGCATCCCCACCATCCTCCGCACCTACACCGACGGCGAGAAGGCCGTCGAGGGCGGCGGGGCGACCCTTGCCGAGCTGTTCACCGACCTCGACACCCGTCACGCGGGCATCCGGGCCCGGATCGTGGACGGCGGCGAACTGCGCCGCTTCGTCAACGTCTACCTCAACGACGAGGACGTCCGCTTCCTCGACGGCATCAACACCAAGCTGACCGACGGCGACAACGTCACGATCCTGCCGGCCGTCGCCGGTGGCATGGCCTGATAGGCCGCTGGTCTCCGATGCGCTACGACTCCCCGCTCGCCGCGGTGGGCAACACCCCTCTGGTGCGCCTGCCGCGACTCTCGCCGTCCGCGGACGTCCGTATCTGGGCGAAGCTGGAGGACCGCAACCCGACGGGTTCGGTCAAGGACCGGCCGGCCCTCCACATGATCGAGCAGGCGGAGAAGGACGGCCGTCTCACTCCGGGCTGCACGATCCTGGAGCCGACCAGCGGCAACACCGGAATCTCGCTGGCCATGGCGGCGAAGCTCAAGGGCTACCGCATGGTCTGCGTCATGCCCGAGAACACCTCGCAGGAACGCCGTGAACTGCTCGGCATGTGGGGCGCCGAGATCATCCCCAGCCCGGCCGCCGGCGGCTCCAACACCGCCGTCCGCGTCGCCAAGGAACTCTCGGCGGAGCACCCGGACTGGGTGATGCTCTACCAGTACGGCAACCCGGACAACGCCGGCGCCCACTACGCCACGACGGGCCCGGAGATCCTCGCCGACCTCCCGTCCATCACCCACTTCGTGGCGGGCCTCGGCACCACCGGCACCCTCATGGGCGTCGGACGCTTCCTGCGCGAGCACAAGCCGGACGTCAGGATCGTCGCCGCGGAACCGCGCTACGACGACCTGGTCTACGGGCTCAGGAACCTGGACGAGGGCTTCGTACCGGAGCTGTACGACGCCTCGGTCCTCACCACCCGCTTCTCCGTCGGCTCGGCGGACGCGGTCACCCGCACCCGGGAGCTCCTCCAGCAGGAGGGCATCTTCGCGGGCGTCTCCACCGGAGCCGCGCTGCACGCCGCGATCGGCGTGGGCAACAAGGCCGTCAAGGCCGGGGAGCCGGCCGACATCGTCTTCGTGGTCGCGGACGGCGGCTGGAAGTACCTGTCGACGGGCGTCTACACGGCGGCGACGACGGAAGAGGCGATCGAGACACTGCAGGGACAGCTCTGGGCATAGCCCGGGCAACCGGACCGGCTGGACCGGAGGGCGCGGGGACCGAACCAGGTCCCCGCGCCCTCCGGCTTTTCCGCACCGAGGGGGAGAGCTTCCGGAGCGCGGAGTGAGACTCCGTGTGGGTGTGGGCTTCAGCGCGCCAGGTAGCGGACCTGGTCCCACAGGATCGGATCCACCACGCCGACCCGCCGCCGGAAGTCGCCGACCGGCACCTCGCGCAGCTCGTCCGTCTCCAGGAAGCTCGGCCGACCGTGGGAGTCCCCCACGGCCCCCGGTGGCAGCGGGATCACCCCCGGCCGCTCGTCGTGGTACTTGCTGGTGATCTTCGCGACGGTCACCTGTTTCCCGCGCACCACCAGCACCAGACACGGCCGGTCCTTGGCCCCCGGCCCGTCCTCGTAGGGGACGTTCGCCCACCAGATCTCCGCCGCCCGCGGGAGCGGCCCGCCGCGCCGCGTCGTGCCCAGGCGGGGTCCGCGGGGCCGGCCCGGCGGACGCGTCCGACCGGCCGGCCGGCGCCCGCGGCGCCCCCAGCCGTCCACCAGCGTCGCGACCAGCGCGAGCAATACGACCGCCGCCAACGCGAGCCACCAGGACGTGTCCATAGCAAGGAAGGTACCGGCGCGCATGTGCCCCCGCCCGCCCTGTGCGGACCCCAGGTGCCCCAAGGTCCATCCGAACCGGTGACACCACAGGTGAGTTCGCCCACAACAGCCCCTGGCGGAGGAGCGACCGGCCCTTTTGCGCCTTACGCTCGATGGACCGCACGACCCCCGTTCACGTATCTGCAACCGAGTACCTGCACCCCGCATCTATTCTCTCTGCACTTCCTGCCAGCGCGGAGGTTCCAGCTCTTATGAAGCTCACCGTCGTCGGCTGCTCGGGGTCGTTCCCGTCCGCGGAATCGGCCTGTTCGAGCTACCTCGTAGAGGCCGACGGCTTCCGGCTGCTCCTCGACATGGGCAACGGTGCCCTGGGCGAGCTGCAGCGCCACTGCGGTCTCTACGACCTCGACGCGATCTTCCTCAGCCATCTGCACGCCGACCACTGCATCGACATGTGCGCGTACTTCGTCGCGCGCTACTACCGCCACGACGGCGGGCGCTGCGACCCGATCCCCGTCTACGGACCCGAGGGAACGGAGCACCGCCTGACCACGGCCTACGGCGACACGCCGTCCGCGTCCTCGATGAGCGAGGTCTTCGACTTCCACAGCGTCAAGCCGGGCACGTTCGAGGTCGGCCCGTTCACGATGCACACGGAGCGGGTGAGCCACCCCGTCGAGGCGTACGGCATCCGGGTGGAGCACGGCGGAAGGTCACTGACGTACTCCGGGGACAGCGGGGTGACCGCGGCCCTGGACGAACTCGCCCGCGACACGGACCTGTTCCTGTGCGAGGCCGCGTTCACCCACGGCAAGGAGAACATCCCCGGCCTCCACCTCAACGGCCTCGAGGCCGGCGAGACCGCCGCCCGCGCAGGCGCCCGCCGCTTGGTCCTCACCCACATCCCCCCGTGGACGGACGCCCGGACCAACCTGACGGACGCCCGCTCGGCGTACACCGGTCCGGTGGAACTGGCGGCGCCGGGGGCTACGTACGAGATCTGACCGCTGTTACTGCCCGGCGCCGTCGTGCGGGCCGGGCAGTACACGGGCCAGCATCGCGAAGTCCTCGGTCACACTCTGCCCGGCACCCCGCGCGACGGCCTTGCCGTAGGCGGGCACGACCGTCTCGTACCGGCCGCTGGCGAGCGCCAGCGTCGCCTGGAGCTCGAAGAGCCGCGCCATCAGATGCCGGTTGTCCGGCTCCTCGTCCCGCTCGACGGCGGTGACGCCGTCGACGAGCGCGGAGAGACGTCCGAGCAACCGGCTCGACTCCAGCACGGTGCGGTAGTACGTCGCCTCCACCGACCTCCCGGCCCCGGCGAGCAGCGCGGTGTAGGCGCGGATCTCCTCGGCTCCGCCGAAACGGACGGCCAGCTCGCACAGCAGGGCCCACGCGTCCACGGTCCGCTCCGACCGGTACTCCGGTCCCGCACCGGGAGCAGCACCCTCGAAGGCCTTCTCGATCCGGGTGAAGGCCGCCGTCAGTTCCTTTCGGGACATGGTCCGGTAGTCCAGCGTGTCGCGGACCTCGTAGAAGACCCACTTGGGGTTGTCGGGCTCCTCGGCCGCGGCCAGCCGGCAGAGCCGGCCGTACCGGTCGCGCTTTCCGCGGGTTTCGACCACTTCCGGCAGATACCCCGAGTGGTCCAGCCGCACATCGATGCCGACGCGGGGCGGCGTGTTCCCCGAGACGTCGTAGGGGTGCTCGTGGACGCGGCCCATGAAACGGAAGGGGCTGCCGGAGCGCAGGACGCGCTGGGTGTTGGTGTAGGTCGGGCCGTCGATGTCGGCGATCGCGGGCGACACGACGAAGTCCGCCGTGGGCAGGAGGTGGTCGAGGACGGTCAGCGCTCGGCGGATGCGGCCCCCGTGCTCGGCGGCGAGGACCTCGTCCGCGTCGACGTGGAGGATCCAGCCCTCCGTTACGTCGTCGAGGGCGAGGTTGCGGTGGTGGGCGAAGTCCTCGACCCAGGGCGCGGAGAGGACGCGCAGGTCAGGCCGGGCCCGGCGGGCACGTTCCAGCGTGGCGTCGGTGGAGTCGGAGTCGATCAGCAGGCAGTGGTCGGCGTCGCGGGCGAGCGCGAGCAGCGTGCCCTCGACACGCTCCTCCTCGTCGCGGGTGAGGACGACGGCCGTGACAGTGGCGGGTCGGCTCCGCTCGTACGACGCTGCCATCCGCGCGCAGTCGGAAGAGGCGAGCTCGGTCTCGGCGAGGTCCAGGGACACCGTGGTGATCAGGGCCAGGTCGGCGGCCAGCCGGGACGGTGGGAGGCCGCCGTCCGTGCGGACGAGATCCAGCAGATTCGCGAGCTTCATCGGAGGTGGTGGGGCCTTTCCGGTCGGGATTCAGCCGAGGGTGTGGACGAGGTCGAACGCAATGTCCTGGACATGGCCGTGCGAGACCATGACCTTCGTTCCCTTCAAAGAGCCCAGGTGGCCCCAGATGAGGGTGAGGGTCTCGCGGTCGATCCCGCTGAACGTCTCGTCGAACAGGTAGACCTCGGGGGCGTGCAGGACGGCACGGGCTATCGACAGCCGCTGGATCTGTCCCCGGGACAGACCGGCGCCGCTCTCCCTGAGGGGTTCGTCCAGGCCTTCGGGGAGGCTGTCGATCACGTCCAGGAAGCAAGCCACACGGCAGGCTTCCACGATGTCGGCGCTGTCACGGGCGACGCCGAGCGTGAGGTTCTCCCGCAGCGACGCGGTGAGCAGGACGGGGTTCTCGGGGACGTAGAGGATGTGGCGGTGGAGGTCGGATTCGCGTATCCGGCTGACTTCGGCGCCGCCGAGTCGGATGCTGCCCCGGTATCCGGTGTGGGTTCCGGCCAGCAGGGCGAGGAGGGTGCTCTTTCCCGAGCCGTTCGCGCCCCGCAGGAGCACGCTCGTGCCGTGGGGGATGTCCAGATCGACTCCGGAGAGCGTGTCACGGCCGGAACCCTCGTGGGCGAAGCCGAGGTCCCTGACCGCCAGGTCGGCCGGTTCGAGCGGCGTCTGCGCCTCCGCGTCCTTCAGGCTCCGGCGGTCGTCGTCCCGCTGGAGGATGACGTCCCGGTACCGGCCGAGGGCGGCCGAGGTGCGCTGGGCGGTGACCTGGAGCGAGGCCACGGAGTCCATGGCGCCGAGGAAGTAGCCGGACATGGTGAGGAATCCGAAGACCTGTCCGACGGTGAGGGATCCGGAGAGCATGTGTGTGAGGCCGGCCCAGGCGATCACCACGGTGAACACGGTCTGGTTGCCCGCCTTGATCACCGAATTGAAGTTCTCCAGTCGGCCCAGTCGGGTTTCGGAGGTGATTCTTCGGTCCAGCGCCCGCGTCATTCGGTGGAAGGCGAATTCCCGTCGGCCGTATCCGATGAGCTCCCCGTGGCCGCGCAGCACATTGAGTGTCTCGGATTTCAGGGTGGCGTCGCGTTGGAGCGCTTCTTCCGCAGCGTTCTTGATGTGCGGGTAGAGGAGGAAGGAACTGAGCAGATTGACGCCGGCGGGCGGAATAAGGAAAAGGAAGAGGACCGGGTTCGAAACGAGCAGGTAGGTGCCGACGGAAAAGACCACACAGAGGTCGACGGCCGCCCGTACCGCGGCCGAGGTGATCAGGCCCTGAATTTCCTGGACGTCGTCGATCCGGCTGACCAGGTCGCCCGCTCTGCGGCTCTTGAAGTACCGGGCGGGAAGGCGCAGCAACTTGCCGAGATAGCGCTCGGAGAGCTGTCGTTGCAGTGACTGACTGAGCGCGACGATGACCCGGCCGCGCAGGTACTGGACCCCGGCCGCCGCCAATGCGACAGCGATGAACTCGCCTGATATGACGGTTAGTTGCCACCGTGAGCCGTCCCGTACGACACGGTCCACCGCCAGTTGCACGAACAGGCTGTTGAGCAGGGCCACGAGGGAGACGACGACCGTGGTGAGCAGAACGGTCGCCAGCCGGCCCCGGTGATCGCGGACCGCCTGCCTCAGCAGTCCGGCGGAACCCGGACGGCGCAGCCGTGCGGTCAGTGCCGGCCGCGCGGTGGGGCGGTCGGTGATCAGGGCCTCGCCGTGGAACACCTCGGCCAGCGTCTCGGGCGGCAGACGCATCGGGCGGTGCATCAGCGGGTCGCCGACGATGAAGTCGCCCTGAGCGGTGACTTCGTGGACGACGACGAAGTGCCGGTAGCCCTCGTCGTCCATCAGGATGACCGCGGGGCCCGCCAGCCGCACGGCCTGGGCCAGCTCGGCGATGTCGAGGCGCAGCAGTTCGCTGTCGACGCCGTACCCCGCGAGGGTGTCGCGGAGCCGGAGGAAGTTCGAACCGCGTTCACCGAGCCCGATCGACTCGCGCAGGATCGCGGTGTCGACGACCACGCCGTGCCGCAGCAGCACGGTGTGGGCGCACGCGGGGCCGCAGTCCGTTTCCCCGGACTGACGGGTGTGGTAGCTCTGCCACTTCAAGGAGGATCTCCTGGGCCTGTGAAAAGGAGGTGCCCGCCCCGAGCGAGGGGCGGGCACCGGTCGGCCTCAGAGCTTGTCGCAGCCCAGCGACTTCCAGAGCTTGTAATAGTCCCCGTAGCTGCACGACATCGGATTGCCGATCTGCGCGAAAATCCACTCGCACTGGGCTCGGCTCGGCTTGCCCTCACCGGAGACGGCGGCCGCCTCCTCGTCGGTGAGCGCGGTGAACTGCATCTCGCGAAGAGCTTGAAGACTCATCGAATTTCCCCACTTGTTCTGGTCATGGCCGGCCTTCTTGGTCGTGTTCATGGCCGGACCGATGAAGACGTTAGATGCGGGAGACGTAAATGATCAAGTCCGAATGGTGAGTGATTGAGGTCACTTTGCAGCTCTTCCTTCTTCTGTGGGGGCGCCGGTCCATTCGCTTTCCGGGCATGCCGAATTCCCCGGACCGGCGGTCGGCCCGGGGAATTCGGCTGTGCTGAACGGAAAGCCTGCTGTTACTTGGCCTCGGCCTTCTGCAGTTCGGCGAGCTCCTCGTCGGACTCGCGGCCCGGCGTCGGGAGGTTCCACTTGGTGATCGCGAAGCGGAAGACGACGTAGTAGACGGCCGCGAAGCACAGACCCACCAGGACCAGGCCCCAGGGGTTGGACGCGATGCCTATGTTGAGGCCGAAGTCGACCACGCCGGCGGAGAAGCCGAAGCCGTCCTTCATCCCGAGAGCCCAGGTGAGCGCCAGCGAGACACCGGTGAGGACCGCGTGGATCGCGTACAGGGCCGGCGCGATGAACATGAACGTGAACTCGATGGGCTCGGTGACACCCGTGACGAAGGAGGTCAGGGCGAGCGAGAACATCATGCCGCCGACGATCTTGCGGCGCTCGGGGCGGGCGCAGTGCACGATCGCGAGGCAGGCCGCGGGCAGTGCGAACATCATGATCGGGAAGAAGCCCGTCATGAACTGACCGGCGGTCGGGTCGCCCGCGAGGAAGCGCGAGATGTCGCCACTCTTGCCGTGGTAGTCGCCCGCCTGGAACCAGGGGTAGGAGTTCAGCAGGTGGTGCATGCCGATCGGGATGAGCGCACGGTTGGCGACACCGAAGATGCCGGCACCCACGGCGCCCGAACCGACGAGCCACTCGCCGAAGTTGTGCAGACCCGTGCCGAGAACCGGCCAGATGTAGCCGAAGACGATGCCGATGACCAGGCCCGCGAAGGCCGACAGGATCGGGACGAGACGGCGGCCGCCGAAGAAGCCCGCCCAGTCGGGCAGCTTCGTGCGGAAGAAGCGCTGGTAGAGCAGGGCCACGACGAGGCCCATGACGACGCCGCCGAGCACCTTGGCGTCCACCGGTGCGTCGACCATGACGACCTTGCCGTCGACGGCCGTGGCCACCTTCGGCAGGTTCTTGTCGGTGAACGTGGACAGGACGTTCTTGAAGACCAGGTAACCGACCACGGCCGCGAGAGCGGTCGAGCCGTCCGACTTCTTCGCGAAGCCGATCGCGATGCCCACCGCGAACAGCAGCGCCATGTTGTCGAGGATCGCGTTGCCACCCGCCGCCATGAAGCCGGCGATCTTGGTGAGGAATGTCGGGAACGACGGGCGCCCCAGCATGTCGGTGTTGCCGAGGCGCACCAGAAGCGCGGCTGCGGGCAGCACGGCGACCGGCAGCATCAGGCTGCGGCCGATGCGCTGCAGCACCGCCATCGCGCCGGCGCCCTTCTTCTTCTCGGCGGCGGGTACCGCGCTGGCCGTGGTCATCAACTTCCTCCAGTTGGCAGGCGCCGCCCAGGGGACAGGAGAGAGGACGGCGGCGTCTTCGACGGCACGCGGTGACTCGTCTGCCTCGCGTGGTCTACACCACTCAGTGGTGTAGACCTGTTTCTAGCACGGTGAAGGCTGGATAAGGAACCCACGAATTTTGTGGTCTCGGCCATAACGGGAACAAGTGGTTCCGTTTACGGCGAAGGGCCCCCGCAGTCGGTCCGGGGGCCCTTCGCGCAGAGGCCTGCGAGGCCCGCCTCCTGGCGGGGAGGCCTATGCCTTGGTGGTGTCCTCGACGTCCTCCTCGGGCTCCCGCCCCGGGGTCTTCAGATCGAACTTCGTGATCGCGAACCGGAAGATCGCGTAGTACACGGCGCCGAAGCACAGCCCGATCGGCACGATCGCCCACGGCTTGGTCGCCAGGTTCCAGTTGATGATGTAGTCGATCAGGCCCGCGGAGAAACTGAAGCCGTCGTGCACCCCGAGCCCCCACGTCACCGCCATGGAAACGCCGGTGAGCACCGCGTGCACCGCGAACAGCAGCGGCGCGATGAACAGGAACGAGTACTCGATCGGCTCGGTGATGCCCGTGACGAACGACGTCAGGGCGACCGAGAGCATGAGGCCGCCGATCTCCTTGCGGCGATGCGGCTTCGCGCAGTGCGTCATCGCCAGCGCCGCCGCCGGCAGCGCGAACATCATGATCGGGAAGAAGCCCGTGAGGAACTGCCCCGCGTTCGGGTCGCCCGCCAGGAACATGTTGATGTCACCGTGCACGACCTGCCCGTCCGGCTTGGTGTAACTGCCGAACTGGAACCAGATGGGCACGTTCAGGAACTGGTGCAGACCGATCACCAGCAGCGCCCGGTTGGCCAGGCCGAACACACCCGCCCCCCACGCCCCCAGCCCCACCAGCCAGTCACTGAAGTTCTCCAGTCCCGTACCGATCGGCGGCCAGACCCACACGCACAGCGAGGCGAACGCGGCGGCCACGAACGCCATGATGATCGGCACCAGGCGCCGCCCGTTGAAGAAGCCGAGCCAGTCCACCAGCTTCGTCCGGTGGTAGCGCTGCCAGAAGTACGCCGACAGCAGCCCGATGACGATGCCGCCGAAGACCCCGGGGTTCTGGTAGGTGAACTCCACGACGGAGTTGTCCTCCAGCTGGCAGCCCAGCTTGATCTTGACGCTCCCGCCCGGACAGGTCTCCGGGAACGCGCGCAGCACGTTGTAGTAGACGAGGAAGCCCACGACCGCCGCGAGCGCCGTGGAGCCGTCCGACTTCTTCGCCATACCGATGGCCACGCCGACACAGAACAGCATCGGCAGCCCGAGCTGGCCGTCCAGCAGCGCGCCGCCCGCCGCCCCCATCACCTTGGAGAGGTTGTCCCAGCCGAGCCCGTCCGCGCCGAACACATCCGGCTGCCCCAGCCGGTTGAGGATGCCCGCGGCCGGCAGCACGGCGATCGGCAACTGCAGGCTCCGGCCCATCTTCTGCAGCCCCTGGAAAGCCTTGTTCCAGCGGGCGCGTGCTGGCGAGACGGCGCTGACGGCACTCATGGGCGTCCTCCGGGCCGGGCCGGTTTGGCGACAGCCCGTCCACTGGTGTAGACCAGTGGACGGGCTGTCGCTCTGTCGTGATCGCCATCCTTCGGCACCTACGACATGACCGCTCGCGAAGATGGGCCAACTGTGGGTTACTGCGACAAAGCGGTTCTGATCAGGGAGTAGGACATGGCCACCAAGGCTGAGAAGATCGTCGCCGGGCTCGGCGGCATCGACAACATCGAAGAGGTCGAAGGCTGCATCACCCGGCTCCGCACCGAGGTCGCCAACCCGGACCTGGTGAACGAGGCCGCCCTGAAGGCCGCCGGTGCCCACGGAGTCGTCAGGATGGGCACCGCCATCCAGGTCGTCATCGGCACCGACGCCGACCCCATCGCCGGAGAGATCGAAGACATGATGTGAGCGACGGAACCCACTGAAGCCGGCCCGGCTCCCCCCGATCCGCACACCGCTTCAGAAGCTCCGGCTCACCCGTGAGGGGCTGTTTCCGCCACCGGCGGGCAGCCCCTCACCCCTGTGCGGATAGGCTCGACGCCATGTCTCGAATCGACGGCCGCACCCCCGAACAGCTGCGCCCCATCACCATCCAGCGTGGCTGGAGCAAGCATGCCGAGGGCTCCGTCCTCGTCTCCTTCGGCGACACCAAGGTCTTCTGCACGGCCTCCGTCACCGAAGGAGTCCCGCGCTGGCGCAAGGGCAGCGGCGAGGGCTGGGTCACCGCCGAATACTCCATGCTGCCCCGCGCCACCAACACCCGCGGCGACCGCGAATCGGTCCGCGGCAAGATCGGCGGCCGGACCCACGAGATCAGCCGCCTCATCGGCCGCTCGCTGCGCGCCGTCATCGACTACAAGGCGCTCGGCGAGAACACCATCGTCCTCGACTGCGACGTCCTCCAGGCCGACGGCGGCACCCGCACCGCGGCCATCACCGGCGCGTACGTCGCCCTGGCCGACGCCGTCACCTGGGCCCAGGGCAAGAAGCTGATCAGGGCCGGCCGCAAGCCGCTCACCGGCACGGTCTCGGCGGTCTCCGTCGGCATCGTCGGCGGCGTCCCCCTCCTCGACCTCTGCTACGAGGAGGACGTCAGGGCCGACACCGACATGAACGTCGTGTGCACCGGCGACGGCCGCTTCGTCGAGGTCCAGGGCACCGCCGAGGCCGAGCCCTTCGACCGCAAGGAGCTCAACGCCCTGCTGGATCTGGCCGTCGCGGGCTGCGACGAACTCGCCGCCATCCAGCGCGCGGTACTCGAAGCGACCGGTGAGGCAACCGCGGGTTAGCCCGTCGCGTTCTTATGGGTACGGGCGTACGGTCCAGCCGTGCGCCCGCCGGCCCCTTCGGGCGGATCGGGCCGACCGCGCAGCGGGCCGGTGCGGTCCGCCGACGCGGCCGCACCACATCATGCCCACGGGGAGGGACCGTTCCATGGCCGCGCGCCACCGCAATCGCCGCCGTACCGCCGCACTCGCCGTCGTCGCCGCACTCGTCGTCCTGCCGGCGGCCGTCGGCTGCGACGCGGTCAACAAGGCGCTCGACTGCGTGCAGACCGCCGACTCGATCGCCGACAGCGTCACCGCGCTCCAACAGGCCGTCGAGAACGCGGCGAACGACCCGACGCAGACCGACGCGTCCCTCAACTCCATAGAGAACAATCTCGCCAAGATAGGCGACAAGACCGACAACGCCGACGTCAACAAGGCGGTCGACGACCTCAACAAGGCCGTCGACAACGTCCGTACGGCCGTCAAGAACGGCGACAGCACTCCCGACATCAGCCCCGTCACGGCGGCGGCGGGCGAACTGACGAAGGTGTGCACGCCGTAGCGGGGGCCGACAGGACCGGGGCCCGGCCCGTGACCGGCCCGGCTAGTGACCGGCCCGGCTAGTGACCGGGCGGGGGCCCGGGCGGAGCCTGGACGGCGAAGTGGACCGAGGCTGGGCGGGAGCCAGGCCGGGGCTGGACTGGGAGGGCAGGCGCCGGACTCGGAGCCGGACTGGGCGCCGCCCAGGGGGCCGGGCCCAGGACCGGACTCGGAGATACTGGCGACCATGACCCGCCTGATCCTCGCCACCCGCAACGCCGGAAAGCTCACCGAGTTGACGGCGATCCTCGCCGACGCAGGGCTCACCCATGACCTCGTCGGCGCGGACGCCTACCCCGACATCCCCGACGTCAAGGAAACCGGCGTCACCTTCGCCGAGAACGCCCTGCTGAAGGCCCACGCCCTGGCCCAGGCCACCGGCCTGCCCGCCGTCGCCGACGACTCGGGCCTGTGTGTCGACGTCCTGAACGGCGCCCCCGGCATCTTCTCCGCCCGCTGGGCCGGCCGCCACGGCGACGACCGGGCCAACCTGGACCTGCTCCTCGCCCAGCTCTCCGACATCGAAGCCCCCCACCGGGGCGCCCACTTCGCCTGCGCGGCGGCCCTCGCCCTGCCGGACGGCACGGAACGCGTCGTCGAGGGCCAACTGCGCGGCACCCTCCGGCACATCCCCTCCGGCACGAACGGCTTCGGCTACGACCCGATCCTCCAGCCCGACGGCGACACCCGAACCTGCGCGGAACTGACCCCCGCGGAGAAGAACGCGATCAGCCACCGGGGGAAGGCGTTCCGGGCGCTGGTGCCGGTGGTGCGGGAGTTGCTGGGCTGAGGGGGGCGCACCACGTACCGGCAAGGTCCGGCTTGCGGAAGTCGCAAGCCGGACCTTGCAAGTGAAGGTGAGTGCGGCCTGAGGGATTCGAACCCTCACGGGATTTCTCCCATCGCGCCCTAAACGCGAGGCGTCTGCCGTTCCGCCAAGGCCGCTAGCCTGCCCGTCGTCGAGCGTGGCGGGCGGGTGCAAGTGTACGGCGAGCGGCGGCTATCCGGCGAGCGGCGGCCTTTCCTTCTGTCGGCACCACGTATCTGTCAGCGCGTGGCAGTTCGGGCACAGGTACCGCAGGTTTTCCCGGCGGCTGTCGTGCCAGTCTCCGTTGATGTGGTCGATCTGGAGGGTGATGCGGCGCCCCGGCCATTCACCAGTGTTGCCGCAACTCGCGCATGCGCATGGCACTCCGACTTCCGTCAGGGCTCTGTGCAGTTGGGTCCTGTTGGTTCGACCGGCGTGCTCGGGTAGGACGACGAGCACGCGGTGAGCGGTCGGCATGGGGGCGGATCTCTCCGGCTTGCCCCAGGCGCGGCGCTTGAAGTGACAGTCACACCCAGTGGTATGTTTTTGATCGTCAGCAAAGCCTTCCGGGCTCGGACCTCTGTCCGCTCGGGAGGCTTTTTTCATGTCTGCGACCACGTTCAAGAGAGAAATCCTGCCCGGGGACGTCACCGTTCGTCGGGCGACCGACGACGACCGTCCGGCCGTGGAGCGGCTCTGGTTGATGTTCCGGCACGACCTGTCCGAGTTCGGTGGTCAACTGCCCGGACCGGACGGGACGTTCCGCGCCGAACGGCTCCACACGGCCTTCACCGACTCCGACGACTGGTCCCCGTACCTCTTCACGGCCGGGCAAAATCCGGTCGGGTTCGCGTTCGTGCGGGCTCTCGCCGGTCCCACGCGAGTTCTGAACAGCTTCTTCGTCGTGCGTGGGGTCAGGGGGAGAGGCGTCGGGCTGCACGCGGTCCGGGACGTCGTCGCCCGGCACCCGGGGCCGTGGACGGTCGCCTTCCAGGACAGCAACCCCGGTGCCGTGCGTTTCTGGCGGCGCGTCGCCTCCGAGGTCGCCGGTGACGCGTGGACGGAGGAGCGAAGGCCCGTGCCAGGGCGGCCGGACCTGGCTCCGGATGTGTGGATCTCGTTCTGACGCGGCCGCGGCGGGTAGGTCAGTGCCCCGACGTAGCCTTCAGGCCCACCACTGACACCAGGAGCAGGCAGACGAAGAAGATGCGGGCCGCGGTGGCCGGTTCGCCGAGGACGAGCATGCCGAGGATCGCCGCGCCCGCCGCGCCGATGCCGACCCAGACGCCGTAGGCGGTGCCGATCGGGAGCGACTTGGCGGCGTACGACAGCAGGACCATGCTCGCGACGATGCCGGCGGCGGTGAGGACGCTGGGGACCGGGCGTGTGAAGCCGTCCGTGTACTTCATTCCGATCGACCAGCCCACTTCGAGCAGACCGGCGAGGATGAGCAGGACCCAGGCCATGGGGGCACCTCCGGGAGACGACGGCTTGACGGAGTGCGTCGTCTTTGCGGAGCCCCGGTACGGCGCGTCTCGTCGGGGGTCCTTCCACCGTAGCAAAAGAAAGGCAAAGGGGCCGGTGACCATGGTCACCGGCCCCTTCGGGTGGCGTATGCCCTACAAATACAGGCCGGTGGAGTCCTCGGACCCCTCGAAGCGGTCCGCGGCCACGGCGTGCAGATCCCGTTCGCGCATCAGCACGTAGGCGATCCCGCGCACCTCGACCTCGGCACGGTCCTCGGGGTCGTACAGGACCCGGTCGCCCGGCTCCACCGTACGGACGTTCTGCCCGACCGCGACGACGTCGGCCCAGGCGAGGCGACGGCCGACGGCCGCCGTCGCGGGGATCAGGATGCCGCCGCCGGAGCGCCGCTCGCCCTCGGCGGCGTCCTGCCGTACCAGCACGCGGTCGTGCAGCATCCGGATGGGCAGCTTGTCGTCATGGGTGCTGTGCGTTTCACGATTGGCGCTCACGCCCCGAACCTACCTGTCCCGGCCGGTTTCGTACGCGGGCGGGTCAGCGCTTGCGCCGCCGCGTGCCCATGACGAGCAGTCCGACGAGGCCCACCGCGACCAGAGCCACCGGCACGATGCGCTCCAGGCGGGGCGCGCCCTCCTCCGTGACGAACTGCCCCTTCACGTCGCCGACGACGCGATTGACACCGATGTAGGCACGTCCGAGTGTGTGATCGATGTTGGAGGCGACCTTCGCCTTGGCGTCTCCGACGATGGTCTTCGGGTGCACCCGTACGCCGATCTCGTCGAGCGTGTCGGCGAGTGTTGTGCGGCGGCGCTTGATGTCCGCCTCGATCTGCGCCGGAGTCCTGGTATCCGGCGTTCTCGACGTATCCGACACCGCGCTGCCTCCGTGGTCGTGTAGTGACTCCCTGATTCGGACAGTCTGTCAGTTCGGACCGGACCGCACCCCTCGGGACCCCCCATTACGCTCGTTCCGTATCCATTCCATCCACCCCGGCCACGTGAGGTTCAGATGAGCGAGCGACTCCAGCCCGGCGACACCGCCCCCGCCTTCACCCTGCCCGACGCCGACGGCAACGAGGTCTCCCTCGCCGACCACAAGGGCCGCAAGGTCATCGTCTACTTCTACCCGGCCGCCCTCACCCCCGGCTGCACGAAGCAGGCCTGCGACTTCACGGACAACCTCGACCTGCTGGCGGGCGCCGGATACGACGTCATCGGCGTCTCCCCGGACAAGCCCGAGAAGCTGGCCAAGTTCCGTGAGAAGGAGTCGCTCAAGGTCACCCTCGTCGGGGACCCCGACAAGACGGTCCTGGAGGCGTACGGGGCCTTCGGTGAGAAGAAGCTGTACGGCAAGACGGTCGTCGGTGTCATCCGCTCCACGGTGGTCGTGGACGAGGAGGGCAAGGTCGAGCGGGCGCTGTACAACGTGAAGGCGACCGGGCACGTGGCGAAGATCATCAAGGACCTGGGGATCTGACCGCCTGATCGGCCTCCGGCACGGCGATCGGATCGGCCTCCGGCACGGCGATCGGATCGGCCTCCGGTACGGCTGTCGGATCGGCCTCCGGTACGGCTGTCGGATCGGCCTCCGGTACGGCTGTCGGATCGGACTCAGGTCCGGCTGTCGGATCGGGCTCCGGTCCGGCCGTCGGTTCGGCAGCCGGACCGACCTCCGTCCTTGCGGTCCTGAGCCCGCTCAGTGCTTCTGTTTCTTGGGTGTGAGCCCGCTCAGCGGTCCCTGGCCCGCTGTCGTGCCCGTGATGCCGCCGTCCATGGGGCCCCCGTCGGTCGTGGTGCCGCCGGTCGTGGTGGATCCGGTGGTACCGCCGTCCGTGGTGGTGCCACCGGTGGCACCGGTCGTGGTTCCGCCGGAGGCATGGGCGCCGCCGTTGGTCTGCCCCCGGCTCTGTCCCTGGCTCCGACCCTGGGTCCGGCCGTTGGTCTGACCGTTGGTCTGGCCCTGGGTGTGGCCCTGGCCCTGCGTCTGACCGTTCGTCGACGCCGGTGTGCTGCCGTTGACCCCGCCCTGGGTCCCGGTCCCGTCCTGGCCGCCGTCCGTGGTGCCACCGGCGTCCTGGCCGTCGGTGACGGCCGGATCACCGGGGTCGTACTCGGTGGTGTCCGGTTCCTCGGCACCCGGCTGGAGCTGGAGGTCGAAGTCCGAGGCCTCGGTTCCGTCCAGGGCGTCCTGGGTGAACTGGGCCCAGATCTGCGCGGGGAAGCCGCCGCCGTTGATGCGGGCCATTCCGAGGGCGCCGTACAGGGACTTGTGGGCGCCGGTCTCGGGGTCCTGGCCCATCACCGAGACGACGGTGGCCAGGTCGGGGGTGTAGCCCGCGAACCAGGCGGCCGTGTCCTCCTCGGCCGTGCCGGTCTTGCCCGCGGCGGGCCGGCCGGCGTCCTGCGCGGCCTGCCCGGTGCCGCCGTCGACGACGCTCTGGAGCATGGACGTCGTCGTGTCGGCGGCCTCGCGGCTCACCACCTGCCGGGCGCTCGGCCGGACGTCCTGGGCCGACAGCTTCACGTCCTCCGAGCCGTCCTTGGTGATCTTCCCGACGAGCGTGTACGCGCCGTGCCTGCCGTGGTTGGCGAGCGTGGCGTACGCCTCCGCCATGTCGAGGACGCTGGCGGTCGCCGGGCCGAGCGCGATGGACGGGGAGGCGGTCAGGTCGGGGGTGTCGGCGGGGAGCCCGAGGGCCACGGCGGTCTTCTCCACCTTGGCCGGGCCGACGTCGACGGCCATCTGCGCGTACACCGAGTTGACCGACTTGTCGGTGGCGGTGCGGACGGAGATGTCACCGTACGAGACGCCGTCCTCGTTCTCCGGGGCGTAGGAGCCGCCGTTCCAGCCCTGCACGGGGCGCTGGTCGGTGCCGTCGTAGACGGTGTTCGGGGTGATGGCACCGCCGTCCTGGGTCCCTGAGCCGTTCTGGACGGCGGAGGTGAAGACGAACGGCTTGAAGGTGGAGCCGACCTGGTAGTCGCGGCGGGTGGCGTTGTTGACGTACTGCTTGGTGTAGTCGATGCCGCCGTACATCGCGAGGACCTTGCCGCTGGAGGGGTCGATGGCGACGCCGCCGGCGCGGACGTAGGTGTCGACCTTGCGGTTCTTCCTGTCGAGCTGGTCCATCACCTGGTCGTCGACGGCCTTCACGAAGGCGTCCTGCTTGGACTTCTGGAGTGTGGTGGTGATGCGGTAGCCGCCGCTGGTGAGGGTGTCCTCGTCGAGGATCTTGTTCGAGGTCAGATAGTCGTTGACGGCCTGCACGAGGTAGCCGCGCTGGCCCGAGAGACCCGCCGGGCCCTTGGCCTGCTTCGGCTCCGGGAAGGCGACGCGGTCGCGGGCGGCCCGGGTCAGCCACTTCTGCTTGATCATGCCGTCGAGGACGTAGTTCCAGCGGGCGAGGGCCGCGGCCTTGTTCTCGGGGTGCGTGATCACGTCGTACTCGCTGGGCGCGTTGAGCAGGGCGGCGAGGTAGGCGCCCTGGCCGACGGTCAGGTCCCTGGCGTTCACGCCGTAGTAGGCCTGGGCCGCGGCCTGGATGCCGTAGGCGTTGCGGCCGTAGTAGCTGGTGTTGAGGTAGCCCTCCAGGATGTCGTCCTTGCTCTTCTCCCGGTCGAGCTTGATGGAGATGAAGAACTCCTTCACCTTCCGGGTGACCGTCTGTTCCTGGCCCAGGTAGTAGTTCTTCACATACTGCTGGGTGATCGTCGAGCCGGACTGTCTGCCCTTGCCGGTGACCGTGTTCCAGCCGGCGCGGAGCATCGCCTTGGGGTCGATGGCGGACTCGCTGTAGAAGTCGCGGTCCTCGGCGGCGAGGGTGGCGTGCTGGGCGTCCTTGGAGATCTGCGTGAGCGAGACGTTCTCGCGGTTGACGTCACCGTCGCGGGCGAGCTGGCTGCCGTCGGCGTACAGGTAGACGTTGCTCTGCTTGATCGCGGCGGCGTTCGCGGACGGGATCCTGACGAGGAAGTAGCCGAGCGCGAAGAGTCCGGCCAGGAGCAGCACTGCGCCGAGGACCGTGCCGAGCAGCATGCGCCAGGTCGGGACGAGCCTGCGCAGGCCGGTCCGCTTCGGCCGCTGTTTCCGCTTCGGCTTCTTGCCGGGCCTGCCCGGCGTCGTCCGCGGTCCTGTCCGCTGTTCCGCCGCGGTGGCCGGGGCCGGGCGGGGGCCCGCTTCCGGTTCCCTGGGTGCCCAGCCCTGGCTGCGCTGCTGCGGCTCGTCGCTCATCTGTTCGCCGGACTCCTGTTTCGCATCATACGTTCCCATACGCCCGCGTACGCCTGGTACGCCCCTCTTGAAGACTCTCGCACCATGCGTTCCGTTCCCTCGTCCGGCACGCGTCGCGCCGGAAAATGCCTGGCGGGCCACGCCGGGCCGGGGCTAGGCTCCTGCGCTTTGGCTCAACGCTGGGGAAAGGGACGGGTTGTGGGCACAGCGCGGCTGTACGCGGCTGTCGCGGGAAGCGGGTTCCGGCGTTACGCCACCTATCGGATCGCCACCGCGGCGGGTGTCTTCACCAACACCGTCTTCGGGCTGATCCTGGCGTACCTGTTCATGGCCCTGTGGGACACCAAGCCGCACCTCGGCGGCTACGACCAGGCGCAGGCGCTCAGTTATGTCTGGGTCAGCCAGGCGCTGTTGATGGTGGTTGCGGTGATGGGCGGCGGCTTCGAGGACGAACTGATCGAGCGCATCCGTACGGGTGACATCGCGATCGACCTGTACCGGCCGGCCGACCTCCAGATGTGGTGGCTCGCGCAGGACATGGGCCGGGCGCTGTTCCATCTGATGGGCCGTGGAGTGGTCCCGCTCGCCTTCGGCGCGCTCGTCTTCGACCTGGCGCTGCCCTCGGATCCGCTGACCTGGCTCGCCTTCCTGGTCGCGGTCGCGCTCGGGGTGGTCGTCAGTTTCGCGATCCGCTTCCTGGTGGCGCTGTCCGCGTTCTGGCTGCTCGACGGCGCGGGGGTGGCGCAGTTGACCTTCATCGCGGGGATCTTCTGCTCGGGGATGCTGCTGCCGCTGAACGTCTTCCCGGGCGTCCTCGGCGAGGTCGTACGGGCGCTGCCCTGGTCGTCGCTGATCCAGGCGCCCGTCGACGTACTGCTCGGCACGGCCGACCCGCTGGTCACTTTCGCGAGACAGGCCACCTGGGCGATCGGGCTGCTCGTGGCCGGGCGGCTCGTCCAGTCGGTGGCGACGCGGAGGGTGGTGGTTCAGGGTGGCTGACCCGGTGGAGGAGGAGACGCGCGAGGTGGCCGGTCCCATGGGGGAGGGGGCGCGGACCGCGGTCGGCGTGGTGCGGGAGACGGCCCGCGTGGTGGACGCTCACCCCTTCGAGCGGCAGGGGGCGTACGAGCGGCTGCGGGACGGGCTGCGGGCCTACCGGCTGATCACCGCGATGTGGATCCGTTCCACGATGGCCTACCGTGCCTCCTTCGCGATGACCGCCTTCGGGAACTTCGCGGCGACCGCCCTCGACTTCGTGGCGATCCTGCTGATGTTCTCGCAGGTCGACCGGCTCGGCGGCTACAGCCTGCCCGAGGTCGCCCTGCTCTACGGGCTGTCCGGAACCGCCTTCGGGCTCGCGGACCTTGGGCTCGGCTCGATGGACCGGCTCGGGCGACGGGTGCGCGACGGCACCCTCGACACACTCCTGGTGCGTCCGGCGCCCGTGCTCGCGCAGGTCGCGGCGGACCGCTTCGCGCTGCGCCGCCTCGGCCGGATCACCCAGGGGCTGCTCGTCCTCGGATACGCCCTCGCCGTCCTCGACATCCACTGGACGCCGCTCAAGGTGCTGATGATCCCGCTGATGCTGCTCAGCGGCGGAGCGATCTTCTCGGCGGTGTTCGTGGCGGGCGCGGCCTTCCAGTTCGTCGCACAGGACGCCTCCGAGGTGCAGAACTCCTTCACGTACGGAGGCAATACGCTCCTGCAGTACCCGCCGACCGTCTTCGCCAAGGACCTGGTGCGCGGGGTGACCTTCGTCCTCCCGCTCGCCTTCGTCAACTGGCTGCCCGCGCTGTATGTGCTGGGGCGGCCCTATCCGCTCGACCTGCCGACGTGGGTCGCGTTCGCACCACCACTCGTGGCGGCGGGCTGCTGCGCGCTGGCCGGGATCGCCTGGCGCGCGGGGCTGCGCGCGTACCGGAGTACGGGAAGTTAGGGGAATGGGCGTGGCCATCGCCGGAAACAGCGAATTCACCTCTCCGGGAAAGGGAGCCGGCCCGGAGACGGGCAGGGGAGCCGGCTCGGAGACGGAAGCGGGCCAGGCGGCCGGCTTCATCGAGCTCGACGGTGTCGAGAAGGTCTTCGACGTGCGCAAGAAGACGGGCTTCCTGCGTGGCGAGCGGCGGCAGGTGCGGGCCGTCGACTCGATCTCCTTCAGCGTCGCGCGCGGCGAGATGGTCGGCTACATCGGCCCGAACGGCGCCGGCAAGTCGACCACCATCAAGATGCTCACCGGCATCCTCACCCCGTCCGGCGGCCGGTTGCGGGTCGCCGGGCTCGACCCGTCCCGTGAGCGCACCCGTGTCGCGCGCCGGATCGGGGTCGTGTTCGGGCAGCGTACGACGCTGTGGTGGGACCTCCCGCTGATCGACTCCTACCGGCTGATGCATCGCATGTACCGCATCCCGGACGCGCGGTTCCGGGAGAACCTCGACCGCTGTGTCGAACTCCTGCAGCTGGGCGACCTGTTGGACGTTCCGGTACGGCAACTGTCGCTGGGGCAGCGGATGCGCGGCGACATCGCGGCGGCTCTGCTGCACGATCCCGAGGTGCTCTACCTCGACGAGCCGACGATCGGGCTCGATGTGGTCAGCAAGGTGCGGGTCCGGGAGTTCCTGCGGGACCTGAACGCCGAGCGCGGCACGACCGTCCTGCTCACCACGCACGACCTCACCGACATCGAGCAACTGTGCCGGCGGGTGATGGTCATCGACCACGGACGGCTGATGTACGACGGTGCGCTGAGCGGGCTGCACGAGGTGGGGGAGAGCGAGCGGACCCTGATCGTGGACCTGGAGCGGGAACTGCCGCCGATCGAGGTGGAGTCGGCGCGGGTGGTGAAGGTGGAGGGGCCGCGGCAGTGGCTGGCCTTCCCCGCAGCCCGGTCGGCCGCTCCGCTGGTGGCGCGGATCGCGGCGGAGTACCCGCTGGTGGATCTCTCGGTGCGGGAGCCGGACATCGAGGCGGTCATCAGCCGCATGTACGCGGGGAAGACGGTCTCGTAGCGGAGGCTGCGGGAAGGGTGGGCCGGATGGCTAGCGGGCGGGGGAACTCGTAGGCTGCTGTCCATGACCGACGACGAACTCCCGGAGCTGCGTGCCTCCGACGCCGATCGTGAACGAGTCGCCGAACAGCTGAGGGACGCCCTCGCGGAGGGCCGTCTCGACATGGAGGAGTTCGAGGAGCGGCTGGAGGCGACGTACACGGCGCGTACCTACGGGGAGTTGGCGCCGATCACCCGCGATCTGCCGGGCGAGGCCCCGACCGCTCGCGTCTCCATGGTCAAGCAGCCCGTGGACGACGGGAGTTGGGGTTCTCGTATCGTCGGCGGCGAGGGCTCGTCCGCGTGGGGCGTGGCGATCCTGTCCGGCTTCGAGCGCAAGGGCCGCTGGACGGTGCCGAAGCGCTTCAACGCCTTCGCCTTCATGGGAGGCGGTGAGATCGACCTGCGCGAGGCGAACTTCGCGGATCGCGAGGTCGTCATCAACTGCGTCGCGGTCATGGGCGGGATGAATGTGATCGTGCCGCCCGGCGTCGAGGTCGTCGTCCGCGGCATCGGCATCATGGGCGGCTTCGACCACCGCGAGTCGGACCGGGCGGGCGACCCCGGGGCGCCCCGGGTGATCATCACGGGCTTCGCCTTCTGGGGCGGTGTCGGGGTCGAGCGCAAACTCACCCGTGCGGAGCGCCAGCGCCTCAAGGAGGAGCGCCGCCAGGAGAAGCTGGAGCGCAGGGAGTCCCGCAAGGAGTTGCAGGGTTCGCAGGGCGGGGGCCTCGGTGACGCGTACGACGCGCTCGACGACGTCCGCGACCTGATCCGTGACCGCCACGAGGACCGCCGCCGGCGCCACGAGGACCGCAGGGAGCGGCACCGGGAGCGCCGGGAGGACCGCCATCGACGGCGCGACGGCGACTGGTGATCTCGCGACGGCGACTACTGAACTCCGGCGGTCTCCGGGGCCGTTGACCTCGGGAGGCATCCGGGATCGTTGACGTCCGGAGCTGTCCGGGGTCGTTGACGTCCGGGGCCGTCCGGGGCCGTTCGGGACCGCTGATCTTCTGTGCCTTCGTGGGCCGCGGGCCTCCGGCGGATCACAGCTCCGCCGGAGCCGACCCCTTCAGGTCCTTCAGGTCGAACACGTCGGCCATCCGCCGGAACCCCTTGTCGCTGGGGTGCAGGTGATCGCCCGAGTCGTAGTCGGTCCGCAGCCTTCGCGGGTCGTACGGGTCCCGCAGTGCCACGTCGAAGTCGACGACGGCGTCGTACACCTTCCCGCCCCGGATCTCAGCGTTCACTGCCTGGCGTACGGCCTCCCGCGCGTCCGTGTACCCGCGGTACCCCTGGAACGGCATCAGGGTGGCGCCGATCACCCGCAGTCCATGGGCGTGCGCCTGCCGCACCAGGGTCCGCAGGCCGTCGGTGACGGTGCGGGGGTCGACCTGGTTCGGGTTGCGCAGGATGTCGTTGACGCCGAGGTCGATGACGACGGCCTTGACGTTCGTACGGTCGAGCACGTCGCGTCCGAACCGGCTCAGCCCGCTGGGGCTGTCGGCCGGCCGCCCGAAGCCCCCGGCGAGGACCTGGTTCCCGCTGATGCCCTGGTTGACGACGCTGTAGCGGGGTGTGGTGCCGGATCCGGCCGACGCGCGCAGCCGCTCCGAAAGGACGTCCGTCCAGCGGCGGTTGGCCCCCACGGTGGAGGTGACGCCGTCGGTGAGCGAGTCGCCGAGGGCGACGACGGTGCCCGTGGCCTCGTCGCTGAGCACGTCGAGCGCGGTCAAGTAACGCCAGTACGGGCTCTGTTCGGTGTACCGGGCGGCGCTCACGTCCTCGGTGCGGTCGCCGTCGGCCACGTACGAGATCTGCCGGGCGCGCGGGTGGTAGGTGACCGGACCGGACGGGGTCGGCGAGTACGTCGTCACGAGGACGTCCACGCCGTGCGGGATACGGACGCCCACGGCGTCACTCTTCACCTGGCCGCCGGACGGGACCACGACCGTCGTGGCGCCGCCGAACGTGAGGCGGCGCATGGTGTCGACCGCGGCGGCGGCGTTGTTCGCGGTCGCGGCGACGGCGATCGTGGCGTGCGTGACGACCAGCGGCTGCTGCCCGTAGAGATTGGACAGCGTGATGCGGGCACTCGTACCGCCGGCGGCCGTATGCACGACGTTGCGTACGGAGCGGCCCGCCAGACCGCTCGGCTCCGTGCCGGGCTCGGCTCCGGCCGGGGAGGCGGACCAGGCGCCGACCCAGGTGCCGGTCGAGGCGGGGGCGGCGGCGTTGTGCGACGTGCGGCCACCGGTGACGTCGGCCCTGGCGCCGTTGCCGTCGCCGGCCGCGACGCCCAGGTATATGGCTGCGGAAAGGGTCACGACCACGGCGAGGACCGCGGCGAGCAGGGCATAACCGTGACGCTTGGTCATGCGGTGCGTTTCTCCTCGAACGAGGGAGCCCGGGGGCTCCGATGCGATCACCCCATGATGCGTCATGCGGTGGACGAGCTCCGACCCGCCCCCTAGGGGACGCCCTGGTCGATTCCCCATCCGAACAGACGCCGGGAACTCCTGTGTCGTTCCAGGAGTCGGTCATGAAGAGAGGGAGAAAGGGACAATGTGAACGGGGCGCGACAGGGCCTGCGAACGGGTGGAGTGAATGGAACGCACGAATTCGGGTGAAGCGGACGACATGGAGCAGCATGCCCGTCCCGGCACCGCCACGAACGCAGTGAACGCCGCGCCCGCCGCCGGACCACCGGGCCGGGCTATGAACACCTTCAGCGCCGCCGACGAGGAGAAGCGCCGCGGTGTGCGCCGGATGAAGACGACCGCCACCGCGCTGCTGCTCTTCGTCGCCGTCGTGTACGTGCTGGCCAAATGGGCCTCGCACGCGGGCGCGGGCGCCTGGGCCGGCTATGTCGCGGCGGCCGCCGAGGCGGGCATGGTCGGCGCGCTGGCCGACTGGTTCGCGGTCACGGCCCTCTTCCGGCACCCGCTCGGCCTGCCCATCCCGCACACCGCGATCATCCCGACCAAGAAGGATCAGCTGGGCGTCTCGCTGGGCGAGTTCGTCGGCGAGAACTTCCTCTCCGAGGAGGTCGTCCGGCAGCGGCTGCGCGCGGTGGGCATCGGCAGCAGGCTGGGCGTCTGGCTCGCCGATCCGGACCACGCCGACCGGGTCACGGCCGAACTGGCCGCCGCGCTCAGAGGGGCGCTGACCGTCCTCAGGGACTCCGACGTGCAGGCCGTGGTCGGGGAGGCGATCACCCGCCGCGCCGACGCCCAGGAGATCGCCCCCGGCATAGGGAAGATGCTGGAGAAGATCGTCGCGGACGGCGGCCACAGACGGTTCGTCGACCTGGTGGTCACCCGCGCCCACGACTGGCTGGTGTTCCACGACGAGCAGGTGATGGACGCCGTCCAGGGCGGCGCGCCCGGCTGGACGCCCCGTTTCGTCGACAAGAAGGTCGGCGAGCGCGTCTACAAGGAACTGCTTCGCTTCGTCACCGAGATGCGCGACTCCCCGTCCCACCCGGCCCGCGGCGCCCTCGACCGGTTCCTCACCGACTTCGCCTCCGATCTCCAGTCCGACACCGACACCCGCGCGCGCGTGGAGCGCCTCAAGGGCGAGGTGCTGGGCCGCGGCGAGGTCCAGGACCTGATCGCCTCCGCGTGGACGGCCGTACGGTCGATGATCGTGTCCGCGGCCGAGGACGAGCGCAGTGAGCTGCGGCTGCGCGTGCGGGCCTCGCTGCTGTCCCTCGGCGCCCGGATGGCCACCGAACCCAAGCTCCAGGCCAAGGTCGACAGCTGGGTGGAGGGCGCGGCGGTGTACGTCGTGACGACATACCGCAAGGAGATCACCTCGCTCATCACGGACACGGTCGCCGGCTGGGACGCCGAGCACACGACGAAGAAGATCGAGGCGAACATCGGCCGTGACCTGCAGTTCATCCGGATCAACGGCACGGTGGTCGGCTCACTGGCCGGACTGCTGATCTACGTGGTGTCGCGGGCTCTGGGGGCGTAGCCGGGCGGAGACAGGGAACCCGGGCGGCTCACTCGAAGGAGAGGGAGCCCACATGACCGCCCCAGCCTCGCCGGAATCGCCGGAATCACCGGCCCCGACCCCCGCCTCCACCGGCACGGTCACCACGAACGTTCCCGCCCGTCTGGACCGGCTGCCGTGGTCCCGCTGGCACTGGATGATCGTGATCGGTCTCGGGACCGTCTGGATCCTGGACGGTCTGGAGGTCACCACCGTCGGCAACATCGCGGGCCGGCTCTCCGAGGAGGGCAGCGGTCTGGCGATCTCCGCGGCGCAGGTCACCGGTATCGCGGCGGCGCTCTATGTGGCGGGCGCCTGCGCGGGCGCCCTGTTCTTCGGCTGGCTGACGGACCGGCACGGCCGCAAGAAGCTCTTCATGGTCACCCTCGTCGTCTACCTCTCGGCGACGGCGCTGACCGGGCTGTCCTTCGACGCCTGGTGGTTCTTCACCTTCCGCTTCCTCACCGGCTTCGGTATCGGCGGCGAGTACGCGGCCATCAACTCGGCGATCGACGAACTCATCCCCGCCAGGTTCCGCGGCCGTGTCGACCTGATCATCAACGGCAGTTACTGGCTCGGCGCGATCGGCGGCGCGCTGCTGTCGATCGTCATGCTGAACACGGACATCTTCCCCAAGGACCTCGGCTGGCGGCTCACGTTCGGCCTCGGTGTGGTCCTCGGCCTGGTGGTCCTGCTGGTCAGGCGGCATGTTCCGGAGAGCCCGCGGTGGCAGTTCATCCACGGCAAGGGTGAGGCCGCGGAAGAGCTGGTGGCCTCCGTCGAGGAGGAGATCGAGGAGGAACGGGGTGAACCGCTGCCGGCACCCGAGGGCGAGATCACCATCCGGCAGCGCAGGAGCATCGGCTTCGGCGTGATCGCCAGGACCGTCTTCGGGCACTACCCGAAACGGGCCGTGCTCGGCCTCGCCCTCTTCATCGGCCAGGCCTTCCTCTACAACGCGATCACCTTCGGCTTCGGCTCCATCCTCACCACGTTCTTCGACGTGCCCACGGGCGGCACGGGCTACTACTTCGCCGTCATCGCGGCGGGCAACTTCCTCGGCCCGCTGCTGCTCGGCAAGCTCTTCGACACCGTCGGCCGCCGGGTGATGATCTCCTCGACCTATCTGCTCTCGGGCCTGCTGCTGTTCGGCACGGCGTGGCTCTTCGACCAGGGCTCACTGAACGCGGTGACGATGACGGCCTGTTGGTGCGTGGTCCTCTTCTTCGCGTCGGCGGGCGCCTCCAGCGCCTACCTGACCGTCTCCGAGGTCTTCCCGATGGAGACGCGCGCGATGGCCATCGCCTTCTTCTACGCCATCGGCACCGCCGCCGGCGGTATCAGCGGGCCGCTGGTCTTCGCGGACCTCACCAAGTCCGGCGTCGTCGGCGACACGGTGCTCGCGTTCCAGATCGGCGCCGGTCTGATGTGCGCCGCGGGCCTGGTCGCCGTGTTCCTCGCGGTCAACGCCGAGCGCCGCTCCCTGGAGGACATCGCCGCGCCGCTGTCGACGGCGCCCGCCGAGACCGACGTGTCGTCGAAGGCACCGTCCGCACGCGCGACATGAGTTCCGGTGCCGTGCCCTTTCCGCCCGGCCGCCGTGCCCTTTCCGTCCGGCGCCGGGCGTGTTCTGTCGGGCGCTGGACGTGTTCTGTCGGGCGCCGGGCGTGTTCCGTCGGGGCTGGACGTGTTCCGTCGGGCGCCGAACGCTTTCCGCCGCGAGCCCTCCGGGTTCCAAGTGGCCCTTCAAGGCGGGCCGTTCTGAGTACGCGTACTCTGTCGCGCCCCCGCCGGGCGCGGAATTCTCCTAGCCATGACCGAGAAGCTGCTCCGCCCTCTGCGAACGCGCCCCTGGCCGGAACGCTGGCTGACGCGCGTGCTCGGCGCCGCTCTGTCCTGCGCGGCGTACTTCCTCTGCCTCCCCTGGGATCTGCGCAACCGCCCCGAGACACCGGGCTCGGCCGTGGAGACCACCCCGGTGACCGGAACGGGCGTCCTCGCCCTGGCCGCGATCCTGGTGCTCCTGGCCGTCCACTTCGGCCTCCGGGACGCGCTGGCCTGGCCGTTGCTCCTGGTCGCGGCGCCTCCGGCGGCCCTGCTCTATGTTTCGCTGCGGACCCATCCCGCCGCTCCGGACGGCTTCGCCGACGTGTGGCCGCTGACGTGGGCGGCCGTCACTCTGCTCGGGGCCGCCGTCGTGCTTGTCGTGGCCGCGGTGGCCCGGCAGTTCAGGGCAGACTTGGCGGACGCCATGGAAGAGGAGTGGGCCCTGGCAGGCCGACGCTGAGCCGCCGGTTCACCGTCCGCGGGCGTGGGTCCCACGGTCCGTGACGAGAACAGCCCCGGTCCGCGACGAGAACCGGCTCACCTGCGTGGGCCGTGAGGAGGCAGGCCCATGACCGTCCGCAGGATCGTCCCGGACATCCGGATCGGCTCCGAGAAGGACATGGCGACGAACCGGGACTTCTACGGCCTGCTCGGCTTCGAGGAGGTCATGAACCAGGGCTGGGTCATGACGCTCGCGTCCCCGTCCAACCCCACCGCACAGATCAGCTTCCTCACCGAGGAACGCACCGCCCCCGTCGTCCCCGACCTGAGCGTGGAGGTCGAGGACGTCGACGCCGTGTACGCGCGGTTGACCGCGTCGGGTGCGGAGGTCCTGCGGGAGCTGCGTGACGAGGAGTGGGGTGTACGACGGTTCTTCGTACGGGATCCGAACGGGCGGGTGGTGAATGTGCTGGGGCACCGGAGGTGAGGCGCGCCGGAGGCGGCGCCTGATGTGAGGCGCGCCTGGAGTGAGGCGCGCCTGGAGGTCGGGTGCGCCGGAACGGGGGCGCGCCGAGCGCGAGGCCGCACCCCCCCGCACCGGAGGCAAGGGCGCACCGCCCGTGCCCGCACTGGCCGTAGAAGTACTGAGACCCCTTCTCGTTGAAGTACGAGGCGTAGACGCGCCCGAGGACCGGCTTGCCGCGGTACATGCCCACGTACTGGCGCGAACTGTCGACCACGACGGGCCG
Organism: Streptomyces sp. NPDC026500; assembly: GCF_055567635.1. Classification (NCBI taxonomy): domain Bacteria; kingdom Bacillati; phylum Actinomycetota; class Actinomycetes; order Kitasatosporales; family Streptomycetaceae; genus Streptomyces; species Streptomyces sp. NPDC026500. Next base: position 6,342 of record NZ_JBVHQB010000020.1, on the reverse strand, counting down.
TGTCATGCAGGCGAACTTGACCCGCTGCTGCGCCTCCGCCCACTGCACGGCCGCCGGATCGACCCGGTCGCTGACCAGGAGCGGGAAGGCGCCGATACCGTTCTGCAGGCCGACCGGCAGACCGCCCTTGGTGTCCTTGGCGTACCGCATCACCTGGTCGGTGAAGCCGGAGAGGACCGGCACGGTTATCTCCGGGACGGCCGCGGCCACCGTGAACAGATGCAGTTTCGTCGCCATCCAGCGCATCCGGAACTCGGCCCGGCGCCCCACGAGTACGGGCACCCCGGCCCAGTCCTCCCATCGCGTGGCGCATCCGTCCGCCGTCAACCGGCGCTCCACGAAGGTCAGGTAGGCGCCGGGCGTCGACTGTTCCCGCTGTGCGTTCATGGTCGGGATCCTAAGCCCCGGGAAGCGGGCTCCGGTATGCGCTCGGGAGTGTGCTCCGGCGCGCATGCCGGGCGGGCGAGCGGAGCCCCCGGCGGCGGTCGTACTAGGCCCCCGTGGTGGACCCCGGCCGGATGATCATCAGGACGGTGACGGTGGCCCACAACAGGTTGAAGATCCCGGTGAACATCGCGAGCCGAACAGTCGCCGTACGGTCCACCGCCCCCACCGGGACCACGTCCTCCTGGACCGCTCCCGCCCGGACCGCACCTTCCTGGACCGCTCCCGCCTGGAGGGCCCCGCTCTGGAGGGCGCCGTCCCGCGCCGCCCCGCTCTGGAGGGCGCCCTCCAGGATCGCGCTCTGCCGGGGCAGCACCAGGGCGGCGAGGACCACGGCCGCGAGCGCGGTCAGCGCGATCGAGACGATCAGCCAGGGGTCGCCGAGCACGCCCATGTCGCTCGCCGTGGCGAATCCGAAGACGGGGACGACGACGCCCGCCACGGCGTACACCTGGCAGATGCGGTGCAGCAGCCGCGTGGTGGCGAGCGCGCCCGGGTCGTCCGGCGCTTCGAGCATCTTGCGCGCGGCCGGCGGGAACATGCTCGCGGCGACCGTGACGGGCCCGATGGCGACGATCGCGGCGATGACATGGACGGCGAGGAGGAACTTGGTCACGGGGTGACGGTAGGGGCCTGGACAGATCTTGGAGAAGTGGCACTTCTGCCAGGGGCCAACGAATTCCGGCCAGCACCTCACCGCTGGTCTCGCCCGGGGTCGGGGTCCGGCCGGCCGCTGCCGCCCGCATCCGGCCGCATGACGGGAATCCGGCGTATGCCTACGCTCTGGCCATGCACACTGTGGCCGTACTGGCACTCGACCAGGTCATCCCGTTCGATCTCTCCGCCCCGATCGACACCTTCGGCTGGGCCCGGCTGCCCGACGGCCGACCGGCGTACCGGACCCGGGTGTGCGCGGTCACGGCGGACACGGAGGTGAGCGCGGGCGCCTTCACGCTGCGTGCCCCGTACGGCCTTCAGACGCTGGCCGAGGCGGACACGATCGTCCTGCCCGGCGTCGCCGACCCGTCCGCCCCCCTCCCGCCGGGCGTCACGGAGGCGCTGCGCACGGCGGCCGCGAACGGCACCCGGATCGCCTCGGTCTGCGTCGGCGCCTTCGTCCTCGCCGCCACCGGACTGCTGGACGGACTGCGCGCGACCACGCACTGGGTCGCGGCCCGGGAGCTGGCGGCCAGGTACCCGGCGGTGACCGTCGACCCGAACGTGCTCTACGTCGACAACGGCCAGTTCCTCACCTCGGCGGGCGCGGCGGCGGCCCTCGACATGTGCCTGCACATGATCCGCAAGGACCACGGCTCGGCCGTCGCCGCGCACGCCGCCCGGATGTCCGTCATGCCGCTCGAACGGGAGGGCGGTCAGGCCCAGTTCATCGTCCACACCCAGCCACCCGTACCGGCGGGCGCGACGATGGAGCCGCTCCTCGACTGGCTGGAGGAGAACGCGGACCGGGAACTGACCCTGGAGGACATCGCCGGTCACGCCGGTATGAGCACCCGCACCCTCAACCGCCGCTTCCGCGAACAGACCGGCACGTCACCCCTCCAATGGCTGCACCGGGCCCGGGTGCGACGCGCCCAGTACCTCCTGGAGACGACCACGTACCCCGTCGAACGCATCGCCATCCAGGCGGGGTTCGGCTCGCCGACGGCATTCCGGGAGCGCTTCAAGCGGGTGGTGGGGACGAGCCCGTACGCGTACCGGCGGGCGTTTCGGGGGGCGGGGGAGCGGGTGGGGGAGGGCGTTCTCTGAGGGCCGCCGAGGCCCCGTCGGCCGCGCGGGGTCAGGGCGCGGCCGGGAGGGAGAGTCTCATGCGCAGACCCTGGTCCAGGGGTTCGGTGGCCACGGTGCCGCCGTGGGTCTCCGCGACCTGCTTGACGATCGCGAGCCCGAGGCCGGACCCGGGAAGGGACCGGGCGGTCGGCGAACGGTAGAAGCGGTCGAAGACGAAGGGCAGGTCGGCCGCGGGGATGCCCGGGCCCTCGTCGGTGACCGTGACCGTACCGTCGGGAAACACCGCGACGAGGACCTGACCTCCCGCCGGGCTCCATTTGACGGCGTTGTCGACGAGGTTGCCCACGGCGCGCTCCAGTGCGTCGGGGTCGGCGTGCACCATGCACACGGAGAGATCGGTGCGCAGCGCCACCTGCGGGCTGCGGCGGGCGGTCCGGGCCACCACCCGCTCGGTGAGCAGATCGAGGCGGGTGTCCTCGGTGTGGGCGTCCTGCTGCCCGAACCGGGCCAGTTCCACCAGGTTGTTGACGAGGGACCGGAGTTCCTCGGCCTGGGTGCGGGCCTGTTCGACCAGTGCGGGGGCCTGCGGATCGGCCACGCCGGGGCCTTCGCTCAGCAGCTCCAGATTGGTGGTGATGCTGGTCAGCGGGGTGCGCAGTTCGTGCGAGGCGTCGGCGACCAGCTGCCGCTGCGCACGTACCGACTCCTCCACGGCCGTCATCATCGCGGCGAACGAGCCTGCCAGCCGGGCGATCTCGTCGCGCCCCCGTACATCGATCCGGGCGGTGAGGTCCTGGGTGGCCGTGATGTGCTCGACCGTCTCGGTGAGCCGCCGCACGGGGCGGAGCACCCGGCCGGCGACGAGCCGCGCGCCGACGGTGGCCAGCAGGGTGCCGCAGGCCGTGATCACGATCAGCATGACGGCGAGCGGACCGAGGGTGGAGTCGACCACGGACTGCGGTATCGAGGCGCGGACGAGCGCGCCGTTCCAGTGGGCCAACGGCGCTGTGTAGACCCGGTAGTTCACCCCTTTGTACTGGGCGTCCTGGAAGTAGGCCGGGGCCGCGCCCCGGGCGACCTGGACGTCCTTCTCGGTGACCGGGATGAAGTCGGCGTCGGAGCCGGCGGTGACCGGCGGGACGATGAACTGGAGCTGGGTGGAGCCGACGGTGACGGGCGAGGTCGGCGCCGACAGCGGGGTGCCCTCCCGCTCGAGCTGCTGCATCTTGGTCTTGAACCCCGCCAGCAGCTTGGAGGCGTCCTTGTCCGCGGCGGTGACCAACAGGGAGTCGTGCTGGTGGTGCAGGCCGGCGCTCAGCGACGGGTAGATGATCAGCGAGGCCAGCACCAGTGCCGCGCAGACCACGGCGCCCCCGGCCAGCGCCACCCGGTTGCTCAGGGTCACGGCTCCTCCCGCAGTACGTAGCCGAGTCCGCGCACGGTCTGGAGCAGCCGGGGTTCGCCGCCCGCCTCCAGCTTTGCGCGCAGATAACTGACGTAGACCCAGAGGGCGTTGGAGGAGGGCCCGAAGTCGTAGCCCCAGACCGCTTCGAAGATGAGTGAACGGCTGAGCACGCGCTGCGGGTTGCGCAGGAACAGCTCCAGGAGCGCGTACTCGGTGCGGGTGAGTTCCAGCGTCCGCCCACCGCGTCGGGCCCGGCAGGCCGCCACGTCCAGTTCCAGGTCGGCGAAGCGGACGACTTCCTCCTGGGCCGCGCCGCTGCGTCGCAGCAGGGCACGGATCCGTGCCCGCAACTCGTCCAGCGCGAACGGCTTGACGAGGTAGTCGTCGGCGCCCGCGTCCAGCCCGGCGACCCGGTCCTCCACCAGGTCCCGGGCGGTCAGCATGAGGATCGGCACGCGGTCGCCCCGGGCCCGGATGCGGCGGCACACCTCCAGGCCGTTGGGCTCCGGCATGAGCACGTCGAGGATGACGGCGTCGGGCCGACTGCCGCCGAGCTCCGCGAGAGCCGATGTTCCGTCGCTCGCCTCCGCCACCTCGTGGCCGTCCCGGACCAGGGCCCGGGAGAGCGCGAGGCGCACCGCGTCGTCGTCGTCCACCACCAGCACACGCATGGGGCAATCGTCCTGTTCGGGGGTCGGGGCGGATAGGGGATGAAGGATAGGCGTGAGGGCTGTCCGGGAGGCGGGGACGGACAGGGCGGGACGAATGGGTGAGAGAGGGTGGCAAGGGTGGTCGGCCCGGGAGCACCGGACCGACCGTCACGCTGCTGGATCGGGTGGCTCAGATAGCTCAGATAGCTCAGCTGGCTCAACTAGCTCAGCCGGATCAGCTGAGCCGGCTCGATCAGCCCTTCAGGGACTGCTCCTTGGCGATCGCGGCCTGCTTGGTCGCGGACAGTGCCTTCTCGAACTGTCCGGGGGTGACGCCGAGCCGCTTCGCGATGGCCGCGAACTCCGCGCTTCCCGCGTCGACACCACCCGGCCGGTCGGAGAGCGCGAACAGCTCCTTGACCGCTCGCTCCGCGGAGGCCGTGCTCACTCCCAGCCGAAGGGCGACACCCGAGGCGATGCTCCGCACGTCGGCGGGGTCGTCCGGCCCTTGGTGCTTGATGACGGGCTTGTCGCGTCCGGGCTTGCCCTTGTCCTTGCCGTTGTCCTTGCCCTTGTTCGCGCCTGTGCCCTTGTCCTTGCCCTCGCCGGGCTTTCCGGGGCCCTGCTGCTTCCCGATGGCCTGCTTGGTCGCGGAAAGTGCCTTCTCGAACTGTCCCGGGGTGACGCCGAGCCGCTTCGCGATGGCCGCGAACTCCGGGCTTCGCGGATCGACTCCGCCGTGGCGGTCAGCCAGCGCGAACAGTTCCTTGACCGCCTGCCGCGCAGACGCCGGGCTCACCCCGAGCCGAGCGGCGATCCCCTTCGTGAAGGCCTCCACGAGCCGCGCCTGGTCCTCCACCGGCTTGCCCTTGCCCTGGTCCTTGCCGTTCGCCTTGGCGGCCGCGACCGCCTTGGCTTTGGCGGCCTTCGCCGCGTCGACCGACGCGGACGTGCTCGGCTTTCCACCGGGCGACGGGTTCGAGGACGCGGCTGCCGACCCGGTCAGACAGATCGCCGCGGTGGCCGCGGCGATCACGGCCGTCCACTGTGCCTTGCTCTTCATACGTGACGTGCCTGGCGTACGTGGCATACATGCTCTCCTCGCGCTCGCGGGCGGTCCGGCGGCTGCCGTCACCCACGGCCGAGAAGACCAGGCGGAACTCAAGGAAACTCTCACGAAAGCTTAGGCGGACCTTAGAGACCGTCTGCTCGGGCCGACGGGCTTGGCCGCGAGGCGCTCCTCGTCACCCTGTTGCTTACCGGGGTCGGCCGCTCGTCGTTCAGGCGTGCCGGTCGGCGACGGCCCAGGAGGCGAGGGCCACGGCACCGGCGACGCCGAAGACGGCGGGCCAGGCGCCCACCTTCTTGGCCAGCGGATGCGACCCGGCGAAGGCGACGACGTAGGCGGCGGTCAGCGCCCCGGCGGCCTTCCCGCCGGCCTGCTGCTTCCACTGCCGCGCGGCGACGGCCCCGGCGCCGGCCAGCACGACCCCGCCGAGCTGCCGCTTCTTGGTCCAACGGGCGACGCCATACCCACCGACAAGCCCCCCGGCGGCCACCACCGCGGCCGGTACCTTCGCCATTGCTGTCTCCTGCTCACAGGGTCGTTCCGAACAGATCGAGGCTAACTCCCCGGCTGAGGCCGCCGGGCTCACCCCCGGCGCGGAGCCCGGTCAGGTGGGCCAGCGGTGACGTGCACCCGGCAACGAGAGACAAGGTGCCGCCGTTCTCCTCATCTCATCGGTGTCGTGAGGAACCCGCGCCACGCCTCGGCAGACACTTTGACATGAGGGCCGCCCGGCACTTTGGAATCCCGCACCAGGACACCTGAGGACACAAAGGCGGCCTCCACGCATTCCCCGCCGGCACCATTGCTGTAGGACGAGGCGATCCACGCCGGACGGTCGGGGTTCGTGAGCTCTGCGAATTTCACTGTGCGTATTCCTTCAGGACCGACTTGATCAGTTGGGCGGAACGCTGAGGACTCAAGGCCGCGGCTCTTACTGATCGTTTCAGAATGAGTTGAGCCGCAGGTCTTGTGCTCGTCGATCTTGGTCGGCAGGGTGTCCGGGTGCGTGCCGATCTTGTTCCTGA